>CAYLNP010000151.1:0-6448 GCA_964384925.1 uncultured Woeseiaceae bacterium
TGGTCGATCAGCGCGGCACCGGCAAGAGCCTGCGCATGGATTGCGAGATGCCAGAGGATCCTGCCCTTCTGGAGAATGCCGAACAGCGCATCCCCGAACTCGTCGCCGACTGCCTCGCCACACTGCCTGCAGACCCCCGGCACTTCACCACCAGTGCGGCGGTGCGCGATCTGGAACTGGTGCGCGAGGCGCTGGGTTATCCGCAGCTCAATGTCTACGGCGTGTCCTACGGCACCCGCGTCGCGCAGCACTACGCGAGGCGCTATCCGGCCAGCACGCGCAGCCTCATCCTCGATGCGGTGCTGCCCGCCGACGTCGCACTCGGCCCCGAGATTGCGCCGCTCGCGCAGTCGACCTTCGAGCGCACCATGGACCGCTGCGAGGCCGACGAGGCCTGCGCGCGGCGCTTCCCGGGCGTGGCCGAGCGCCTGCCCAACCTGCTCGCCGGGCTGGATACGCTGCCCGCCACGCTGACCATTGCAGACCCCCTCACCGGCCGTCAGGTCGAGCGCGTGCTCACCGGCAACGATGTGCGTGCCGCGCTGCGGCTGATGACTTATGCCCCGGAGACACTGGCGCTGATGCCGCTGCTGTTGTTCGAGGCAGCCGCCGGGCGCCTCGAGCCCATGCGCGCACAGGTGGAGCTCGTGCTCGGCGACCTGGAACAGATGCTCGCCGTGGGCATGCACAACGCCGTGGTCTGTACCGAGGACCTGCCCTTCGTGACGCTGGATGCCGAACTGCGCGAAACGCTGGCCGCCACCTTCATGGGCGATCAGCAGCTGGTGCTCCTCGAGCAGATCTGCGCGGCATGGCCCGCCGGCCTGCTCGACGACGATCTGCGCACCCCGCTTGGCAGCGATGTTCCGGTCCTGATCCTGTCGGGAGAGCTCGACCCGATCACCCCGCCGGCCTACGGCGAGCAGGTCATGACCCATCTGCAGCGCGCACGCCATGTGGTCGCGCCGGGCCAGGGGCATGGGCTGGCGCATCGCGGCTGCGTGCCGCGGCTGATGGATCGCTTCGTGCGCGACATCGATCCGGCGGCGCTGGACATCGAGTGTGCACTGGACATGCGTGCCGCGCCGTTCTTTCTCGACTTCACCGGGCCTGCGCCATGATCGAAGTCCAGGGCATCAGCAAGCGATTCGGCCGCATCGAGGCGGTGCGCTCGGTCAGCTTCACCGCGCGCGACGGGCGTATCACCGGCCTGCTGGGGCCCAACGGGGCCGGCAAGTCGACCACGCTGCGCGTGCTCTACACCGTCCTGCGGCCCGACGAGGGCAGCGCCCGCATCGGCGGCCACGATGTGTGCCACGACGCCCTGGCGGTGCGCCGTGAGATGGGCGCCTTGCCGCACGGTGCCGGCCTGTATCCGCAACTCACCGCGCGCGAAAACATCGCCTACTACGGCCGGCTGCAAGGCCTTTCAGGTGCCGCGCTGCAACGTCGCGTCGAAGAAATCATCGAGCTGCTGGAGATCGGTGAGTTCGCCGGGCGGCGCACCAAGGGATTCTCGCAGGGGCAGCGTACGCGCGTGGCGCTGGCGCGGGCGCTGGTCCACAACCCGCAGCATGTGCTGCTGGATGAACCCACCAACGGGCTCGATGTGATGGCCACGCGCGCGTTGCGTCAGCTGATCCTGCGACTGAAATCCGAGGGCCGTTGCGTGCTGCTCTCCAGCCACGTGATGCAGGAGGTCGCCGCGCTGTGCGATGAGATCGTCATCATCGCGCATGGCCAGGTGGCGGCCACCGGTACGCCTGATGAGTTGCGACAGCGCTTTGCCGAAAGTGATCTCGAAGAGGTTTTCGTGCGCGCAATCACCGCCGTGGCGTCGCGCGCATGAGGGCCTGGTGGACGGTGGTTCGCAAGGAACTGCTCGATAACGCGCGCGATCATCGCACGCTGGCCTCCGCGCTGGTGTTCGGGCCGCTGTTCGGGCCGATCATGTTCGCTGTGCTGATCTCGGTGATCATCACCCAGAGTGTCGCCGACAGCGAAAGCCCTCTGGACCTGCCGGTCACCGGCGCGGAGTACGCGCCCAACCTCGTGGCATTTCTGGAGCGCAACGGTGTGCGCGTGCAGGAAGGCCCGGCAGACCTGGCCGCGGCGCGCGCAGCCGTGCGTTCCGGCGAGGAGGATGTCGTCCTGCTGATAGAGCCGGCCTACCCTGAACGCTTCGAGCAGGGGCTGCCCGCACGCGTGCAGCTGGTGCAGGACCGCTCTGCGCAGCGCGCCGCACGCAATGTCGGTCGCGCGATGGGCGTGCTCAACGCCTACAGCGCACAGATGCGCGCGTTGCGGCTGCAGGCACGCGGCATCAGTCCGCAGGTGCTGCAGCCCATCGTCATCGACGATATCGATGTTTCTACGGCCACCGGCCGGGCCTCGCTTTTGCTGGGCATGATGACCTACTTCCTGCTGGCGGCGATGCTGATGGGTGGGCTGTACCTGTCCATCGACGCCACCGCCGGTGAGCGCGAGCGTGGCAGCCTGGAGCCGCTGCTGACGCTGCCGGTGTCGCGCAGCACGCTGCTGCTGGGCAAGATCGCTGCGACCTGCTGTTACATGCTGCTGTCGCTGGCCATCACGCTGCTGGCCTTCAGCGTCGCGCTGTCATTCGTCTCGCTGGAAGCACTGGGCATGAGCGCAAACTTCGGGCCGCGCGTCGTGCTGCTGGGCTTCGTGCTGATGGCACCCTTCGTGCTGCTGGGGGCGGCACTGATGACGCTGGTTGCGTCGTTCACGAAAACCTACAAGGAAGCCCAGACCTATGTGGGCCTGCTGATCGTCGTGCCCACGCTGCCCATTCTGTTCGCCGCCTTCCTCTCGGTGAAGCCGACCGCCGCGCTGATGACCATCCCCAGCCTCAGCCAGCACCTGCTGATGACCGCGGTGATCCGCAATGAGCCGGTGGATACGACCTTCGTTGCGGTGTCCGTCGTCAGCACGCTGGTGGCCGGTGCGCTGGTCGCCTGGCTGGCCACCGTGTTCTATCGTCGCGAGGGCCTGATGGGCTGAGGCGTGGTGTCGGCCAGTTCAGCGTCCAAGCGCGCGGCAAGGTCAGACGGCCTGTATCGGCCGCCAGAAGATCGCCACCAGCAGCAGCCCGAGCGCGATGCGATAGATCACGAAGGGCTGCATGCCGATGCGCCGGATGAAGGCGAGGAAATAGTGGATGCACAGGTAGGCGCTGATGCCCGAGACCACCGTCGCCACGCTCAGCAGCCACCAGTCGACCTCGGCGGCCGTCGCTATCAGCGAACGGGTCTCCAGCGCGCCGGCCAGAAAGATCACCGGAATCGACAGCAGGAAGGAAAAGCGCGACGCACCTTCACGGCTCATGCCCACGAGCAGCGCCGCGGTCATCGTGATGCCCGAGCGCGAGGTCCCCGGAATCAGTGCCAGCGCCTGGGCCATTGCGATCACCAGCACCGCGCGCCAGCCGATCTCGTACTCGCTGCGCTGGCCGTGCCTGCGCCAGTCCGCCCAGCCCAGCAGCAGGCCGAAGCCGATCAGCGAGCCGGCCAGCACCAGCGGTGAGCGCAGCAGCAGTTCGACCTGGTCGCGGAAGATCAGGCCCGCCAGCCCGACGGGAATCGTGGCCAGACCGACCGCCCAGGCCAGCCGCGCATCGGCGGTCAGGCCGCGACCCCGCAGCGACGCGAACCAGTCCAGCGCCATGACGCCAAGCTCGCGACGGAAGTACCAGACCACCGCGGCAAGGCTGCCGATGTGCAGGGCGACGTCGAAGGCCAGGCCCTGGTCTTCCCAGCCGGTGAGCACCGGGACGAGAATCAGGTGGGCAGCACTGGAGACTGGCAGGAACTCAGTGATCCCCTGCACGATCGCCAGAATGATTGCCTGCAGCCAGTTCATGGGGTCGGCATTGTAGGCAGGCCCGCCGCGCATCAACAGGACCGGGGTCGCGAATCGTCTTCCGGCCTGCCGTCAGGGTACTGCCGCTCGAGCTGCTAGAATCGCGTCCTAACCATCCACCCACTGGTGCGTCCGTGGAACAGATGAAACAGGATTTCGATGTCATCGTCGTCGGTGCCGGTCATGCCGGTACCGAAGCGGCGCTCGCCGCGGCGCGCATGGGTGCACGTACGCTGCTGCTGACGCAGAACCTGGATACGCTCGGACAGATGAGCTGCAACCCGGCCATCGGGGGCATCGGCAAGGGGCATCTTGCGCGCGAGATCGATGCCCTGGGCGGCATCATGGCGCGCGCCGCCGATGTCGCGGGTATCCATTTCCGCACGCTCAACGCCAGCAAGGGACCTGCGGTGCGCGCGACGCGTGCACAGGCCGACCGTCTGCTCTACAAAAATGCCGTCCGCGCTGCACTGGAATCCCAGCCGAACCTTGCGCTGTTCCAGCAGGGCGTGGAGGACCTGATCGTCGAGCGTGGCCGTGCCGTCGGCGTGGTCACGCAGATGGGGCTCGAGTTTCGCGCCCCGGCGGTCGTGCTGACGGTCGGTACGTTTCTGGGCGGTCGCATCCACATCGGCGAATCTCAGTATGCCGGCGGCCGGGCAGGTGACCCGCCGTCCAATGCACTTGCTGCGCGCCTGCGTGCGCTGCCGTTTCGCGTCGGCCGCCTGAAGACCGGTACGCCGCCGCGCATCGACGGCAACAGTGTGGATTTCTCCAAGCTCGAGGCCCAGCCCGGCGATACACCGGTGCCGGTGTTTTCCTTCCTGGGCCGCCGCGAGGACCACCCCCGACAGGTGCCGTGCTGGATCACCCGCACCACGCCGCAGACCCATGCGATCATCGCCGCGTCACTGCATCGCTCGCCGATGGTGGCCGGGCGCATCGAAGGCACCGGGCCTCGTTACTGTCCCTCGGTGGAGGACAAGGTGCAGCGCTTCGCCGACCGCGAGTCCCACCAGATCTTTGTCGAGCCCGAGGGCCTGTCCACCCGGGAGCTCTACCCCAACGGCATCTCCACCAGCCTGCCCTTCGATGTGCAGAGTGCCTTCGTGCGCACGATTCCGGGCTTCGAGCAGGCCCGCATCACCCGCCCGGGCTACGCCATCGAGTACGATTTTTTCGATCCGCGCGACCTCTCGCCCACGCTGGAGTCGCGCTTCGTGCCGGGGCTATTCCTCGCCGGGCAGATCAACGGCACCACGGGGTACGAGGAGGCGGCAGCCCAAGGGCTGCTGGCCGGGCTGAATGCCGCGCGCGCGGTGGCTGGCGGCGAAGGCTGGACGCCGGCGCGCAACGAGGCCTACATCGGGGTACTCGTCGATGATCTGATCACGCTGGGCACCAGCGAGCCGTACCGCATGTTCACCAGCCGCGCCGAGTACCGGCTGCTGTTGCGTGAGGACAATGCCGATGCGCGCCTCACACCGAAGGGACGCGAACTTGGCCTGGTCGATGCGCGGCGCTGGCAGGTGTTCTCGGCCAAGCAGGCGGCCGTCGAGGCGGAAACCAAGCGGTTGGGCGCGCTGCTGCTGCGCCCCGAACAGATCCCCGCCGGGACGCCCCTGGCCCACGCCCTGGGCGGCGCGCTCTCGCGCGAGACCCACGCACTGGAGCTGCTGCGTCGCCCCGGCGTCACCCATGCCATGCTCGCGGACCTGCCCGCCGTCGGCGCTACGCCGGCGCCGGCCGAGCTGCCGGCGCACATCACCGAGCAGATCGGACCCCAGGTGGAGGTCCGCGTGCGCTACGAAGGCTACATCGCCCGCCAGCAGGCCGAAATCGATCGCAGCCGGCGCCAGCACGCCACCCGCCTGCCCGCAGACCTCGATTATGGCGCGGTGGCGGGCCTGTCCAACGAGGTCCGCGAGAAACTTGCGCGCATCCGGCCGGTCGATATCGGACAGGCCTCGCGCATCGCAGGCGTCACGCCGGCGGCCATCTCACTGCTGCTGATTCACCTGAAGAAGTCGGCGGGGCGGGCCACCCCCGAGGTCACGACGAACCGGGTTGCAGGCGGCCTCTGACGCGCCGCCGCGGGGCCGGGTCCGTATGATAGGGTTCGCCGATCCGGCGTCGATCCGTTGTTCAGGAAGCCACACTATGAATCTGATCCGACCGTTGCATTGCGTCATGGGCGTCGCTGCGCTGGCCGCCCTTGCTCTGGCCGGCTGCGGCGGCGCGGACGCTCCGGAGTCACGCGCGGTGGTCGAGATCGGCGGCGCCTCGGGCAGTGAACTCGCGGAACGCCAGGTGCTGCGCCGGGGCAATGGCGCCGAGCCCCAATCCCTGGATCCTCACAAGAGCGAAGGCGTACCTGAAGCCAACCTGCAGCGTGATCTCTACGAGGGCCTGACCTCCGGTGCGCGCGATGGCAGCGTCGTGCCGGGCGTGGCCGAATCCTGGGACATCAGCGACGACGGACTCATCTACACTTTCAATCTGCGAGACGATGCCCGCTGGTCGAACGGTGACCCGGTGACGGCCGAGGATTTCGTTTTCAGTCTGC
>CAYLNP010000152.1:0-6384 GCA_964384925.1 uncultured Woeseiaceae bacterium
CGCGTCGGTACAGCGCTTCGATGATGCCGTAAGCCCCGAACGCAATGAGTCCGAACGCCAGCGTCGCCAGCAGCGTGGGTCCGAACGGCTGCTGCTGCAGGGCGCGGAAGGCATCGCTCAGCCCGCCCGCTTTGCTGGGGTCATGTTGAATCGCGGCAGCAATGAACAATGCGCCGACGATCAGAAATGCCACCCCGCGCGCGCCCAGGCCGAACCGGCTCACTGGAGTGATGACCGCCCGCTCCCGCTGTGTCATCGCGAAGTGACGCTCGAAGCTCGCCTTCCAGGCCTTGACGAAATGCGCAATCCCAACGCCGATGATCGCGGCCCCGACGAGGGTGACCATCCACGCACCAGCGGGCTGGCTGAGCAACTCGGCGGTCCACGATTCGCTGGAACCCCCGCCGCCGCCCAACCCCCACCCGAATACCATGCTCAACGCAACCACCCCGAGACTGGTGTAGGTGATGCCGCTGACCGCAAGCCCCGCTCGGATGACCAGTCCCTTGAAGCTGGTGCCGTGGTCATCGGCATCGAGCAGCGCCTGCACCGCCCGCCACGCCGCAAAGCACATCAATCCTGCCGCCAGCGCCGTGAGCCATACCTCGCCGAAGGGCGCGGTCAGGACGGTGACCAGGGCGCCGCGGCTGTCGGTCGTACTGCCGCCCTCACCGAGAGCCGCGAGCGCCGCAAGACAACCGACGATAATAAAAACAATGCCGCGCGAGGCATATCCCGCACGGGCGAGCATCTGAAATCTGGCCATTCGCCTGACGCTCTCGCGGTAATCGCTGTTCACAGTTCAACTGCCGATGCGGAGGCAAGCATGCCCGCGACTCCGAAGCGGCGCAGCAGCCCGGGCAGCACCTGCAGGAGTTGGTCCGGGCGGTTGTGTTTGCCCGCACCGTCGTGCATGAGGATGATATCACCGGGCTGGACCCGCCTCAGCGGGCGCGCGATCCAGGTGCCGCGCCCCAGCGGCCCCCAGTCGATCGCACTGCGATCCCACAGCACCTGTGTCTGACCGCAAAGCGCTGCTTCGGCTGTCATGCAGGCACGCGCACGACCAAACGGCGGACGGAACGACGACACCCGCCTGCCGCATACATCTTCCAGGGCCCTCGCGCCGTCGCGTACCTCATACCGGGCGTCGGCTTCACGCATGCGCCAGGGGTGACGGTGACTGAAACTGTGATTACCGAGACCGTGTCCGGCTGCCGCCACCGCACGCGTAAGCTCGGGATGCGCCAGCGCCTGCTTACCCACCATGAAAAAGGTGGCGAAGGCACCATGGACCGCCAGCACTTCCAGCACGCGCGGTGTCCAGCGCCGATCGGGCCCATCGTCGAAAGTCAGGTGCACGGGCTCAGCACTCGTACGCTCCAGCAACTCCTTCTTGCACTTCCCTCGCGGCTTCAAGCGCCAGGGCCGCGATCTGGGTGGCGCCATCGAGTCGACCTAGCGAGGCGACATGCCGCTGCAGCGCGTCCAACCGCGCCGGGTCGGCGAGCAGGGCGCGCAGTCGCCGTCCAAGATCGTCCTTAGAAATCGATATCGCTTGTGCAAATCGGAGATTCGCTCCGATGGCTTGGCCATGGGCCACTCCCCGAACCACGTGACAAATACGTCACGAGTCTAGAGCGGGCTTCCGGCCGCGACAGTGCGGTCGGACACCTTGGGGGCATCATTGCCGAGCGGCGCAAGACGACACATGATCCGCCTGCGTTGCTCACTTTCGCACGCTGCGCAACTGCTCGGACACAGTCGAAGGTGGCCGCGAGGTGCCGCCGAGAGGGCGAGGTTTTCTCTACCACAGCTTGCTAGACTGATGGTTTGGCCTTCGGGCGCCAGGCGTACAACCCAACGACGGTGTGTAGGGATGAGCAATGACATCGATAGCCTCGCAGCGCTGGTGCAACGGATACGGTCAATCGATGAAAACGAAGATCCGGTGACGCTCCAGAGCGTTCTTGAGATCATCGGACCACGCTCGTTTGGCCCGGTCATTCTGCTGGCTGGCCTCGTCACCATGGCACCGCTGATTGGCGATGTGCCCGGTGTCCCCACCATGATGGCGGCCGTGGTCATCCTCACGGCCGGACAGGTCCTGTTCGGCAAACACGAATTCTGGTTGCCGGCATGGCTGCGTCGCAGATCCATCAGCCGTGACAAGCTGGGGCGGTTTCTGGGATGGATGGACAGGCCCGCGAAAATCCTTGACCGCCTGTTCAGCTCACGCCTGGAGCCGGTAACCAAAGGCTGGGGCGTATATCTGATTGCGGTGGCCTGCATTCTGGTCGCGCTGGTGATGCCGTTTCTGGAGGCTATCCCTTTCAGCTCCAACATCGCTGCCATCGCCTGGGTTACATTTGGCCTGGCAACCATCTTTCGTGACGGCTACGTCGCGATATTTGCGCTGCTCGTCTCTTTCGGCCTGTTTGCCTGGCTGGCCAGTCTTGCCGTTCAGCGCTTCACGTAAATTGGAGTGCACATGCCACTCTGGTCGGGCAACGCAATGGATCACATGGCTTGAGCGCCCGCGCGCTCATGGGGTTGGGGAGGTCGGGGGTATCCCATCCACGCGAACAGTATCCCGCCGACTGCTCCACAGTGGGACGCGGCGGACCGATTCCTCTGCAAGGGCCGCCACAAAAGGCTTCTGCCCCACAGCGGAAATAATTGTCCGTCTTTCTCGTACCCGATGGTGACACGACAAAGGCCTATCGTCTGCTGGCCAAGGTACTGGCGCAGGAAGAACATGCCGGCATTGCGACGTCATGGCGCAGGCCCGGGGCATCTCCGGAAGAAGCGCCATGACCATGGCGCAACTGGTCAAGGCGCTGGCGACTAAATCCAGTTGACTTGGCCTGCGCAAAGGCAACGCGCGGTATCCGGGCCCGCCCAATCAGCATTGATCACGCCAAAAAGCATGGCCGCCTGTCTCCAGGGAGCCATGCTCTCGACTCACGAGTCGTATCAATAGCGTGGCGCAGTGCCGGTGTCCCGGTCGCGTGTGCCTGCAGCGTCACGTCCGGTCGTGCTGGTAGCATCCCGATCATACTCGGGGGCGCTCTCGAGTGAGGCCTGCGTCATGTTGGTCGTGAACTCACTATCACCATCCTCATCACGCGTGTGCTGGATCGCGTCCCAGGGAATCGCCACTTCCCGCTCTCCCATGCCCAGCAGGCCGCCGACACCCACGATCACGGCAACCACTTTGCCATCTTCACCGATCAGCACATCGTTGACGGTGCCGATCGTGTCGTCGCCCGCTTGAGCGTTGATTTCCTTACCCATCAGCCAGTCCACATGAAAGGCATTGGCTGGCGCGCGCGTCAGCGTCGCTTTCCCGCCGGACTGGTGCTGAGTGCCCGCCGTCGGGCCCGTGCGATCCATCCTGTCCTTGTCCGCCTGGCCAGCCGTACCCCGCTGCTGCATGCCCTGGCGCTGGGCACCCTCGGCACCGCGTCTCTCGTCGGCCGGGCGCTGCATTTCACGCTGCTCCTGCGCACGCTCCTGGTCCGGTGTCCGCTCCTGCGCGTAGACCGCAGATGCACCCAAGGTCAGCGGGACAATCAACGTACATGCAGCCAGTGTTTTGAACGTCTTCATGTTCTATCTCCTAAAGGAAAGGGCTATTCGGAAGTACAAAGCCCAGCTTAGGAGATTGTCAGAACTTCTTCGGTTCGGTCTCTAACTTAGCCTTCGATTCGACTCACCCGGTATCGTGCCGTGGGCCAGGCCCCAAAGGACGGCCCCTTCAGATGCGGCGCAGCCCTGCTCGATGGAGGGACACGCGCCCGTGGCTTCGGCCTTGGCGATTCACTCTGCGTGCTCGAACTCGAACGGCTCCGCGCGGGTGAATTGTCCGGACACCTCGCCCGAAAAGATGTTCACCTGATCAAGCCCCAGATCGAGCATGTGCACACCCGCGCCATGCGAAAAATCGAGCTTGGTCAGATCTACCCAGAACACGTTCGGTGACATCACCGATTCGAAATAGTAAAGCCGCTCCTTCTGGTCGGCCACCACGCGCCAACGGGTCATCGACAGGTTCGGCTGGTCGTTGATCGACACACCATACGGTGCAGAGACATTGCGCATCACACTGAACACTGCTGCAGCCGCCTCTCGCGGGTTATCGGTTTTGGGAATCGCGTTGATCAGGAATGACGCGCGCACAAAGCGATCCTCGGCGCGCCCGGTGCCCGGCAGAAATGTGGTGGGATCGATCCTGCTCCAGTAGCGCGTGATCGCCCGTTGATCGGCGAAGCGCGGTTCGTTTGTCAAAACCTGAAATTCGCGACTGTGGTGGACAACCAGCCTGCCACCGACATGCTCGAGGATGGCGCTGTCTCCGGTCGCGTCTGACAGCGCCAGATGGACCGTTGTCATTCTGCCCGGCTGACCTGGCACCTCCCCCGTCACTGCGTCCATAGGATGTTGCTGCAAATGCTCCACGGCCTCGGCGACCGTGGCGAAGTTATCAAGAAAATACTGCGCCCAGATCGACAGCGAAATACGCGGGGTCTCGCCATCATCCTCGGGGTACTCGGCGATCACCAGCCATTGCAGGTTGGCAACAAGGCCTGCCTCGTTCATGCCGTCGACGGTTGATATGTCGTACCCGGAGACAACCAGACTTCCGTACTTCGAGGTCCAACCGGCTGACCGCGGACCGGCGAGGCCTTGGCGTGCTATGGCGCGCGGGAAAACCCAAAGATTCGAGGTGATGGGCAGACGCCAGTCGAAGGTTCGCCCGGTCAGCACCCGCTCATCGGGCCCGAGGTACACCGCCCGGGTGCACCCCTCGGCTCGGGAACCGACCGTCACCATGACCAGGGCGATCACGGTGACTAGACAGGCCTTTGCGCTCATCATCATCGCAGAGTCCGAGGCTGTGCTGAGAAAGTCATCCGGCAGTTTTCGGCGACTATACACAATCAGCGAGAACCGGGGCAAAGCACCAGCGGGCCGTAACCGACCGGTCACAAGTCACCCTCAGGCGGGCTCGGAGAGCGGGTCGTGTGGCATCTCGCACATACCGGCTATGTGTCCTCAGCTATTCTTACGGGTGCGCTGGGTACTAAGGAGACACCATGGCCGTTACCGCAACAGACCCCATCAAGATGATTTTCGCCATACTTCTGCCGCCTCTGGGGGTGTTTCTGGAGGTCGGGCTGAAGGGACACTTCTGGCTGAACATACTTCTTACGTTGCTCGGCTTCATCCCCGGCATCATCCATGCGTTCTACGTCATTCTGAAGCACTAGGGCGCTGAAGCACCCGTCGCGATGGCCTTCGACGCGCACCTTCACCGGGTATCGGCGGAGCAGCCGCGCTATTCACGCGTCATCTGACCAGACAAACCGACCTAGCTTCGCATCAGTCGCCGATTCAGGGCCCACACGGACAGCGGTGCGAACACGGCGGTGATGATCAGCGCCCAGGCCAGAGACCACAGCGCCGGCGCCAGTACCGGACCGCCTACCAGCAGTCCCCGCGAGGCATCCGCAAGAATCGAGACGGGGTTTGCATTCACGATCCCCTGCAACCACTCCGGCATGGTGTCCACCGGTACGAACACATTACTGATAAACGTAACCGGAAACAGCGCGGTGAAGCCGAAAAGCTGAACGTGCTCCGGGTCGCGCGCCATCACGCCGACCAGCACCATCACCCATGACATCGCCAAGGCGACGGTGAGCACCAGCCCGATCATCCCCAGCAGCTCCAGCAGCGAGGTGCCGAGCCGAAAGCCCAGAATAAAGCCCACGCCCAGCAGCAGCAGAATCGACCAGGCCTGCTTGACCAGATCGGCCACAATGCGCCCGGCCAGCGGCGCCCAGCGGGCAATCGGCAGCGAACGCAGACGATCGAACACGCCTTTGGTCAGGTCTGTATTGAGGCCGTGGCCGACGTAGACGGTCACGAACACCATGTTCATGACAATCACGCCCGGCAGGATGAAACGCAGGTAATCTTCAGTGGAACCGGCGATGGCGCCGCCGAAGACAAACATGAACATCAGCAGAAACAGAATGGGCTGGATGCTGAAATCGCCCAGCTCCCACGGGTTGTGACGAATCTGCAGCAGGGAACGCCATGCCAGCGTGCGGGTCTGGCGCAAGCCCTGCAGCCAGCCGATGCGGGTTGAGAGCACTGGTTCGGGCGCTTCAAATCGGCCGCTCATGACGTCACCTTCGCCGTGGCGCCATTGCCGGCATCCTCGACTGCCGGATGGCCGGTAATGGAGAGAAACACATCATCCAGGCTCGCGCTTCGCAGCATCAGTTCATCCACACTCAATCCGGCCTGGTCGAGCCGCCGCACGATCGCCCCCACCAGCGCCGGATCGCTCGCCGGCGAGGTCAGGCGCAGCCC
>CAYLNP010000153.1:0-6365 GCA_964384925.1 uncultured Woeseiaceae bacterium
CCGACGCCATCATCCCCAGCCGCGAAATGAAGCGTGTCTCCAAGGAAGGACTCGGCGAGGGCATGTTCGCGAACTGGCGCTACAGCGATGTCGCCACGCGCGAGGAAAACCCGGATTTCGTGCTCAACCGGCCGGCATTTCGCCATGCGACCATCCTGCTCACCGGTATCAACTTCGGCTGCGGATCGTCGCGCGAGCATGCCGTCTGGGCACTCAAGGATTTCGGCATCCGCGCCATCCTCGCGCCCAGCTTCGGCTCGATCTTCTACGGCAACTGTGTGCGCAACGGCATTCTGCCAATTCGCCTCGATGAGGGAACGGTGGGCAGCCTTGCAGCGCTGCACGAGTCACACCCCGAAGCCGAACTTGCGATCGATCTGCCGGCGCAACGCGTGCGCGATGCGCAGGACGGCGAGTGGTCATTCGAGATCGCCGCCGCCGACAAGGAGATGCTGCTGGAGGGGCTGGATCAGATTGCGATGACGCTCAAACATGACGACACGATCCGCGCGTTCATGGCGCGTGATCGCGAAACGCGTCCCTGGATCTACGCCTAGGTCCAATGGTGTTTGCTGGAGCCCCGATGGTGTCTCGTGCGGGAGGTCTTCGGCGGAATGGCTCCCTTCGGTCCGCTTTATTTCCGCCGAAGACCGCCCGCAGGAGACACCCGACCCCCCGCTACTCGCCGGCGACCTGGCCGGCCTTGAGCATTGCGGCAATCTGCGCCTTGGAATAGCCCAGCTCTTCAAGCACCTGCGCACTGTGCTGCCCCTCACGCGGCACGTCATGGTGCAGGCCGAAACGTTGGTCGGCCATCTCCAGGGGCAGCGCCGGCAGCTTGGCCCTGGCGCCGGCGTATTCGCCATTGGGCACGGTGATCTCGACCAGTCCGCCCCCGGCGTTGAGATGCGGGTCGTCGAACAGGTCTTCGGGTTTGGTGATGGGTGCGAACGGCAGCCCGGTCTTCTCGAGCTTGGCCATCAGTTCGGCCTTGGTATAGCCGCGAAACGTCTGCTTGATGACCGGGATGATCCGTTCGCGCTGGCGCACGCGATCACCGTTGGCCGCCAGGCCTTCATCGGCGCCGAACTCGGCAAGCTCGAAGGCCTCGCAGAACAACCGCCATTGCGTATCGCTGACGACACCGACGAAGACCTGTTCATCATCGCCGGTTTCGAACACCTCGTAGATGGCCCAGGCCGAGATGCGCGCCGGCATCGGCGCCGCAGGCTTGCCGGTCACGGCGTACTGCGCCATATGCTGGCCAACCAGGAACACGGTGTTTTCGTACAGCGAGCTTACGACCTTCTGGCCCCGACCCGTGCGATGGCGTTGTTCCAGCGCGGCGAGCACGCCCATGGCGCCGAACATCCCGCCCTGCACATCGATGACACTGGCCCCGGCGCGCAGCGGTCGTCCGGGCGGACCGGTCATGTAGGCCAGACCGCCCATCATCTGCGCGACTTCGTCGAGTGCGGTGCGATGTTCGTAGGGCCCGGCGAGAAAGCCTTTCTCGGAGCAATAGATCAGCCGCGGATTGAGCTTGCTCATGGCCTCATACCCGAAGCCGAGCTTGTCCATCGCGCCGGGCCTGAAGTTCTCGATCAGGACATCCGCGCGCGCGATGAGTTTCAGCGCCGCCTCACGCCCTTCCTCGGACTTGAGGTCCAGGCAGATCGAGCGCTTGTTGCGGTTGTACATCGGGAAGTAGCCCGAGCCGGAGCCGATCAGCCGGCGCGTATTGTCACCCTTGAGCGGCTCGATCTTGACCACGTCGGCGCCCATGTCGGCGAGGATCAGGCCGCAGGCGGGTCCCATGACCATGTGGGTGAATTCGGCGACCTTGAGGCCACTCAGCGGAAGTTCGTTGCTGCTTGTCATCTGGCGGGATCCCGTGGCTGTGCTGGTTCAGGCGAATTGGTCGGCGACCTGCTCCTGAGCTAAAATGGCCGCATGGCGCACAATTCTACCGGAGGCAGCCCCGATCATGCCCAGTAAACGCACGTCGATCCTCGTCAGCGAAGTCGGTCCGCGCGACGGGCTGCAGAGCATCAGCGCGATCATGCCTACCGAGGCCAAGAAGGCGTGGATCGCAGCAGAAGCCGCTGCCGGCGTGCCGGAGATCGAGGTCGGCTCATTCGTGCCGCCGAAACTGCTGCCGCAGCTTGCCGATACCGCGGAGATCGTCGCCTACGCCAGGACCATTCCCGGTCTGACCGTCGCGGCTCTGGTGCCGAACTTCAAGGGTGCCCAGAACGCCATCGCCGCCGGCGCGCACAAGATCACCCTGCCGCTGTCGGTCAGCGAGACCCACAGCATGAAAAACCTGAAGAAGACCCACGATCAGGTCTTCGAAGAGGTGCGCGCCATCGTCGAACTGCTGGATACCCTGCCGAAAAATCAGCGCCCGCATTTCGAGGGCGGACTTTCGACGGCGTTCGGCTGCACGCTGGAAGGCCGTGTCGACGAACGCAAGGTCGTCGAGCTGGCCGTGAAGCTCATGGCGCTGGGCTGCGACGAAGTCGGCCTGTCGGACACCACCGGCTATGCCAACCCGGCCCAGTTGCAGCGGCTGATCCGGCTGGTGCGTGCCGAGGTCGGCGACGCCGCGCTCACCGGCGTGCACCTGCACAACACCCGCGGACTGGGGCTGGCCAATGCGCTGGCCGCGCTCGAGGTCGGCATCACGACGCTGGATGCCTCGCTGGGCGGTCTCGGCGGTTGCCCGTTCGCGCCCGGCGCCAGCGGCAACATCGTCACCGAAGATCTCGTCTTCATGCTCGATGCGATGGGCTACGAGACCGGCATCGATCTGGACAGGCTGATGGTGGTGCGCGACATCGTCATCGCCGCGCTGCCGGGCGAAGAGATGTATGGATTCACGCCCGATGCCGGACTGCCGAAAGGCTATCACGGACCCTGGGGTCTGCCCGCTCACGCCGCCTGAGGCGTGAGCACCCCACGCCGATGGCGAGGCCCGGCCCTGGCCATCCTGGCCGTGATCTATCTGATCACGGCCAGCTATCACGCGGTCAAGCCGCTACCTGAAGGCATCTCCACCGCCAGCGCCGCGCTTCCTGTGCGTGACGCGGCATTTCTCGCCGACACCAGCTACACCGACGCCCAAGGCGCCAGCGCCATCGAGCAGCAGATCTTTGATGCGCTGTTCGCGATGATTCGCGATGCGCGGCGACTGATCGTGCTGGACATGTTCCTGTTCAACGATTTTGCAGGCGAAGGCGGTGAAGGCCATCGCCGGCTGTCCCGTGAACTCGCGGACAGCCTGATTGCCCAGCGCAGCAGTCATCCGGAGCTGCAGATCGTGTTGATCACCGACCCGATCAACACCTTTTACGACAGCCTGCGCCCGGATCATCTGCTGGCGCTGGAGCACGCAGGGATCGATATCGTGATGACCGATCTGGATCCGCTGCGCGACTCCAACCCGGCGTGGTCGGGGCTTTGGCGGCTATGCTGTCGCTGGCTGGGCGACTCCAACGGCAGCGGCTGGCTGCCGCAGCCGCTGGGCGAAGGTCAGGCGTCCATCCGCAGCTATCTGCGCGTGCTGAATTTCAAGGCCAACCACCGCAAGGTGCTGATCGCCGATGCGGGCGACGAGTGGGCAGCGCTGGTCACCTCCGCGAATCCGCACGATGGCAGCAGCCGTCATGGCAATGTGGCCCTGCGCTTCTCCGGTCCTGCGGCATTGGCGGTGCTGGAAACCGAGCGCGCGGTCGCGCGGATGTCAGGCGCTGCAGAGTTGCCTGGGCTTTCGTCTGCGCTTTCGTCTGCGCAGGCGCTCTCCTCACCGGATGTGGAGCCGACCGGGCAGGCGGGCGACGTCCCGGAGGCTGACGCCACGCTCAGGGTACTGACAGAGCGTCGCATCCTTGAGGCGGCCCTTGCGTTGATCGGCACCTCGGTGCCGGGCGACCGGCTGCAGCTGGCGATGTTCTACTTCTCCCACCGCGGGCTCTTGCGCGAACTGCTCGCGGCCCACGAACGCGGCGTGCAGATTGAAGTGCTGCTGGACCCCAATCGCGATGCGTTCGGGCGCGAGAAGAACGGCATCCCCAACCGGCAGGTCGGCATGGCCCTGCATCGCGCCGGGATTCCGGTGCGCTGGTGCCACACACGTGGCGAGCAGTGTCACAGCAAGCTGCTGCTGCGACAGTCAGGCGACCAAGGCGACCTTCTGCTGGGCTCGGCCAATTACACGCGCCGCAATCTCGAGAACTACAACCTCGAGACCAACGTGCACCTGCACGGACCGATGACACTGCCGGCGTTGCGCGATGCTGCCGCCTACTTCTCGATGCGATGGACGAATGAGGCCGATCGCAGCTACAGCCTGCCGTTCGACAGCTATGCGGATGATTCCCGCCTTCGCTACTGGCGCTATCGCCTCATGGAGGCCACGGGGCTTTCGTCGTTCTGACGCTCAGGCGCGCGTTCTGGCATAGCGCTGCGTGCCGCGATGAAGAATCGTGTCCTCGGCGGTCAATGCATCGGGCTGCAGGTCCTCGAGCTCACGCAACGCCTCGTACACCGGTGCAAAGTCACGCTCCGCGGTCTCGTGGAGCAACTGATCGAAACTCTCGATGACAAAATACGTCTGCTGGAAGTCATCGATCCGGTAGCGCGTGCGCATCACGCGCAGCAGATCGAAGGCCACGCGATTGGGTGAAGGGTCTTCCAGGCAGAACGCCGACTCCGAGGCCGACGAGACGATGCCGGAGCCGAAGATCCGCAGGCCCTCGTCGGTGCGCAGCAGCCCGAATTCGACTGTGTACCAGTAAAGCCGCGCGAGATGATCGAGCATGCCCAGGCCCTGGGCACGCAGGCCGCCGGCGCCGTAGGCCTGCAGGTAGTCTGCAAACACCGGATGCATCAGCATCGGCACATGGCCGAAGACGTCGTGGAAGACATCCGGCTCCTGCAGGTAGTCGAGCTGATCACGCCCGCGGATGAAGCGTCCGGCAGGAAATCGACGGTTGGCGAGGTGTTCGAAGAACACGTCATCGGGCACCAGCCCGGGCACCGCGACCACCTGCCATCCGGTGTGTGACGACAATGTCGCCGAGAGCTTGTCGAAATCCGGGATCCCCCCGGAAGTCAGATCAAGCGCGCGCAGGCCGTCAAGGAAATCGGCGCACGCGGCATCCGGAAGCAGGGTCGCCTGACGCGCGCCCAGCAGGTCCCACACCGCATGCTCATCTTCGCTGTAGGCCTCCCAGCGCTGAGGCACAGTGAAGTCCTCGCCGATCTCCGGGTGATGCGGGCGATACTGCTCCAGCGTGATCCCGCCCATCGTCTCCTCCTCGCTCGGACTCATTCAATCGTCAAGGTAGTCCAGCGGCAGGGCCACGGTGTCCTTGACCGTTTCGAGCACGAAGCTGCTGTGCACGTGGCGCACGCCGGGCAGCTTCAGCAGGCGCTTCATCACGAAGGCTTCATAGGCCTCCAGGTCCGGCGCCACGACGCGCAGCACATAGTCGTGCTCGCCGGTCACGGCAAAGCAGGCCAGCACTTCGGGCAGCGTCGCCAGAGTCGCGCGGAAACGTTCGATATCGCGCGCGTGGTCCTGAACGATCTGCACCTGCACGAACGCGGTCAGCCCGAGACCGAGTTTCTTCGCATCCAGCCGGACGTCATGGCCTGCGAGCACGCCTGCCGCCTCCAACGCCTGGACGCGGCGCAGGCAGGCCGAGGGTGAGAGCCCGACTTCGGCGGCGAGTTGCACATTGGTGAGCCGTCCATCCTTCTGAAGCGCAGCAAGAATGCGCTTTTCTATGGCATCGAACGCCTGTCTGGGCATTATACGTGTGCTCAATTCGAATATTGTTGCAAAGCATAGGGTTCCCGACGCGCAACTTGCAACCATGTGGCAGCGGTTTGTGCCTATTCTGGGCGGATGCGCCCGGCACGCCGTGGCGGTATTCCTATCAGGAGGCAGAGATGGCGACCACCGAGCCGCACGCACCCCCGACGCAGGCCTGGGACAATCCCGTGGGCACCGACGGCTTCGAGTTCGTCGAGTTCAGTGCCGAGGATCCGGCGCTGCTCCACGACGTGTTCACCCGCCTGGGTTTTGCGCGGGTCGCCCGCCACCGGCGCAAGCGCGCCTGGCTGTATCGGCAGGGCGATATCAATTTCATCGTCAATGCCGAGCCTGCCGGTCACCCTGCCAGGTTTCGTGACGAACACGGCCCTTCGGCAATCGCGATGGCCTTTCGGGTGCGCGATGCGCGCAAGGCTTATTCCCTGCTGCTGGAACGCGGCGCCAAGCCCGGCGTCACCGATGTCGGACCGATGGAGCTGAACATCCCGGCGATCGAAGGCATCGGCGGGGCCTTGATCTATCT
>CAYLNP010000154.1:0-234 GCA_964384925.1 uncultured Woeseiaceae bacterium
GCCCCTGATTTCCCACTTTTTCCCACTTCCCGACACTATAGGGAGTGGCTGGCGCGTGTGTCAACCGTCGCAGCGCTTATTTTTCCGTTTTTCGACAAACACTTAGACGCGCTCGCGAGAGACGTTTCATGACGCCGAAAGGCGACAGGTGGAACAAGAAATCAGCAGCTTATCGAGGGTATCTCGAACTGCCGGGAACATTCAGTGTGGCGGGCGCCCAGGCGCGGGCCCCGC
>CAYLNP010000154.1:244-6177 GCA_964384925.1 uncultured Woeseiaceae bacterium
CTGGCATGAGAAGTGGGGAGCCGGCCTGTAAGCCGGGTTCTGTCGTGGACAGCCATTCATCTGGGGCGCGCGTCACCGCACGCCTCGAGCGACCTACCCGGGAGCACGCGGGGCGTGCGTTGCCGCGCTTTCGCGCAGCGGCTCCCCTATTTGGTCTTGCTCCGGGTGGGGTTTACCCTGCCACGCCTGTTACCAGCCGCGCGGTGCGCTCTTACCGCACCATTTCACCCTTACCGTCGCGAACGACGGCGGTATATTTTCTGTGGCACTTTCCGTAGGCTCGCGCCTCCCAGGTGTTACCTGGCACCCTGCCCCAGGAGCCCGGACTTTCCTCCCCGCGGAAGTTTTCCGCGGCGCGACTGTCCGGCCGACTCCCCGCCGGCAAGCTTACGCCTGATCGACCCCCGGGTCATCCGCATCGCCTGCCCGGCGTGCCTCATGCAGCAGGCGCTTCAGCACGTTGGGACGCGCGCCGGTGATCGCGGCGGCCAGCGACACAGCCTCGCGAGACGGAAGCTGCGCGCGCAGCAGTGTCAGCACCCGCCACGCCTCACCGCTGTCGGCGTCGCGCCGCGGACTGCCGGCCACCACCAGAACGCACTCACCTTTGAGCGTGACGTCGCCTGCATCGACGGCCTCGCTCAGGCTCGCCAGCGTGCCATGCAGCACTTGTTCGTGCAGTTTGGTGAGTTCACGCCCCAGCGTCGCCTCGCGGTCGCTGCCCAGCACCGTGGTCAGATCGGCCAGCATGTCGGGCAGACGGTGAACCGCCTCATAGAACACCAGCGTGCGGGGCTCGGGCGCAAGCGCCTCCAGGCGGGCGCGGCGGGCCTGCTGCCTGGCCGGCAGGAAGCCTTCGAAGACGAAGCGGTCGGTGGGCAGTCCTGCCACCGACAGGGCGGCGATGGCAGCGCATGCGCCGGGCACGGGCACGACGCGGTAACCCGCCTGAAGGGCCGCGCGCACAAGCTGGTAGCCGGGGTCGGAAATCAGCGGCGTACCGGCATCGCTCACCAGTGCCAGCGATTCGCCAGCGGCCAGGCGCTCCAGCAACGGTGCGAGCCGGGCCGATTCATTGTGTTCATGCAGGGAAATGAGCGGGACCTGCAGGCCCAGACGTGATAGCAATTGCCCGGTACGGCGGGTATCCTCGGCCGCGACCGCCGCCACCGCACCGAGAGTGTCGCGCGCGCGCGCACTCAGGTCGTCAAGATTGCCGATCGGCGTGGCAACGACGAACACAACGCCCGGGGTATTGGTCAAAGCTTTCTCTCCTGCGGACGGGGCGTGTCGCGCAAGTCTGCCAGTGAACGCCGCCGACCGCAGCAGGCAGGAGTCGACTCGACATGAACGTGAACTTCGCATGCGCACCGCTGCCCGGCCGCGCCGGGCTCTGGTCATTGTGGCTGCTGGCCGTGCTGACGGTGTCGGCCTGCGGCGATCTGCCGCTGTCGCGTGACAGCGCGGCATTCTCGCTGGAGGTGCAGCGCGCCGAATACCTTGCCGGTCAGGGCCGCCATCTCGAGGCCGCGCGGGAGTTCGAGCGCCTCGCCGGCACAGGCCCCGCCGCCGAGCAGGTGCGCATGGGCAGCCTTGCGGCCCGCGAGTACCTGGCGGCAGATCGATTGTCCGATGCGCGACGCGTGCTGCCGGCGCCCGCCCGGGTCGAGACGCGTGAGCAGCGTCTGGTGTGGGCGCCCGTCGCGGCGGGTCTGGCGCTGGCGCAGGAACGCCCTGAAGAGGCCCAGGCTGCACTGGCGCGACTGCCTGCGCCACTGCCCGACGGCATGCAGGCCGCCGTGCTGGCCCTGCGTGGACAGATCTGGTTCATGCTCGGCGACCCCGTCGCCGGGATCGAGGCGCTGCTGGCGCGCCAGGCGTGGCTCGCGCCAGGCGAGGCCGCACTGCTGGACAATCAGCGGCTGCTCTGGCGCAGCCTGCAGGGGGCCGGCAACGCCGTGTTCGCGGCGGCGCGTGAGCCCCATGATGACCCGGAAGTGGCCGGCTGGCTGGCGCTGGGCGTGGTCGCGGTCAATGCGGCGCGCAATCCCTTTGGCGTCGGCGAGGCGATTGCGCAGTGGCGCCAGGCGTTCGGCAATCACCCGGCCAACGCCCTGCTCATCGATGAAGTGCTTGCCGCTTACCGCAGCCTGATGGACTACCCGCAGCGTATTGCCCTGATCCTGCCACTCTCCGGGCGCCAGCAGGGCGTGGGACTGGCAGTGCGCGATGGCTTCATGGCCGCCTATTTCGAACACGGCAGGGATACACGGGCGCGCTCAGTGATCGAAGTCTACGACTCCGGCGACCGCGCCATCGCGGAGGTCTATCAGCAGGCGATGCTCGATGGCGCAGACTTCATCGTCGGGCCGCTGCTGCGCGAAGAGGTCATGGCCATCGAATCGCTGGCCGGTCCTGTCGCCACGCTGGCGCTCAATCACCTCGGCGATGGTGCCCTGCCACCCCCCAACTTCTTCCAGTTTGCACTTGCCCCCGAGGACGAGGTCGAACAGGTGGCGCAGCTGGCCAGCCTGCGTCACGGCGGCCGCGCCATCGCCCTGGTGCCCGACGACGAATGGGGCCGTCGCCTGCTGGCAAGCTTCAGCAGCGCGCTGAGTGCCCAGGGCGGTCGACTGATCGACTACGCCAACTACGACACCTGGGAGCAGGACTTCTCTCAGCCGATCACACGCATGCTGCAGCTCGACGAAAGCGAGGCGCGCCGTCGCAGGCTTGCCGCGCTGGCGGGTACGCAGCTGGAGTTCCAGCCGCGTCGCCGTCAGGATGCCGACTTCCTGTTTCTGGCCGCCCGTACACCGCATGCGCGACTCATCAGGCCGCAGTTGCGATATTTTTTCGCCGGCAACCTGCCCACCTACGCGCCCTCGGCCGTGTATCAGCCAGGTGGCGGCGCTGACGGCGATCTCAACGGCATCATTTTCCCTGATGCGCCATGGCTGCTCGATCCCGACGAGAGCATGCAGCGCCTGAAATCACAGATTGAAGCTGCCTGGCCTGGCCAGGGCGATCGGCTCGGGCGCCTCTACGCGATGGGTTTCGACGCCTACCGGCTCGTGCCGCTGCTGTTCTCGGCCACCATCGAGACCGGTATGCCGACGGTCGACGGCATGAGCGGCAGGCTGACGCTGTCCGGTGACGGGCGCATCCGGCGCGCGCTGTCCTGGGCACAGTTTCGCGCCGGCCGACCGGCGACGCTGGACCTGCCTGAGCTGGAGTTGCTCGAGGCGCCCGAGCCTGAGCTCGAGGACGCGGAGCTCGGTGGCGCATTGCGATGACCGACGGGGCCCGCTGGGAGTCCCTCGCCCTGGCGCACCTGCAACGCCACGGCCTTGAACTCGAGCGGCGCAATCACCGCTGCCGCCTCGGCGAGATCGACCTGGTGATGCGCGACGGCGCAACACTGGTCGCCGTCGAGGTACGCTACCGCAGGACTGCCAGCCACGGCGGTGCGGCCGCCTCGGTCACGCCGGCCAAGCAGCGCCGGCTGGTGGCGGCGATGCGTCACTACCTGATGACCCGAAACCGCCAGGTGCCGCCCGTTCGCTTCGATGTCGTTGCGCTGTCGGGGCACCCTGAAACACCGGCGATCGACTGGCTGAAATCGGCTTTCGACGCCGGCCCGTGAACACAGCGACAGCACTGCAAGGGACCCCCGATGCCACGCACCAGTCCGATGATCAGAAGCGCCCTGTTCGTGCGCGACCTGGCCGCCTCCACGCGCTTCTATCGCGATCTGCTCGGCCTGGAAGAAACTTTCTTCGAAGGTGAGCTCACCGACGGCAACGCGTGGCGGCTGCTGGGCATGCCGTCGGGCACACAGACCCGCGCCGTAATCCTGAAGGCACCTGGCCCCGCGATCGGCATGGTCGGCCTGTTCGAGCTGCGCGGGCCGGCACCGCTGCCCGTGACCCGCAATGCCGCGTCTGCAAATCTCGGCGAGGCCTGTCTGGTGTTCTATTGCAAGGACCTGACCCCGGTGCATGCGCGCCTGGAGGAGGCCGGCGGCACCTGCCTGTGTGCACCGTTGCACCTGGAGGTCAACGATCAGGTGAAGCAGCGCGAGATGACCCTGCGCGATCCCGATGGCGTGATGATCAATCTGATCGAATGGGATCTGGGACGAGGCGATACGCCTGAGCACGACCCCGGGCGGCGGCGCGACGCCGGCTGAAACCCTGCAGCACGCTGGAGCTATTTCACGACCTTGAGATGCGCCCGCCGTTCGTCGCCTGTCGAGGACGGCGCGCCATCGGCGCCGGAGTCCCCGGGTCCGCCCGGGCCGTCGGGTCCGTCGGGTCCCGAGCCGTCGTCATCATCGGTGAACAGCATGCCCTGGCCCGTCTCGCGCGCGTAGATACCGAGCACCGCAGCCATGGGCACGTGGACGTGCCTGGGCTGACCGCCGAACCGCGCATTGAACGACAGGGCTTCATTGCCCAGGCTCAGTCCCTGGGTCGCACTCAGGCTGACGTTGAGCACGATGCGGCCGTCGGAGACGAACTGAACCGGCACCTCGACGCCGTTCTGGGCTGCATCCACGACCACGTGGGGCGTCATCGCGTTATCGGACATCCACTCGTGCATGGCGCGTAGCAGATAGGGACGTCGCGAAGTGCTCATCAGACCGGCTGCCGGGTCACGGGCGTCCCCTAGAGCCGGAGTTCCAGCTCCTGCTCGGTCAGGCTGTGCTGGAAGGAGGGTCGCGAGAACATGTTGTCCATGTAACGATGAACGGGCTTCACTTTCGGTGGAAGCTCGATGCCGTAGGCAGGCAGCCGCCACAGGATCGGTGCGATGGTGCAGTCCACCAGCGAGAATTCATCGCTGAGGAAATACGGCTTCGCTGCAAAAATTTCGGCGCTCGAGACGATGCTCTCCTCGAGAATCTTGCGGGCACGACCGGCCTTGCGGTTGTCGGTGGCGGTGGAGATCTCCTCGGCGAGTCCGTACCAGTCCTTCTCGATACGAAACAGCGCGAGCCTGAACTGTGCGCGGGTGACCGGATCGACCGGCATCAATGGCGGATGCGGAAAGCGCTCGTCGAGATACTCGATGATGACGCGCGAGTCATAGAGCACCAGCTCGCGGTCCACCAGCGTGGGCACGGTGTTGTATGGATTCAGATCGAGCAGGTCCTCGGGCAGATGATCGCCATCGACATACACGATGTCGATGTTGATGCTCTTTTCGGCGAGCACCAACCGCGTCCGGTGGCTCCACGGACAGTTGGCCCTCGAAAACAGTGTCATTGGATGTCCAGCAATGCTGCAGGCGGCCGCGTGAAAGCCCCGGGCCGGCGGCCCCTCACTTGACGTCCTTCCAGATCTCGCGCTTGAACAGCCAGGCAAACAGCAGGAACACCAGCAGGAAGGCGATCACCTTGATTCCCATGCTGCGCCGCTCGAGCTGAATTGGCTCACCGATGTAGTCGAGGAAATTGACCAGATCACGCACGGTGCGGTCGAACTCCTCGCCACTGAGCGTGCCCGGACGGATCGACTCGAAGCCTTCGAATGCGCCCTGGCCGTTGCCGTTCGCGCTGGCATATACCGGCCGCTGCAGTCCCTGCAGTTCCCACAGCACGTTCGGCATGCTGGTCATCGGCAGCACCTTGTTATTGCTGTTGCCGTTTTCGTCGATGTAAAAGCTGCGCAGGAACGTGTAGAGATAATCCGACCCGCGAGCGCGCGCCATCAGCGACAGGTCAGGCGGCACCTTGCCGAACCAGTTTGCAGCATCCTCTGTCGGCATGGCGATGTTCATGGTGTCGG
Organism: uncultured Woeseiaceae bacterium; assembly: GCA_964384925.1. Lineage (GTDB taxonomy): Bacteria > Pseudomonadota > Gammaproteobacteria > Steroidobacterales > PWYM01 > PWYM01. The sequence continues at coordinate 6,037 of CAYLNP010000154.1, forward strand.
AGGGGCGCTCGCCCGTGAACATCAGATTGGCGACCAGTTGATCTTCCGAGAGCTGAAGGTCGCGGCCGATGCGGTTGTAGCGCACGTACTTGGCTGAGTGACAGCCCAGACAGAAGTTGACATACATGCGCGCACCGCGCT
>CAYLNP010000155.1:0-6154 GCA_964384925.1 uncultured Woeseiaceae bacterium
GGTCGATCTCGAAGGCCCCTCGCTGCGGCCCGACGAACGCGAACTGCTGCGCCGTGCGGAAGTCGGTGGCGTGATCCTGTTTGCGCGCAATATCGAAACGCCGGAACAGTTGACCATGCTGGTTGACACCATTCACGCGATGCGCACGCCGCCGCTGCTTGTGGCCGTCGATCAGGAAGGCGGCCGGGTGCAGCGCTGCCGTGAAGGATTCACCGTGCTGCCGCCAATGAGGCACTTGGGGCGTGCCTACGATGCCGATCCTCGCGCCGCGCGCGAGACCGCGCGCGCGGTCGGCTGGCTGCTAGCCGCCGAACTGCGCGGCTGTCATGTCGACCTGAGCTTCGCCCCCGTGCTCGACCTGGATCACGGCGTCTCGCAGGTGATCGGAGATCGGGCCCTGCACACCGACCCCGATGCGGTCGCGGTGCTCGGCCAGGCGCTGATGCTGGGCATGCGCGACGCCGGCATGACTGCGGTGGGCAAGCATTTTCCCGGGCATGGCGGCGTGGTCGCCGATTCGCATGTCGCCGAGGCCGTGGATCGACGCGCCTACGGTGCCCTGCTCGATGACATCGTGCCGTTCCGGCGCATGATCGATGCCGGTCTTGCGGCGATCATGATGGGCCATGTGATCTATCCGGAGGTCGACCCCCAGCCCGCGGGGTATTCGTCGCGGTGGATCGCCGATGAATTGCGCGGGGCATTGGGTTTCACCGGCGCCATATTCAGCGACGACTTGAGCATGCGCGGGGCGGCGACGGCCGGGGGTCCGGCCGGACGCGCCCGCGCCGCGATCACGGCTGGCTGTGACATGGTGCTGGTGTGCAACGACACGCGCGCAGCCGGACAGGTGCTGCGTGAGCTGGAAGGCTACAGCGACCCGGCCTCGCAGCTGCGCCTGGTGCGACTGCGCCCCCGCAAGACGCTGGACCGCGAGCAGTTACGCGCATCGCCACAGTGGCTGGCGGCACGCACTCTTATCGAGCGTCTGGAACAGCCGCCGGGTCTGGCCCTGGCGCCGGAGTCGCCTGCATGACGCCGCAGCGGGCGCGCGAGGTGCTTGAGCGCGCGCGTTGTCTTCACGACGCCGCAGCCGTCAGCAGTGCGCTGGACCGTCAGGCCGTAGCGATCACGGCACAGCTTGGTCAATCAGATCCCCTGCTGCTCGCCGTGATGACGGGCGGCATGTGGCCGACGGTGGAACTCAGCCGGCGCCTTAGCTTTCCCCATGCGGTCGACTATGTGCACGCCACAAGGTATCGCGGGGCACGCCGCGGTGGCGAGCTCGAGTGGCGGGTGTGGCCGAGTCAGGCCATCGAGGGACGTGACGTGCTGATCATCGACGACATCCTCGATGAAGGCCACACGCTGGCAGCCGTCAGGGACGCCTGCAGCGCGGCCGGCGCCCGCAGCGTGCTCAGCGCAGTCCTGGTGATCAAGCGTAACGTGCTGCGCAGCGCCGCAGTCGGTGTCGATTTCCACGCCCTCGAAGTCGACGATGTTTACGTGTTCGGTTGCGGAATGGACGTCGCCGAGTATTGGCGTGGACTGCCGGCGATCTACGCGGTGACGCACGACCATGGCCGCTGAACAGCCTCTGCTGGGTATTCTGGGTGGCAGCGGACTGGAGGATCCCGGTGTCCTCGAAGCGCCGACCCGCCAGGCGGTATCGACGCCGTGGGGACCACCGTCGGCGGTGCCGTGTATCGCCAGGCTCGATCAGGTGCCACTGGTGTTCATTCCACGTCATGGGGCGAAGCACGAACTGCCACCCCACCGTATCAACTACCGGGCTAACCTTGCTGCGATGCAGTCGCTCGGTGTGCGCGTCGTGATTGGGCTCAACGCGGTCGGCGGCATTGCGCCATGGATGGGGCCGGGACGGCTGGCATTGCCGGACCAGCTGATCGACTACACCTGGGGCAGGGCGCAGAGTTTCTGGGATGAAGCCGGGCCGATGCGGCACATCGAATTCACCGAGCCTGTGGATGAATCCGTGCGCGCCGAGCTGCTGTCTGCGGCGCAGGGAATGGACCCACCGCCTGCCCCCCGCGGGACGTACGGCGTCACCCAGGGTCCACGGCTGGAGACCCGCGCTGAAATCGACCGGCTGGCGCGCGACGGGTGCGACATGGTGGGCATGACGCTGATGCCGGAGGCTGCGCTGGCGCGCGAGCTCGATCTTGCCTACGCGTGCATCGCGCTGTCGGTGAACTGGGCGGCGGGGCGTGGTCGGCAGGCACTTCATGAGGAAATGCAGGCGCATATGCACACCAGTGCCCAGGCCGCGCTCGTATTGCTGCGTCGCGCGTTGCCCGGTCTGGCGGCGCGCGCCTCTCAGCTGTGACGTGATTCCTTGTGAGCGGGCGGGATTTGCGGTCTGCTGATGTCTTATGTAACCACACAAGATTTTTTCGGAGACGTCTCCCGATGGCGCACACCTTAACCCGCCACCTTCTCGAGCAGATGCTGCAGCTCGTGGAGCGCCCTGTTGCCGTCATCGACGCCTGCGGTGCGGGTCTGCCCCTGGTCTGGGCCAACCGCGCCTTCGAGCAGCTGACCGGATACTCCAACGCGCAGCTCACTGGCGCGGAGCATCCCTGGCTGCCGATGCGCGGCGGACTGGATGCGCTCTTGCCAGAGGGGGACGCGGCGGACACGGCCCCGGCGTCTGTAGCCCCGGTGCACGGCAGGCGCTCCGACGGGAGCTTTGCGGCGTGGCAGGTTCGAATTGCGCCCCTCAAGCTCAGTGATGGGCGTCAGGGGTACTGGATGATGCAGCTCGAGGAGCGCACTCAGACGGGCGCCCAGGCCGAGGTCAACGGACTGGGCGACCTGCGTGGGCGGCTTGCCGCCGCGCAGCGGCAGATACGTCAGATGAGCCGTGAGGATCCGGTGACCGGCATCCTGGGGCGGGAATGGTTTGAAGAGATGTTTCGCCACCAGCTCGCCGGCGCCCAGCGCCGCGGCCGCCCGCTGGCTCTGCTGGTGTTCGATGTGGACAGTTTCGATGCCTACACGGCCACCTTCGGCAGCAAGGCAGGGGATTCGTGTCTGCGGCTGGTCGCACACGGCATCGCCGCGGCGATGCGCCGCACCACCGATCTGGTCGCCCGCGTCGGTGACAGCCGTTTCGCCGCCCTTGCCGAAGACATGAGTCAGGCTGAAGCTGAGACGCACGCTAGCGCCATCGCTCAGGCGGTGCAACGCATGTGTATCCACAATCCGCGTGCGCCGGGCGGGAGATTCGTCACCGTCAGCGCCAAGGTCCGGGTAGCCGTCCCTGCGGCCGGTCAGAGCGTTGCCGACTGGCTGGATCCTCGACTCAGCCCCGAACACGAGGGCGGGGCAACCGTCACCAGGATTCAGCGCGCCTCATCCTCCTGAGGCCCTCCGGTGGACGCCGGGATGACCGTGGCGATCACGCCGAAGGCGGGATGGTCGAAATAGTGCAGTTCCCGGCTGCGCATACGGCGTGACTCCTGCAGTCTGTACTGAGGCACCAGTCGCTCGATGGCGGTCTCGCCGCCGCGCGTCACCGGCATCGGCAACGCCGCCGCCCGGTCGTTCGGCAGAAACTCGAGATCGAGTTCCAGATGCAGGAAGCGTGATCGTGACAACCTCGCCGTGCCGTTGAGCTCGGGGCTTGCCAGCAAGGCGGCGCCGAGATCGACCACCGGCGGCTCGGCGTCCGGCTGCGCCGCCTGCTCCCAGATGACGTGCAGCAATGGGCGATGGCCGGCGCGCGACTGCAGCCGCTGGTGCAGGGCGCGAAGCTCACCCTGGCTGACATCGAGCAGCTGGCGATAGTCGGGCAGGGCGATCGGCTCGATCGCAGGTGGGCTGCCCGCCGCGGCAGCAGGGTCAGGCAACATCGCCAGCCAGTCGGGACGCTCGGCAGACGCCAGATCGATCTCCCTGAGCTCACGATCGAAGTCCGGGTCGGCCGGCGCGAGGAAATCCTCACTGGCGCCCGCGGCGCCCGGCTCGTGTGCAAACACGATCAACTCCACGCGATAGCGCGGCTCGGGCGCATCGTCAGTCTGGCCGATCGTCATGGCCGGCCAGGCCATCAGAAGCACTATCAACAGCGACCGGGGCGTCATGCGCACAGTATACCCGCGTGCTTCAGGCCGAGCGGACAAGGTTGTTCTCGGGGTGCAGCCGTTCGAGCAGCCGACAGGCAAATTCGAATCGCTGTGCCGCCTCCGGCAGCGCTGCGCGGAAACGCAGCAACTCCCCGCCGTCGAGCGAAAAGGTCTTCGGCTCGCGCTGCACCAGTCCGACCAGTGTCATCGGATCAACGCGTGTGTCGGGGTGAAACTTCAGACGGCCGCCCTGGCCACCGACCTCGAGCTTGTGCAGTCCCAGCGCGCTGGCCCGATGCTTCAGGCGCGCCACCTGCAGCAGATGCTTCGCTGCCGGCGGCAGCAGGCCGAATCGATCGATCATCTCCACCTGCAGTTCATCGAGTGCTGCATCATCCGTGCAGGCACTGATGCGCTTGTAGAGGATCAGGCGCTGGTGCACGTCGGGAAGGTAGTCTTCCGGCAGCAGCGCAGGCACGCCGAGATCGACCTCGGTGCCGTGGAACAGCGGCTGCTCCAGCGCCGGCTCGCGCCCCGCCTTGAGGTCGGCGACGGCGCGCTCCAGCAGGTCCATGTACATCGTGAAGCCGATCTCGTGAATCTGACCGCTCTGTTCGTCGCCGAGCAGTTCGCCGGCGCCGCGGATCTCGAGGTCGTGCGAGGCCAGGGCGAAGCCCGCGCCCAGATCCTCGAGCGACTCGATGGCTTCGAGCCGCTTCACCGCATCGGCGGTCAGCGCTGCCGGCGGCGGGGCCAGCAGATAGGCATAGGCCCGATGGTGTGAGCGCCCGACGCGGCCACGCAGCTGATGCAGCTGCGCCAGTCCGAAACGGTCTGCGCGATTGATCAGAATGGTGTTCGCAGTGGGCACATCGATCCCGCTTTCGATGATCGTCGTGCACAGCAGCAGATTGAAGCGACGGTGATAGAAATCCAGCATGATCTGTTCGAGGTCGCGCTCGCGCATCTGGCCGTGGGCCACTCGCAGGTTGGCTTCGGGCATCAGCGTCTCGAGCTCGGCGGCCACCCGTTCGATGGTCTCTATGCTGTTGTGCACGAAGTAGACCTGACCGCCGCGCTTGATCTCGCGCAGACATGCTTCGCGGATCACGGCATGTGACCACTGTGTGACAAAGGTCTTGACGCCGAGCCGGTCCGACGGCGGCGTGGTGATCAGCGACAGGTCGCGCAGCCCGCCCAGCGCCATGTTCAGCGTACGCGGAATCGGCGTCGCCGTGAGGGTCAACAGGTCGACCTCGCTGCGCAGACGCTTGAGCGCTTCCTTGTGGCGCACGCCGAAGCGATGCTCCTCATCGACGATGACCAGCCCCAGGCGCGCGAATTTCACGCTCTCGGCAAGCAGCTTGTGGGTGCCCACGACGATGTCCACGCGACCATCGGCAAGCTCCTTGAGTACCTGGGTCACCTGCTTGGCGGTGCGGAACCGCGACAGCAGCTCAACGCGGATGGGCCAGTCTGCGAAGCGGTCCGAGAATGTACGGAAATGCTGTTGCGCGAGCAGCGTGGTGGGCACCAGGACCGCTACCTGTCGGGCATCCTGGACTGCCACGAAGCTTGCGCGCAGGGCCACCTCGGTCTTGCCGAAGCCGACATCGCCGCAGACCACGCGATCCATCGGCTGAGGCGCGCGCATGTCGCTGATGACCTGCTCGATGGTGGTGAGCTGGTCTTCCGTCTCGTCGAACGGGAAGGCGGCGGCAAACGCGCGATAGTCCGCCTCGGCGAGGCTGAAACCATGGCCGCGTCGGGCCGCACGGCGCGCGTGGACATCCAGCAGCTCGGCGGCGACGTCGCGGATCTTCTCTGCGGCCTTGCGCCGTGCGCGCGTCCACTGCTCACCACCGAGGCGATGCAGCGGCGCGGATTCAGGTGCGCTGCCGGTATAGCGGCTGATCAGCTCGAGACTCTGCACCGGCACATACAGGCGGTCGTCGTTCTGATATTCCAGCGCCAGGAACTCCTGCGCAGCGCCGCCGACATCGAGCGTCATCAGGCCGATGAATCGGCCTACGCCGTGGTCCTGGTGCACCACCGGCGTGCCGGCT
>CAYLNP010000156.1:0-6152 GCA_964384925.1 uncultured Woeseiaceae bacterium
GTCGCAGCGAAATCCGGGAGGAGAATCTCGTATGGCTCAGCGGCGAAACGGTCCCGCATACCTGGGTAGCGTGGGCGGAAAAGCGGCCGTTTGCGTGATGGCGATGCTGGCGCTGTGCGGACAGGCGTTGGCGCAGCCGCAATCTTGGCCGCTAAGGTGCCGGGGTGGAGGAGATATGGCCGTGCAGGTCGATGAGAGCGCGGTCTCCCTGACGGTCTTTATCGTTTTCCAGAAGGCCGAAAGTGGAGCCGAAGGTAGCGCACCCGGTCCGGGCCAATGTGCGTGGATCGATCGTCCCGTGTCCACAGGCGAACCGTCTAGATTATTCTATAGGACTCGCGGTGAGCATCTCAGGAATGTGAGCTTTCGAGGAACGAGCTACAGCTATCTACGCACATCCAACAACGCCACAAGCAACTGGCTTCGCGCTGTGCTGACGGGGCAGTCCTTCACAGTCTATGCATACAACGACGGGCGCGGCGCGCTCGTTGTCTCCAGCGTTCCCCAGTGACGCGGATACGTTCGCGCATAGCGGCCTGCTACTATTCCTCCCACGGAGGAAATCGCTCATGGCACCGCACAAACTCGATGACACCACCATACGCTCTCGCCTCGCCGACCTGGACGACTGGACGCTGCGCGACGAAAAACTCTATCGCAAGTTCAGCTTCGATGACTTCATCGCCGCCTTCGGCTTCATGACCCGCGTCGCACTGGTTGCCGAATCGATGGGGCACCATCCCGAGTGGTTCAATGTCTATAGCACCGTGGAGGTGTGCCTGACCACGCATGATGCCAACGGCATCAGTGAGCTGGATTTCACGCTTGCCGCGAAAATGAATGCCTTGGCAGCCTAGCTACGGCAGCCACGCCCGCGTCAGGTTCTCGTGCCCGTCGGGCTCGGCGCGCACGTTGTCCTCGATACGGATGCCGCCATAGGGTTTGAGGCGCTCCACCATGGGCCAGTGCACCTCCGCGGCCAGTTCACTCGCCTGCAGGTCCTCGAGCAGCATGTCGATGAAATAGATCCCCGGCTCGACCGTGACCACGGTATCGGGCTCGAGCCGGCGCGTGAGCCGCAGCTTCGGGTAGTCTGCCGGTGGTGGTGCGAGCGTGCCGTCCGGGGCGGCCTGCTGTCCGCCCACATCATGCACCTGCACGCCGAGCAGGTGACCCAGGCCGTGGGGATAGAAATAGTTGGTGAGGCCCCGTTCAGCTGCACTGACCCCATCCAGGCGGATTACGCCGGCATCCTTGAGCAGCTGGCCGATCTGCTGATGCGCAAGACGGTGCAGATCACCGAAGGCCACACCAGCGCGGACCTCGGCGCACAGGCCGCGTTGCAGTGATTCCATGCCGGCCAGCAGGCTTGCGAAATCGCCTTCATCGACCGTCCAGGTGCGGGTGATGTCGCTGGCGTAGCCTGCCACCTCTGCGCCGGCGTCGACCAGCAGGCTTCGCCGGGGTGCCGGTTCTCGCTCGCGATGCTGGTAGTGCAGTACCGCGGCGTGCTCGTTCACGGCGACGATGTTGTGATAGGGCAGTTCGTCGTCGGTATGATCGCAGGCCTGCAGATAGGCCATGTGGACATCGTATTCCGATGCACCGCCCAGGAAGGCATCACGCGCGGCCTCGTGCGCAGGCGCTGCCCGCCGGTTTGCTGCACGCATGCAGGCCAGTTCATACGCGGTTTTCCGCGCGCGGTGCCAATGCAGCACGTTGATCACGGATTCCGGATTGACGTTTGCCTGCGGCAGCCAGTGCGTCACGCCCTCGCCGAGCACGGCGCACCGTGCGTGCGCCGCTTCGGAAAGATGCGTGGTGATCTCCGCAGGATCGCGAATCACGCGCACCTCGAACTCGTCGGCCCAGTAGCCTTGCGGATCTGCAGGGGGCATGTGCCAGAAGTCGCGCGGCTGATGATAGAGCAGGACCGGGCGTTGTCCGGGCGCGTAAAGCAACCAGCAGCCGGGATGCTGCGTCAGCGGCAGCCAGGCCTTGAACAGCGGGTTGGCCTTGAAGGGGTAGGGTCGGTCATCCAGAAACACCATGTGCTCGCTGCCCGCATAGATCACCAGCTGCTCCAAGCCGGCCGACGCCAACGCCTCATCGGCAGTCGCGCAGCAGCGGGCGACGTGCTCCGCATACAGCGGTGCGAGTTCATTCATGCCTCTTGCCTGTCGTTAGTGAAGCGGAACTCGGCAAAGCGTTCGCGCAGAGCCAGCTTGTTCACCTTGCCAGTCGCGGTGTGCGGCATCTCGTCGATGTACACGACGTCATCGGGGATCCACCAATCGGCCACCCTGCCCGTAAAATGTTCACGCCATTGGGCGAGGGTTGGCTGTTGATCCTTGACCGGCAGCACGATCAGCAGCGGACGTTCCGTCCACTTGGTGTGGGGGCGCGCGATCACCGCGGCTTCAGCCGTCGCAGGATGGGCCATCGCGTGGTTCTCCAGTTCGATCGAGCTGATCCATTCTCCGCCACTCTTGATGACATCCTTGGTGCGGTCGGTGATCTGCAGCCAGCCGTCGGGATGGATGATGGCCACGTCACCCGTGTCGAACCAGCCATCGCGATGGGCACTGCTGTGCTCGGTTCTGAAATACGCACTGCATACCCAGGGTCCGCGCACCTGCAGGCGTCCGGACGCCACGCCGTCCCAGGGAAGCTCGGCGTAGCCGTCATCGACGATGCGCATCTCCACGCCGAAGGCTGCGCGACCCTGCATGGCCTGACGCGCGACGCGCGCATCATCGCTCAGGGTCTCGTGCTCGGCGCGGCTGAGCAGCGCCATCGACCCCAGCGGGCTGGTCTCGGTCATGCCCCAGCCCTGCGCGGTGATCACACCATGGCGCTCATGAAACTCGCGGATGATGCTCGGTGGACAGGCCGCACCACCGACCCCCGCATAGCGCAGAGCGCCGAGCTTCTTGCCGCTTTCGCGCAGGTAACCCAGCAGCGCCATCCAGATCGTCGGCACCCCCGCGGCGTACGTGACGCCCTCGGCCTCGATCAGCCGCTGCAGGGTTTCGCCATCGGCCATCTTCGGGCCCGGCAGTACAAGTTTTGCGCCGACGATCGGGGCGGCATAGGGCAGGCCCCAGCCGGCGGCGTGGAACATCGGCACGACCGCGAGGATCACGTCGCCGCGTCCGGCCGCGAGCATGTCACCCATCGCAGCACCATAGGCGTGCAGCAGGGTAGAGCGATGCGAGTAGAGCACCCCCTTGGGATGGCCGGTGGTGCCGGAGGTGTAGCACAGCGCGGCAGCCGCGTGCTCGTCGAACTCCGGCCAGTCGATGGTCCCGGGCTGACCCTCGAGCAGGTCCTCGTAGCAGACCAGCTGCTTGAGCCGGTCAGACTCGGGCATATGCGCGCGATCAGTCATCACCACGATGTGGCGCACCCGGCGCAGGTGGTCGGCCAGCGCCTCCAGCAGTGGCAGGAAGGTGGTCTCCGTGAACAGCCAGCGGTCTTCGGCGTGGTTGATGATCCAGGCGATCTGCTCTGGAAACAGTCGCGGATTGAGAGTATGGACCACGCCGTGCACGCCCGAGACGCCGTAGTAGAGCTCGAGGTGGCGGTGATTGTTCCAGGCCAGCGTGCCGACGCGCTCGCCGGGTTTCATGCCGCGCGCCAGCAGCGCATGGGCCAGCTGCGCGCTGCGCTGCGCCAGCGCGCGGTAGCCGTAGCGATGCTCGCCGCCGTGCGTGTTGACCGACACGATCTCGGTGTCGCCGTAGTAGCTGGCCGCATGGCGCAGGATCGACGAGATCAGCAGCGGCCTGTCCATCATGAGTCCCTGCATCGACCTTCTCCCCTCGAGGCGGTTGATTCAGTGCATGGGTGCTGCAGCGCCCGAGTATACCCATCCTGAGCGGACACCGATGCCGGTCGAGCCGCCGTGGCCCGGCGGGCTATACTGCGCGACCCTGACCATCGCCCCGCCGGGCGCCTGCCCGCTGCCACGGTGCCCGAGCCCGAAGAGCTTCTATCGCATGAAACAGCCCCGACATGTCTCCCTGACCGGCATCACGACGACCGGGACCCCGCACCTGGGCAACTACGCTGGCGCCATCCGCCCGGCGATCGCGGCCAGCCGCCGCGACGACGTGGATTCGTTCTATTTCCTGGCCGACTACCATTCGCTGGCCAAGAATCTGGACCCCGATACCATCTCCCGCTCGACGCTGGAGATCGCCGCCACGTGGCTGGCCCTGGGCCTGGACGCGGACCGGGTGACTTTCTATCGCCAGTCCGACATCCCGGAGATTCTGGAGCTTGCGTGGATCCTGTCGGGCGTGACCGCCAAGGGGCTGATGAACCGCTCGCACGCCTACAAGGCCGTGGTCGCCGACAACGAGGCCGGCGACAGCCGCGATCCGGACAAGGGCATCAGCATGGCGCTGTTCGGTTATCCGGTGCTGATGACCGCCGACATCCTGATGTTCAAGGCCACCCACGTGCCGGTGGGCCGCGACCAGAAGCAGCACCTGGAGATGGCCCGCGACATCGCCGCGCGGTTCAACCACGTCTATCGCGAGACGTTCGTGCTGCCCGAACCGGTCATCGACGACAACACGGCGGTGCTTGCCGGGCTGGACGGCCGCAAGATGAGCAAGAGTTACGGGAACACCATCCCGCTGTTCCTGTCGGACAAGAAGTTCCGCAAGCTGATCATGAAGATCAAGACCAACTCGCTGGAGCCCGGCGAGCCCAAGGACCCGGAAGGATGCACGCTGTTCTCGATCTATCGCGCCTTCGCCACACCCGAGCAGACGGCAGCCCTTCGGGTGCGCTATGCCGAGGGCATCGGCTGGGGCGAGATGAAGCAGCTCCTGTTCGAACACCTGGATGCCGAGCTTGCCGGGCCGCGGGCGCAATACGAGCAGTTGCTCGCGAACCCGGCGCGCATCGAGGAGATCCTCGTCGAAGGGGCTGCGCGCGCGCGCAAGCTTACGCGTCCCTTCCTGGCCGAGATCCGCGATGCGATCGGCATTCGTTCACTGGCAGGCCTGAAGGTTTGAGCCATCGCGCGGCCCGTACCATCGTGGCCGCCTCCGGAGAGATTCGATGACACGTCATGTCCTGATGCTTGTTTGCGCGTTCGTCTTCCTCGTCGGCGGCAACGCGGCGCGGGCCGATCTGCCCACACCTGTCGCCACCGTCGAGGGCATCAGTGAATACCGTCTCGACAACGGCCTGCGAATCCTGCTGATGCCCGATGCCAGCCGGCCGACCACGACCATCAACGTCACCTATTTCGTCGGCTCCAAGCACGAAAGCTATGGTGAGACCGGCATGGCGCATCTGCTCGAGCACATGCTGTTCTACGGCACCGAAAGCCACGGCGACATCAAGGCGGAGATCTCCGAGCGTGGTGGCTTTGCCAATGGCACGACCTGGTATGAGCGCACGAACTATTTCCAGACGCTGCCGGCCACGGAAGAGAACCTCGACTGGGCCATGCGCATGGAAGCCGATCGCATGGTCAACTCGCTGATTCGTGCCGAGGATCTGGCCGGCGAGATGACGGTGGTCCGCAACGAGTTCGAAATTGGTGAGAACAACCCTTTCCGCGTGCTGATGCAGCGGGTCATGGCCACGGCCTACGAGTGGCACGGCTACGGTCGCACAACGATCGGTGCGCGCTCGGATATCGAGAACGTGCCGATCGAGCGCCTGCAGCAGTTCTATCGGCACTACTATCAGCCTGACAACGCGATGCTTATCCTTTCAGGAAGCTTCGAGCCAGAAACGGCGCTGGTGCTTGCACAGCAGCACTTCGGCGCCATTCCTGCGCCCGAGCGCGATCTGGACAATCTTCTGTGGGACACCTATACGCGTGAGCCCACGCAGGACGGCCCGCGCGAGGTGACGGTGCGTCGCTCTGGAAGCGTGCCGGTGCTGATGGCGTCGTTCCATGTGCCGGCCACCGCGCATGAGGACTTCGCCGCCGTCGAGGCGCTGGCTGCGGTGCTCGGCGACAGTCCGAGTGGCCGCCTGCATCGCCAGCTGGTGGAGCCCGGCATCGCCAGCCAGGTGGGCGCCTTCACGTTCCGCTTGCGCGAACCCGGGGTGATGCTGCTGTTTGCAACATTGCCGCGCGATGCCGATGTCGATGCGGCGCGCGCGGCCTTCCTTGAGGC
>CAYLNP010000157.1:0-6112 GCA_964384925.1 uncultured Woeseiaceae bacterium
TTCCTTCGATGAGGCGCTGGCGCTGCCCACGCCGTTCTCGGCCCATATCGCGCGCAATACGCAGCTGGTGATCGCCGAGGAGACCGGCGTCACGCGCGTCGTCGACCCGCTGGCCGGTTCGTACTACATCGAGCATCTGACCGCATCGCTTGCGCACGAGGCAGGCCTGCTCATCGACGAGGTCGAGTCGCTCGGCGGCATGACCAAGGCGGTGGCCACCGGCATGCCGAAGCTTCGCATCGAGCACGCTGCGGCGCTTCGCCAGGCTCGCATCGATCGCGGTGAAGAGGTCATCGTCGGCGTCAACAAGTACCAGCGCGAGGATGAACCCGATGTCGACATTCTCGACATCGACAATGCCGCCGTGCGCGAAGGGCAGGTGCAGCGGCTGGAAAAACTGCGTGCCGGGCGCGATGCGTCGGCCGTCGAGGCGGCATTGGGTGCTCTGACGCAGGCCGCCGAGTCCGGCAAGGGCAATCTGCTGGCGCTGGCCGTGGATGCCGCGCGCGCTCGCGCAAGCGTCGGTGAGATCTCTGACGCGCTGGAGAAAATCTGGGGGAGGCACAGTGCCGTGGTGCAGTCGATCAGCGGTGTCTACGGGTCGGCCTGGGAGGGCGACGAGGGCTTTCGGGCGATCCAGCAGGAAGTCGAGGATTTCGCGCGCGAGGAAGGCCGGCGTCCCCGCCTGCTGGTCGTGAAGCTTGGGCAGGACGGTCACGACCGTGGTGCCAAGGTGATCGGCACGGCGTTTGCGGACATCGGCTTCGATGTCGACATCGGCCCGCTGTTCCAGACCCCCGAGGAGGCTGCCCGCCATGCCGTGGAGAACGACGTGCATGTGGTGGGTGTGTCCTCACAGGCGGCCGGCCACAAGACCCTCGTGCCGCAGCTCATCGAGGCGCTGCGCGCCGCCGATGCCAAGGACGTGCTCGTGGTCTGCGGCGGTGTGATACCACCGCAGGATCACGCGATGCTGCACGCCGCAGGGGTGGCGGCGGTGTACGGCCCCGGTACGAAGATCCCGCTCGCGGCCGGCGATGTGATCAGGATGATCCGAGAACGAAAAAAGGCGGCTTGAAGCACCGCCCCAGACAAGACACCGGAGAACAGCATGCAGGACATCATCGCGCAGCTCGCCGAGAAGCGCGCCGCGGCCAAGGCAGGCGGCGGCGAACGGCGCATTCAGGCCCAGCACGCCAAGGGCAAGCTCACAGCGCGCGAGCGCATTGCGCTGCTGCTCGACGAAGGCAGCTTCGAAGAATGGGACATGTTCGTCGAGCACCGCTGCGTCGACTTCGGCATGGCCGAGCAGACCATTCCCGGCGATGGCGTGGTGATCGGCTATGGCACGATCAACGGCCGGCTGGTGTTCGTATTCAGTCAGGACTTCACCGTGTTCGGCGGCTCGCTGTCCGAGGCGCATGCCGAGAAGATCTGCAAGATCATGGACCAGGCGATGAAGGTCGGTGCGCCGGTCATCGGTCTCAACGACTCCGGTGGCGCACGGATTCAGGAAGGCGAGGCCTCGCTCGGCGGGTATGCCGAGGTTTTCCAGCGCAACGTGCTGGCCTCGGGGGTGGTGCCACAGCTCTCGCTGATCATGGGACCGTGTGCCGGCGGTGCGGTGTACTCACCTGCGATGACAGACTTCATCTTCATGGTCAAGGACAGCTCCTACATGTTCGTGACCGGGCCGGACGTGGTGAAGACCGTCACGCACGAAACGGTGACCGCCGAGGAGCTCGGTGGCGCGATGACCCACAACACGCGCTCCGGCGTGGCGGATCTCGCCGCAGAGAACGACGTGGAGGCGCTGCTGACCACACGCCGCTTCGTTAATTTCCTGCCTGCCAACAACCGCGAAAAGCCTCCGGTGTGGCCGACCACCGATCCGGCGTCGCGCCAGGAGCCTTCACTGGACACGCTGGTGCCGGATGATCCGGCCAGGCCCTACGACATCAAGGAGCTGATCTTCAAGATCGCCGATGAAGGCGATTTCTTCGAACTTCAGCCCGACTATGCGCAGAACATCGTCATCGGCTTCATCCGCCTTGAGGGTTCGACCATCGGCGTGGTCGCCAATCAGCCGATGGTGCTGGCCGGCTGCCTGGACATCAGCTCGGCCATCAAGGGCGGGCGCTTCGTGCGTTTCTGCGACGCCTTCAACATCCCGATCCTGACGCTGGTGGATGTGCCCGGCTTCATGCCCGGCACCTCGCAGGAATACGGCGGCATCATCAAGCACGGCGCCAAGCTGCTGTATGCCTATGCCGAGGCCACGGTGCCCAAGGTCACGCTGATCACGCGCAAGGCCTACGGCGGCGCCTATGACGTCATGGCCTCCAAGCACCTGCGCGGCGATGTGAACTTCGCCTGGCCCAGCGCCGAGATTGCGGTGATGGGGCCCAAGGGTGCGGTGGAGATCATCTTCCGCCAGGACCTTGGTGACACGGACAAGATCGCCGCGCGCACCGAAGAATACCGTCGCCGCTTTGCCAACCCGTTCATCGCCGGCAGCCGCGGCTATATCGACGATGTGATCATGCCGCACGCCACGCGCGCACGCATCTGCCGCTCGTTTGCCATGCTCGCCAACAAGGATCTGAAGAACCCCTGGCGCAAGCACGGCAACATTCCGCTCTAGACGCACAGCCCGGATACACACTTCATGTTCAACAAGATCCTGATAGCCAACCGCGGTGAAATCGCCTGCCGCGTGATCCGCACCGCGCGCCGGATGGGCATCGCCACGGTGGCCGTGTACTCCGATGCCGACCGTCACGCGCTGCACGTGCGCATGGCCGATGAGGCGGTGCGCATCGGGCCTGCATCCAGTGCGCAGAGCTATCTGGTCGGCGAGGCCATCATCGAGGCCTGCCGCAAGACCGGTGCGCAGGCCGTGCATCCCGGCTATGGATTTCTGTCGGAAAACACCGGCTTTGCGCAGGCGCTGGAGAAGGCAGGCATCGTCTTCATCGGGCCGAAGGCCCATGCCATCACCAGTATGGGCGACAAGATCACCTCGAAGAAGATCGCCGAGAAAGCCGGGGTGAGCACCGTGCCCGGCTACACCGGCGTCATCGATGACGCCGAGCATGCCGTGGAGATCGCGCGCGACATCGGCTATCCGGTGATGCTCAAGGCCTCTGCCGGCGGTGGTGGCAAAGGCATGCGCGTGGTGCGCGATGACGAGGAATGTCGCGACGGTTTCACGCGCGCGACCAACGAGGCGAGTTCGTCATTCGGCGACGGCCGCGTGTTCGCCGAGAAGTTCATCGAAGAGCCGCGGCACATCGAGATCCAGGTGCTTGCCGACAGCCACGGCAACATCATTCATCTGGGCGAGCGCGAGTGTTCGATCCAGCGCCGTCACCAGAAGGTCATCGAGGAGGCGCCCTCGCCGTTTCTCGACGAGAAGACCCGCCAGGCGATGGGCGCGCAGGCCGTGGCCCTTGCGCGTGCCGTGGATTACCAGTCCGCCGGCACGGTGGAGTTCATCGTCGATCGCGAGCGCAACTTCTATTTCCTGGAGATGAACACGCGCCTGCAGGTCGAACATCCGGTCACGGAGCTTGTGACCGGCCTGGACCTGGTGGAGCTGATGATCCGCGTTGCCGCCGGCGAGCCGCTGGGCATCAGCCAGGACCAGGTGCGACTGTCGGGCTGGGCGCTCGAGGCGCGGGTGTATGCCGAGGATCCGTTTCGCAACTTCATGCCTTCGATCGGCCGGCTGTCGAAGTGTCGTCCGCCCGAGGCCAGCGAGCACGTGCGCATCGACACCGGCATCGTCGAGGGCAGCGAAGTCTCGATGTTCTATGACCCGATGATCGCCAAGCTGATCACGGGCGGCGATACCCGTGAGCAGGCCATCGATCGCATGGCAGATGCACTGGATGCCTATTACATCCGCGGCGTGTCGCACAACATCAGCTTCCTGAACGCGTTGATCTCGCATCCGCGCTTCCGCGAAGGCCGGCTGAGCACGAATTTCATCGCTGACGAATACCCGGACGGCTTTCACCCGGCCGATGTTCCCCGCAAGGATCCCGCACTGGCGGCGGTCGTCGCAGCGGCTGTGCATCGCCGGCTGATGGACCGTGCCGCGCAGCTCTCCGGGCAGCTGCCTGCGCATCGCAAGACCGTGCGCCCCGAATGGGTCGTGCTGCTGCAGGGTGAGCCCGTCCCGGTCAGCGTGCTGGCTGTTGACGGCGGCTTCGAAGTCGAATGTCACGGGCAGACCTATCGGGTGCGCACGCAATGGCAGCCGGGCGATCCGCTGTTCGTCGCCGAGGTCAATGGACGCCCGGTCTGCGTGCAGATCGATCGTCGCGGCGTGAGCTACCGGCTGTTCCATCGCGGCGCCGAGACCGATGCGCTGGTGGTTTCTGCCCAGGCCGCCGAACTGTCGCGGCACATGCTGGTGAAGAAGCCACCCGATCTGTCGAAGTTCCTGCTCTCGCCGATGCCTGGGCTGCTGGTACGTCTGGCGGTCGAGGAGGGCCAGGAGGTCAAGGCCGGCGAGGAACTCGCCGTGGTCGAAGCCATGAAGATGGAGAACAGCCTGCGCGCCACCAATGATGGTGTGGTGTCCAAGGTGCTCGCCCGCCAGGGAGAGAGTCTGGTCGTCGATCAGCCGATCCTGGAGTTCGAGTGAGGCGGCAGTTCGCGCGCAAAAGCCCGGATCATCGATGATCCGCGATCCCGAAGCGCTGGCCGACGAGGTCCTGGCCGGCAGTCGTCGCGCGCTTGGGCAGGCCATCACGCTCGTGGAGTCCACGCGTACAGACGATCGCGATGCCGGCGACCGCCTGTTGACGAAACTCTCGCCGCACGCGGGCCGCTCGATCCGCCTGGGCGTCTCGGGCGTGCCGGGTGTGGGCAAATCGACGTTCATCGAGCGCTTCGGTCTGCATCTGGTCGATCGTGGCCATCGTGTCGCGGTGCTGGCGGTGGATCCCTCCTCGGCGCTCAGCGGCGGCTCGATCCTCGGCGACAAGACGCGCATGGGCGAGCTGTCGCGAAGCCTGGATGCGTTCATCCGCCCGTCCCCGGCCGGCCGCACTCTTGGCGGCGTGACGCGGCATACACGCGAGACACTGGTGCTGGTGGAGGCCGCCGGCTTCGATGTGGTCATCGTCGAGACTGTCGGTGTGGGTCAGTCGGAAACCGCCGTGGCCGAGATGACCGACATGTTCCTGCTGCTGCTGCAGCCCGGCGGCGGTGATGAGTTGCAGGGCATCAAGCGCGGCATTGTCGAACTTGCGGATATCGTGGTCGTGAACAAGGCCGATGGCGACATGGCGGCCGCCGCCCAGCGCTCGGCCGCCGACTACGCAGCAGCGCTGAGATTTCTGCGCGCCCGTTCGGCAAAGTGGCAGGTGCCGGTGCAGACCTGCTCGGCGCTCACCGGCGAGGGCATCGAGGCGGTATGGGAGACGGTGACGCGCTACCGCGATACCATGACGCAGGCCGGCGAGCTTTCGTCGCGACGTGCCAGCCAGGCGCGAGCCTGGTTATGGAGCGAGACGGCGGAGAATCTGCTGGCCCATCTCAGGGATGACCCCACCCTGGCCGAGCGCCTTCGCGAACTGGAAGGCGCAGTCGCGTCAGGGAATCTCGCGCCTCGAGTAGCCGCCCGCGAGCTGGTTGCAACGCTATGGAAGGAAGCCAAGCACTCATGATCGGACGACTCAATCACGTGGCCATTGTCGTGCCCGACCTGGCCGCGGCCGCTGATACCTACCGCCAGACCCTCGGCGCGCAGGTCTCAGAACCCATGCCGCTGCCCGACCACGGTGTCACCACGGTGTTCGTCGAGCTGCCGAACACCAAGATCGAACTGCTGCAGCCTCTGGGCGAGAAATCGCCCATTGCAAAGTATCTGCAGCGAAACCCCGATGGTGGCATGCATCACCTGTGCTACGAGGTCGAGGATATCCTCGCCGCCCGCGACCACCTGCTCGCCCAGGGTGCTCGCGTGCTCGGTGATGGCGAGCCGCGCGCCGGTGCACATGGCAAGCCGGTGCTGTTTCTGCACCCGAAGGACTTCTTCGGCACCCTGGTCGAGCTTGAGCAGGTCTAGAGACGCGAGGCGACAGCGCCGTCCAGCTGG
>CAYLNP010000158.1:0-6100 GCA_964384925.1 uncultured Woeseiaceae bacterium
GCCGCAGCCGGCAATCTGAAGAAGGTATCGCTGGAACTCGGCGGAAAGTCGCCCGTGTTCGTCTTTCCCGATGCCAACCTGGAGACCGCCATCCCCGGTGTGGCCATGGCTGCATTCATGCTGCAGGGGCAGAACTGCGTCTGCGGCAGCCGTGTGTATGCTCACGTTTCGATCGCCGAGCAGATCGCCAAGGGCGTAGCCGATTTTGCCGCCTCCATGGCCATTGGCCCGGGCACGGACCCGAAGAACATGATCGGCCCGCTGATCTCGGCACGTCAGCGCGACCGCGTCGAGGGTTTCTTCGCCTCCGCCGCGCAGGAGGGCGCGCGTCGCCTGGCCGGCGGTACGCGCGTCGGCGAGCGCGGGTTCTTCGTCGCGCCCACCGTCTACGCCGAATGTACACCCGACATGCGCATCGTGCGCGAAGAGATCTTCGGCCCGGTGCTGGCGCTGCAGACTTTCGAGCACGAGACCCCGGACGAACTCGCGGCAATGGCGAACGACACTGACTATGGGCTCTCGGCCAGTGTCTGGACACGTGATCTTCGCACTGCCCACGACATGAGTCGGCTCATCGATGCCGGCCAGGTCGGCGTCAACTGCCACGCAGCCATGGACCCCACGATGCCGTTCGGCGGCTTCAAGCAGTCCGGCTGGGGGCGCGAGTTCGGGGCCGATGCACTGGAACTCTACTTGCGCACGAAGGCCGTTACGGTCACTTGGGACTAGACCATGCCGTTCGCCTGATTCCGTGCGGGCTAAGTCTTTACCGAGTTTGCAGTATTCTGGAGAATCGGCCGTGCATCACGGGTACTTTGGTTACTTCATCCCCGCTGAATAGAGATCGTGACCCCGTCCAATCGCTGCGTCCTCCCCCCGAGCAAACTGCCAAACGTGGGCACCACCATTTTCACGGTGATGTCGCAACTCGCTGCGGAGCACGACGCGATCAACCTGTCGCAAGGCTTTCCGGACTTCGACGCACCCGCTGCGCTTCTCGAGCGGGTCACCTACTACCTCAACAGCGGCCACAACCAATACGCTCCCATGACCGGGGTACCGACCCTGCGGGCAGCGATCGCAGACAAGGTATGGAATCTCTACGCACGCCGCGTCGATGCCGACACCGAGGTGACCGTCACTTCCGGGGCCACTGAGGCGCTGTTCTGCGCCATCCACGCCATCATACGGCCCGGCGATGAAGTCATCGTGTTCGACCCGGCCTACGACGCCTATGAACCTGCAGTGGAGCTTGCCGGAGGCCGCTGTATCCACCTGCCCCTGACGGCACCGCAGTACCGACCGGACTGGAATGCGGTTGCCGACGCGTTAAGCGCGAACACACGCCTGATCATTCTGAACAGCCCGCACAACCCAACGGGCAGCGTGCTGGCGGGCGAGGACCTCGACGCCCTTGAGTCGCTGCTTGCCGACCGCGATACGCTGCTACTGGCCGATGAGGTGTACGAACACATCATCTTCGACGGTGCCGTGCATCAGAGCCTGCTGCGCCGGCCGGCACTTGCCGCGCGCGCCTTCGTGGTCTCGTCGTTCGGCAAGACCTATCACGCCACCGGCTGGAAGATCGGTTATTGCGTGGCACCGACCACGCTGACCGCAGAGCTTCGCAAGGTCCACCAGTACGTGACCTTTACCTCCACGACCCCCGTTCAGCTTGGGCTGGCGGACTTCCTCGCTGCGCACCCCCGGCACCACCTGGATCTGCCGGCGTTCTACCAGCAAAAACGTGACCGGTTCTGCCGCCTGCTCGAAGGCTCGAGGTTCCGGTTGCAGCCTGCGGCCGGCACCTACTTCCAGCTGCTGGACTACTCGGCGATCACTGATGAGCCCGACGTAGCCCTGGCCCGACGCCTTACCATCGAGCATGGCATCGCATCGATTCCGGTCTCGGTGTTCTACCTTGATCCGCCCGGGGATCCGGTCCTGCGCTTTTGCTTCGCGAAGGACGACAACACACTGGTGCGCGCCGCAGAGTTGCTCTGCGCGCTCTGATCCGGACACGCTGGGGCGTTTGTCGCTGGGCTACAATCCGTCGTTCCAGCGGCAACGACGCAGGCGACCATGGATCTGTCTCGCGGCTTTCGCATCGGCGACTGGGAAGTGCGACCGCTCGAGGGTCGGATCGTCGGCGTGACCGGCCCCGACGTGGCGGTCGAAGGGCAGGTACGCCATGTTCGGCGCAAGGCCATGGATGTGCTGTGCACCCTTGCCGCGCACGCCGGCCAGGTCGTCGAGCGCGACGATATTCTCAGCGCGGTGTGGGGCAGGACCGCAGTCACCGATGAACCGCTCACAAGCACCATCGGCGAGCTTCGCCGACTGCTTGGTGAGCGTCAGGGCGACGGGCAACGCTATATCGAGACCATCCCGAAGCGCGGTTACCGGCTCCTGATGCCGGTGCAGGCGCTGCCGCCGCGCCAGGCGGCCCAGGATCCCCCGCCACCATCGGCAGAGCCCTCCGCCGCCCGCCTGGCCCCGCACATACATCCGCAATGGCGCGCCATCGCGGTCGTGCTGTCGGTCGCCATCGTCGTCGCAGTCCTGATCGTCCAGCGCCTGGACACCTCGGGTGTGCCGGCCGTGCCTCCCCACTCCATTGCGGTGCTGCCCTTCGAAGATCTCAGTACCGATGGCGACCAGGGTTACTTCGCCGACGGCCTGGCCGATGAACTCATCTCGCTGCTCACGGGTGTCGGGCAGCTGCGGGTGGCAGCGCGAAACTCCGCGTTCGCATTCCGCGATTCCACACTGGATCAGGGGCAGATTGCCGAGCAGTTGCGGGTAGCTCACGTTCTGACCGGCAGCGTGCGCCACGCGGGCGGTCAGGTGCGCATCAGTACGCAGCTCACCGATGCCCGGGAAGGGTATCAACTCTGGGCGGCAACCTATGAGCGTACGCTGGAAGACATCTTTGCCATTCAGGAGGAAATCGCCGCGGAGGTGGCGCGCCAGCTTCGCGTGCAGTTGCTGGGCACGCCGCAGCGGCGCCATGAAACCGACCTACGTGCCTATACCCTGTATCTGCAGGCTCGACACATCGGCCATCAGAATACCCCCGAGAGTCTGCCGCGCGCGGTCGAACTCTTCCGTCAGGCGCTGGCGATAGACGCGGGATATGTGCCGGCCTGGAGTGAGCTCGCCGTGGTGTACTTCAACCTTGTCGGCTTTGCGCTGATGCCCCGGGATGAAGGCTACGCGCTTGCCCGTGAGGCCGCCCTCACTGCGCTTTCAATCGACCCCGACCATGGTCCGGCGCACGACCGGCTCGCCTGGCTCGCACTGCACCAGGACAACGATCTGCAGGCAGCGGCGCGCCATCACCGCCGTGCACTCGAGCTCGCCCCGGACGACCCGAGTATTCTTGGCAACGCAGCGCTGTTCGCAGTGGCCCTGGGCCGCATGGACGACGCCATCTCGATGCTCCAGGAGGTTGCGATGCGCGACCCGGTGTCGGCGATCAGCCACGCAAACCTCGCCAACGCCTATCTGCTGTCGCGGCGCTACCCGGAGGCCGAACGCGCCATACGCGATGCGCTGACGCTCAGCCCACAATACGCCGGTGCGCACTATCGCCTCGCGCGTATCCTGCTCGCGCAGAACGACCTTGAAGGTGCTGCCGCTGTACTGCAGGACGAACCCCTCGAGGCTGGCCGACTGCTCGGCGGAGCACTGCTCGCAAACGCCGTGGACGACGATGGGTCATCGGACGCGGCGCTGGCGGAGTTGATGGCGCAGTACGGCGACCGGGCGGCGGGAAACTACGCCCAGGTATATGCGCACCGCGGTGACATCGACAAAGCCTTCGAATGGCTCGAAGTCGAGTATCGGGTCAACGGCGCGGGCGGGTTTCTCGAGCACCGCTGGGAGCCGCTGTTCGATCGACTGCGGCCTGATCCACGCTGGCCGGCGCTGCTGGAACGTGCCGGTTTCGGCGACGTCGCGATTGCGAACGTCCAATTCCCCGTCTTTTCAACTGAATAGCGGGAAAATACCGGAAAAATAGCGGCTCGATTTCAGTTCTCACAGCACCTCGAATCCGAAGATGCCTGACCTGCAGCGGCCAGTGGGGCGGCTGCACCGAAGGAACCGAGGAGTGAGATCATGATCGAGTTACTGAGTATTCTTCCGCTGGCATTGATTCCGGCCTTCATGTTGTTGGCACTGGTACACGGCGCCCGCGCGTTCGAGCGACCACGCTGGTGGAAAACCCGCATGACCGTGGCCACTGTGGCGGCCGTTGCCGGGGCCATGGCGGTGACCGCCTTCTGGGGCACGCTGCTGGGCGACTTCCATCTGCTGGATGGCAGCCAACTGGGCACAGGCCTCGGTGCGGTCGCCGGCATCGGCGTTTACGAAGTGGTGCACTACTGGTATCACCGGCTGGCACACCGCTACGACTGGCTGTGGCGCTTTGCGCACCAGGTGCACCACAGTGCGGAGGCGATGGATGCGTTCAGCGCCAACTATCTGCACCCGGTGGACATCTTCATGTTCACCACCTGGAGCAGCCTGGTGTTCTTTCCGCTGCTGGGGCTGACGATGGAGGCAGCGGTGATTGGCGGGGCCTGGCTGGGGTTCAACGCGATGTTCCAGCACGCCAACATCCGTACACCCCGCTGGCTGGGTTATCTCGTCCAGCGCCCGGAGAGTCACGTCGTCCATCACCAGCGGGGACGCCATCGCTACAACTATTCGAACCTGCCCGTGGTCGACATGGTGTTCGGGACATTCCGTAACCCCGAGAGTGTCGAGGGTGTCCAGGCCGGGTTCTACAACGGGGCGTCGACACGCATCGTCGACATGCTCATAGGGCGCGATGTCTCCCGGCCCCCTGGCCCGGCGACCGCCGAGGACGCTGATCCCCGCGCGGCAGAACACGCCGCATAACCGTCAGGCCCGGCCCCGCAAGGGGTCGGGCCTCTTTTGTGCCCGCCGCCGCTTGACTGGCTGCATCGATCAGTACAGAATAAGAATCATTCGCATTTCCATCGGTTTCACGGAGACCCGCCTGTGAGAGCCAAGTCGCCAACGGCCAAGCCTGCCAGGCTTTCAGCAGCCACCTCGCCATCCGAGAGTCGAACGCATCGCTGCATCGCGTCCCGCGCCTTGCTCGAGGGCCAGCGCGAAGTCCGTATCCGGCATGGGGACGTGGAATATCGGCTGCGCCACACGGCAAGCAACAAGTTGATTCTCACCAAGTAGCGCGACAACCCAGATTCCCGGACCCAGCCCGCCCCGACGGCCCTCAACGATCGGCGTTCCCCAGCTCCAGACGCCGCATCCCCCTCCACCCGTCCCAGCCAGCCACGGTCCATCTTCTAAACCGCGCCACGCCCTTCAGCCTCAATACTGACGCTGTGGATCTACCACCGCGAGCATGCGCTCGCCCTGAACATAGCGTCGCAGGTTTTCGGCCACCACCTGCCAGAGATCCTCACGGCCGATGTCGCTGCGCGAAGCGACGTGCGGAGTGATGACTACATTTGGCAATTGCCACAGCGGATGGTCCGGCGGCAACGGTGTTGGAGCATGCACATCGAGTCCGGCACCGGCGATGTGTCCCTCGCTCAGCGCCGCCACCAGGTCATCGGTGACGACACTGCCCCCGCGGCCGACATTGATGAACAGTGCATGCGCCGGCATGTTCCGGAAGAATGCTGCGTCGAACAGACCGCGTGTGGCGTCCGTCAACGGGGTCGCATTGACCACGACATCAGCTTCTCGCGCCAACGCCATCGCCTCGTCGGCCAGCCCGACGTAGCTGACGAACGCCGGGCCTTCGCGGCGGCTGCCGCGTGTGGCCACGATACGCATGCCCAGCGCATGAGCACGCTGCGCGACCTCGGTACCGATCCCGCCCAGCCCTACCACCAGCAGCGTCTTGCCCTGAAGCACGGTCATCTGTTCCACGACAGAATCGCCGCGGGCCCAGTGTCCGCGCTGCTGCGCGACCATGAAGCGGTTGAGTCCGCGGCTAAGGGACAGCATCATCGCCAGCACATGCTCGGCGATGATAGGACCGGTGACACCCTGCATGTTGGTCAGCAGCACGCGTTGCGTCTGCACGGGTTCGAGATCC
>CAYLNP010000159.1:0-6098 GCA_964384925.1 uncultured Woeseiaceae bacterium
CCGTGTTTGCGCCGACCGACGAGGCCTTTGCCGCGCTGCCCGAAGGTACTGTCGAAAGCCTGCTGCTGCCCGAAAACCGTGACCAGCTCGTTGCGATCCTGACCTACCACGTGGTGGCGGGCAAGGTCACGGCCGCCGATGTGGTCAATGTTGACTCAGCGGAAACCGTCAACGGGGCCAGCATTTCGGTCACCGTCGACAACGGCACCGTGAAGATCGATGATGCCACCGTCGTTCAGGCCGATGTCATGGCGAGCAATGGCGTGATCCACATCATCGACCAAGTGATCCTGCCGTAAATTCGGGCAGCCCGTCTGCCGGTTTTACGTCAGCAACATCACGCGGCCCCCTTCATTGACAGGGGGCCGCGTTTTTTTTGCTTGCGCAGGCCGCAGGCGTTCCGCACTCACGGGGCCTGGCGAGCGATGGGGTCCAGCGACGGCCCGGTCTGACTCCCGGTGTCTTCCAGCCCGCCGGTCTCATCGTCCACGCGTGCTTCGACCCCCATGGTCACGGCCACCGGCGAAACCGCGGGGCGGGCCTGCATCCATGGTCGCTTGATGAGCGCTGCCGGCCTGTGCAGACGGATGCGCCAGCCGGTATAGGCCAGCAACGTGGTGCTGACCATCGCAAAGAACCACAGGAACCCGCTGGGTCCGATCCCGCCCATCAGCAGCGACACGACCACCGGGCCCAGGGCTGCACCCATCCCAGATAGCAACACCAGCGTGCTGCTGGCCGCGACCATCTCGTCGAGTGCGAGCTGGTCATTGAGATGCGAGGCCGCGATCCCGTAGACAGGCAGCGTGCTGCCGCCCAGCAGCACCATCGCCGCGTAGAACAGCAACGACCCGGCGTTGACCAGGATGGCCAGCGTTGCCGCCAGCAGCGCGATGACCGATGCCAGCACGATGACGCGCCGACGGTCGATACGGTCGGACAGATATCCCAGCGGCCACTGCAGCAGCATGGCCCCTATGATCGGCATCGCGACGAACGTCGCGGTCTGGGCCACGCTCAGCCCGACGGCATTCGCGTAGACCGCGGCCATGCCGAACACGGCACCCGACGCCAGGCCGGAAGCCAGCACGCCGGCAACCGCCATGGGTGAGCGCGCGTACACCACGTTGAAACCCAGTCCCACGGGCCGGGCAAAACTCGGGCCGTGGCCGGAGCTGAGCACCAGGGGCACCGCCGCCAGCGACACCAGGATCGACACCACCATGAACAGGGTGCTTGCCATCGGATCGGCGAGATTGAGGAGGAACTGCCCGACGGCCAGGCCCGCGAAACTGATCGTCATATAGATGGCAAAGATGCGTCCGCGCGTGGCATTGCTCGCGCGGTCGTTCAGCCAGCTCTCGGCCACGATGTACACGCCGGCAAAGCAGATGCCTGACAGGAACCGCAGCACACCCCACAGCGCCACGTCCACCGCCACCGAATGCAGAAGAATGATCATGGAGGCCAGCGACGCGAGCGCCGCAAACACACGGATATGTCCAACCCTGGAGACCAGGTAATTCGTCGCGAAAGATCCCAGCAGGAAGCCGACGTAATAGGCCGACATCATCATGCCGGTGCCCAGGGTGGGAAAGTTCTCCATCGATGCACGCAGACCCAGCAGGGTGCCCTGCAGGCCTCCCCCCAGCATGATCAGCGCAAACCCCAGCAGCAGAGGCCAGGTACTCGAAAGGGCGCTGCGAAGGGTGGGCGCGTCGG
Source organism: uncultured Woeseiaceae bacterium (assembly GCA_964384925.1). Taxonomy (GTDB): domain Bacteria; phylum Pseudomonadota; class Gammaproteobacteria; order Steroidobacterales; family PWYM01; genus PWYM01. Next base: position 1,723 of record CAYLNP010000159.1, read on the forward strand.
GGTCTGCAGTTGTCATCGATGCGGGTATCTTGCGGCGTGCGAGTGGCGGTGGATTTCAGAGGCGGCGCTACCAGAGTACAGCATCGTGCGCAGGGCGACAGCCTGCTGGCGGGCTGTGAATCTGTCACACGAATCTGCAATCATCCGTGACATGTCTGTCCGCCATCTCGATCAGCTTTTTCGTCCGCAGTCGGTGGCGGTGTTCGGCGCCTCCGAGCGTGAGCACAGTGTCGGTGCCGCGGTATTGCGCAACCTGCTGGCCGGTGACTTTGCAGGTCCGATCTACGCGGTGAATCCCGCGCACCGGACGGTGCAGGGCCTGCGCAGCTATCGGGATGCGGACGCACTGCCCGAGCCGCCCTCGCTGGCGGTGATCTGTACCCCACCGGTCACCATACCGCGCATCATCGATGCGCTGGGTGCGCGCGGCACGCGTGCCGCAATCGTGATCTCCGCAGGTTTCGAGCAGGCCAGCGCGGCCGTCGGACGCGATCTGCTGGCCGAAATGCTCAGCGCCGCGGGCAGGCACGGGGTGCGCATCCTTGGGCCCAACTGCGTCGGACTGCTGGTGCCCGCCCTTGGCCTCAACGCAAGTTTCGCGCCGGGCGCGGCCAGAAGCGGCAGTATCGCCTTCATCACCCAGTCCGGCGCGCTGGCCACAACGGTGCTGGACTGGGCTGCCGAGCGGAACATAGGCTTTTCATGCTTCGTCTCGATGGGCAACTGCCTGGATGTCGACATCGGCGATGTCATCGATCACCTCGGCAGTGATCCCGGCACACGCTCCATCCTGCTGTACATGGAATCCCTGAGCGCAGCACGCAAGTTCATGTCGGCAGCACGGGCGGCGGCTCGCAACAAACCGCTGATCATCGTCAAGGCCGGCCGTATGCCCGAGGGGGCGCGCGCGGCGGCGTCCCACACCGGCGCACTGGCAGGCAGTGACGTGGTCTACGACGCCGCGATCCGGCGCGCCGGCGCGCTGCGCGTGCGCGGCATCGAGGATCTCTTCGATACCGCCGAACTGCTGGGCCGCGCTCGCACGGTGCACGGCGGTCGGCTGACGATTCTCACGAACGGCGGCGGTCCCGGCATTCTCGCCACGGATGCGTTGATGGAGGGTGGCGGCACGCTGGCTGCGCTCGCCCCGGAGACCGTCGAACAGCTCGATACACTGCTCCCGGCCAACTGGTCGCGTGCCAACCCGGTGGACATCATCGGTGATGCCTCACCGCAGCGTTACGCCGGTGCCCTTGAGGCCCTGCTGGCCGACGCGGGCAGCGATGCCGTGCTGATCGTGCATGCGCCGACCGCGCTGGCGGCCACGCCGGCGATCGCCTCGACGCTGGCGCCGATCGCCGCAGGCGGTACCAGACCGGTGCTTGGCTGCTGGCTGGGCGGGGCCTCGGCTCGCGAAGCCGCAGGCACCTTCGCCGCCGCCGGACTGCCCAGCTTCTCCTCACCGGAAGACGCGGTTGCAGCGTTCCTGCGCATGCTCGAGTATCGCAGCAACCAGGCCGCACTGATGGAGCTGCCCGAAGCCTTGCCCGAATCCGACGCTGTCGATGTGCAGGCGGTGCGCAGCATCATTGCGGGCGCCCGGGCAGAGCAGCGCCGCTGGCTGTCGGAGGTCGAGGCCAAGCAGCTGTTCGCCGCCTACGCCATCCCGGTCGTCGACACGCGAAGCGCGAAGGATGCCGACGAGGCGGCGCGCATGGCCGAGGACATCGGCTTCCCTGTCGCCCTCAAGGTGCTTTCGCCCGATATCACGCACAAGTCGGATGTCGGCGGCGTGGTGCTGGACCTGGCCTCGGCGCAGGCGGTGCGCGAAGCCGCTGCCGGCATTGCGCGACGCGTTGCCCAGCGGCCAGGAACGCGGCTGCAGGGCTACAGCGTGCAGGCCATGGCCCGGCGCGAGGGCGCCTTCGAACTGATCATCGGCGCAAGCACAGATGAGGTGTTCGGACCGGTGATTCTGTTCGGCCATGGCGGCACCGGTGTCGAGGTCATCGACGACAGCGCGCTTGCGTTGCCGCCGCTGAACATGGCGCTGGCGAGGCAACTCGTCGATGCGACGCGGGTGTCCCGGCTGCTGGCGGGATTCCGCCATCACCCTGCCGCGCGCGTGGACCTGATCTGCGAAGTGCTGGTGCGGATCGCGCAGCTGGTCAGCGACCTGGGGGAGGTCGAATCCCTCGACATCAACCCGCTGCTCGCCGATGCCAGCGGCGTGATCGCACTGGACGCGCGCGTCGAGCTGCGGGCACCGGATCTCGGCCCGCGTCCGCAGCTTGCCATCTCGCCCTATCCAGCCAGTCTGGAGGAACGCTGCGAATTCGACGGCGAGCAGATTGTGCTGCGGCCCATCCGCCCCGAGGACGAACCCGCACACCGCGAGTTTTTCGCCAGCCTCAGGGATGAGGATATCCGCTTCCGATTCTTCGGCCTCATGAAGGTGCTGGAACACTCGCAGCTGGCGCGCTACACACAAATCGACTATGACCGGGAAATGGCGTTCATCGCCTCCCACGGCGAGACCCGGCGCACGCTCGGTGTCGTGCGTGCCATCAGTGATCCTGATCGACTGCGCGCGGAGTTCGGCATCATCGTGCGCTCCGACATCAAGGGCCACGGCCTCGGCCGCATGCTGCTGGAGAAACTCATTCGTTACTGCCGCGCGCGCGGCATCGGCGAGCTCGCAGGCGAAGTGCTGCAGGACAACCGGCGCATGCTGGCTCTTTCGCGCGAGCTCGGATTCAAGGTGGGGCCGGCACGTCAGGGTGTGCATGACGTGACCTTGCGTACGGGCGGTTCCCCCGCCGCCTGATCCCCCCCGGGGGGGTTACGCACCGGGCTCGGTGCCGGCCGCGCGCGGCGCCGGCCGACCGCTCAGCCGGTGAGCGCCGCCAGCGCCTGAGCGTGCAGTCCGGCATCGGCCGAGGCCAGCACCTGACCACCCCCCCGCAATGCATTTCCGTGCCAGTCCGTGATCACGCCCCCGGCACCTTCGACGATGGGCACCAGCGGCAGGATGTCGTGGTCCTGCAGTCCGGATTCGACCACCAGCTGCACATGGCCGGCGGCCAGCATGCAGTAACTGTAGCAATCGCCGCCGTAGCGCGACAGACGCACCTGGGCTGCCAGTCGTGCATGATGCCGAGTATCGGCGGCGCTGGCGAAGTGATCCGGATGGGTAGTGTAGAGGACGGCTTCAGCGAGTGTGCCGACCGTGCGTGTTCGCAGGGGCTCGCGGCCTTGCTTGCGCAACAGCCACGCCTGCTCGCCGTCACCGCCGAAGATCTCGTCCAGATACGGCTGGTGCATGAAGCCCAGACGCGGTCTGTCAGCTTCGAGCAGGCCCAGCAGAATCCCCCACAGCGGCATGCCGCTGATGAAGGCACGCGTACCGTCGATGGGATCGATCAGCCAGGTGAAATCACCGCCGCCCGGGGTCGGCGCAAACTCCTCGCCGCGCACCCCATGTTCGGGCCAGGCACGACGCAGGCCCTCGCGCAGGCACGCCTCGACCTCGCGATCCGCGGCAGTGACAGGATCGAAAGCCTCGCCCTCGCCCTTGTCCTCGATCAGCATCCGTCGGCGGAAATACCGGAGTGCGATCCCGCCCGCCTCGCCGAGCAGCTTCTCGGCTGTGTCGCAGAACGCCCGAGTGTTCACGACGCGCGCCGCCACGCGCCACCAACGGTCCGGACCTTTATGTCAAAAGCGTGATCCATGCCCACTCCACGACCGGTATGCCGCGGTAGTTTGCATGTAGTGGAATCCGCCGTATACCTTGACTTGAAGCCGATGAGCGACAGCCAGCCGTCCACACAGCAAGCCATCGAGGTGATCCTCGAGACGCTTCGGCTCTCAGAGCAGCGCATCGTGACGCTGGAGGCCAGCCTTGCCGAGCGCAGCCCGGACACCCGCGAGCTGCGCAGCCGGGTCGAGCAGCTCGAGACCGCCCTTGAGGCTACCGAGCGCGAGCGCGATGACTGGAAGTTCGAGACCGAGCGCCTCGGCGTCGTCGTCGAGGACGAGCGCAAGGCAGCCCACTATCTGCGCAAGAAACTTCGCATCAGTGACTCGGCCCCCGAACAGGCTGGCAAGAAGGAACTGAATTTTCTGCGCGGCCGCAACGAAGATCTCGAAGCGCAGCTGCGCGAACTGCGCGCCGAGATGCAGACCCGCGAAGAAGCTCTGACCGCCCGCCAGCAGGAGGCCGCCAGTGCGCTCGCCACACAGGCGGCGCTGCAGGGGCGCATCGCGGATCTCGAGGCCAAGCATGCCGCACGTGGCGAATCCGCCGCCGCACTGCAGGCGCAGCTGGAGGCCAGGCAGCAGGAACTCGATGAGCTGCGCCAGACGAATGAGTC
>CAYLNP010000160.1:0-6056 GCA_964384925.1 uncultured Woeseiaceae bacterium
CAGGTGTAAACCATGTCTCCGGTATAAAACGTAAACCATGTGTCCGGTATGGACCAACAGGTGAATGGTGGCCAGGGGCGGGATCGAACCACCGACACGCGGATTTTCAATCTTGGCCGGAAACATCAAAAGGTAATTGCATCAATGAGTTGGCTGGGGCGTCCGTTGCAGATTTACCCCACGATGCAGGACTGTGCAGAGCTGATTCACGCAACACTCACGCGACTGGATAGCCAGCGACAGTCGTTGCGAGATTTCATAGAGGCGGACGCCCGGGCCCCTTACAGCTACGTTTACTTTCAAAACAAGTACTTCAGCATTGCAGCGAGCTCCAGATCGGCTTCCTCGTCATTGAACACATAGTTGCCTTCGACGACCAACGTATAGCGATCATTGACTCGCTTGGATTGACGGACACTGACACTGAACACTTCCGACCCGGAGTCGATTTGCCCAAACGTCGAGTTGATTGCAAGGATAGTCTTCATGTCGAAGATCTCATCGACAATTATCCCGACTTCCGGTCCCCCATAGGCGTAAGGCGCATGCCCGACGCGATATCCCAAGCCTGCATTAAGCACGCCGTAGACCAGGACATGCGAGAGGGGTTCGAATGTAGCCCCGAGCCCCCCAGCGATGTTCCCGGCAATCCTTCTCTTTAGCGTCCCATCGTAGTGGGGTTCCAGGCCAACCCTGAACCTCCCGGACAGTCCACCCGTGAACTCGTTGCGGGGCAAGAATGAAGAGGCGGAGATGAGCTGAAATTCGTTCAGCTTGATGTCCCCACTCTCTGTGGAGACGAGTATCGAGATGTCAGCCAGACGCAACTCCGTCTCACTGAAGAATTGCCGATTGTCATCGGCAAGCGTGTGCGAGACGGGCAGTAACCCGACCTTTAGGTAGTTCTCGTGGTCGAATCGATAAGCTCCGCCATACCACTGTCCATCCCTCGGTGTTGCCAAGGGGTTCTTGTACCTGGAAAGGTCGATCACATAGGTTTCCTTGACCGACGCCTCGCGTTCGTCCAGCTGCAAGGAGTACTCGCTCCATGCAGCGGGCTTACGCAGTCCCTGTTCGTACAGGAAGTCACTGTAGGCACGGGCCAGGGAATCCACGAGAAATTGCTGCTCGTCCGATCTCATGACCGGTAGCTTGCCAACGCTCCCGGACTCGACCGAGTGCTTGACGGCGCGATTGACTTCTCGGGACAGGCTTCCGGAGATCATTCGCACCTTCCACTTGCTCGAGGGAGTGACGACGACCTGGCGAACCAGGCCACGCTGGTATACGCCCTTTACGACGTCGAGGGGGCTAAGGAAATGGGCGCCGTGCACCAGCAACGCCGGCGCCGCCGTTGCGAGAACGAAATTGGTCAACGTGGCGCAGTTGTACGAATCGAAAAAATAGGTCGGATTGGCAGTCTTCAGCTCCCAGATGTGAAACTGGATCAGTCTCTTCTGCTCGGCCGTCAGGTCGAGCTGATATTCCCAGATGTTGCGTTGCTCGCCGGCCAGATAGGCTTGTGCCTTCTTGTCGTAGGGCGTCAGTGAGAAGTAGCCCTTCTTCCCCGCGATCAGGCTCTCATAGGCGATCCTGGGTACATTAAAGCCCCGGATCTCCGTGAAGAACGAAACGGCGTGCTCTCGATGGTTGCCATCTTGGTCTTTCCCCTCGATCTTGATGAGAATATGCCCCATCGTGCTGGAGGGTTGGGAGATGTTCTCCGAGGCGTAGACCACCGCGACCTCGTCCACGGGCGCCCTGGCCAGATACTGGGTTAGATCGAGACAGTGATTGAGCGACGCCGGCTCGATGCCGAGCTGCTTGGAGATCCACTCGTTCCTTGCAGGGAGCGCGCACTGCTCAGCAGTTGGATTCTGGCTGTTGTAGAGCACTTCAATCGTCCGCATCAACTCCGATGCAGGAGTGAAGGCCTCACCCGTCAGGATTAGTTTGCTGTCGCGGAGACGGGTCTGGGCGCCATCGGTGTGGGTCAGTGCGAGCCAGGTGGGCTGCTCGTACAGTTTGTCCCGCACGGCCAACTCACCGATCAAATGGGCGACCGGGGAGGCAGACCAGACGTAACCAGGGAATAAAAAAAGGGGAACCCAGAGGTTCCCCTTTCTTCTCGAGTTTACGAACCTATTCCTTCGTACAACTGACCACAACCGACGTGTCATAGGCCCACATTTCTTCGGTGGAATAGTCAGTGGTTGATCCAAACACGCCGCCAGTCAAGATGTTGATGAAGAACTTGCCATCAACCCTCGACGGTAACAGGGTCTGCTTCACGCAATTCGGCGATTCGGACACGATAAATTTGTCCGCCTTCGCACGCGTAACGGCAACGATTGCCGGGCCTTCGAAGGACTGTCCATCTACTGAAAACTTGAACTTTTCGCCCGTCGACGACGCTACATTGATCTGCTGAGTCTCGTCGTTGAGTATCGTCGCACAGCCTCCGGCCGCGATCATCGCAAGACCGATTAATCCGTAACCCACGTACCGTCGAAGTTTCATTTGTAGATCCTTAGCGGACTGCACATTTCCGAAAGTCCTTTCGACGTGCAGTTCCATAGATTGGAACAAAGTCCTGCTCGTTCCCCGATCATTATCATACGGAGTTTGCTGCAGTTTGCCAAGACTTCAAACCGGCTCGTTTGTCAGTTTGCAGGGGCCTCTCAGGAGCCGGGGAAATGGGTTCATTCTTCACGGCATAGCCGTTTCAAGCACCGCGTGAGGCGACTCCGCTGGCCCTGGAGTTTCCCCTACCCACCGCCGCCTGTGGGAACCGGCTACCCCGCAGGTCACGGAGACCGTGGAACCGGACGGTGCTGCTGGACAAGCCCTAACGGCCCGAATGGCGGGCGCGAGGGCAACCAGGAGACTAGTCATGCCTGAGACCATCCTTCGTCTGCCGGCGGTAAAGGCCCGGATCGGCCTCGCCCGCTCGTCGATCTACCACCTCATTTCTCAAGGCAGGTTCCCCCGGCCGATCGCCCTGAGCCTACGGTCGGTGGGCTGGCTCGAGAGCGAGGTCAATGAATGGCTGGCTGCCCAGGTGGCGAGATCGAGGCAGCAGCCCCTGAAGCGGTAAGCGGACTCCCGGTCCGGAACAGTCGCACCGGGTGCAACAACCCGTGTGCACCGCCGAGCGAGAAGGGACAACTTCTGCGGTCGGCGGATGCCGTTTGCGCAAATCCCAGTCCCGAGGTTTCTGACGCAGTGGCGTACATCGTCGTCTGTCGAAGACCGGGGTAGCGCAGCGCAGGTCCGCCTGTGCCTTACTTGCATGGACGAATCGACTGCATTATCTAGACGGACGTCCCCTAACTCCCGTTGCTTCACCCGGAGACGTCCATGTCACAGCAAACCGATTCCCTGCCCCAGCTCCGCTTCGATATTCCCGAAGTGGCCCGCATTCTTCGCCTGAGCCGGGCCACGCTCTACGAGCGCATTCGCGCCGGGCAGATCCTGACCCAGAAGGACGGTCGACGGACTTACGTCACCGCCGAGGAGCTGCAGCGCTACGTGTCCCAAAGCCGCTGACGACCAGCCGGAGTCAGTGTTATGCCAAAGCTAGTGATCAACTCGTGGGCCTGGTGGCGCGCCTACCTGAGCGCCCAGGGACCCTACCGGGAATTGCGCCTGACCCTGGACGGCCACATGCGGTGCATGCATGCCAATGGCCGCGGCTGCTGGGCCGGCGCACGGCTCATCGGTCTGCACTCGGGGCAGAACAAGGACACGGTGCTCGAATACCGTGAGCAGGCGTTCCTGGAGGGCTGGCTGATGCCTGCCCCGGTGGATGAAGCGGAACACCTCGGCGAGGTCTGGGCCTGCGTTCCCGATAAGGTTGCAATCAACCCGAAGTACCTGCTGGACCCCACTGTCCGACCGCACCGGACGGGGCGTCCGACGCCGTCGGACCTACCTCCTGATATCTCTTTATTAACTCCTGAAGAGATCTCTGGTCAGAAGAGTGAGCCGGAATCGGACCGCGACAGGAAGGAGCAACTCGCCAGGAGCCGCCGGGTTCAACTCCGTGCCTGGCTGGCAACCAGCGTGACCGTGAAGAACTACCTGCACGACGTCGACGCCGTGGCCACGCTGACGCCGGTGACCCTGCGCTTCGACGGGTTCCGGGAGGTCATCCGGGAGGCCATTGAAGCGTCATCCCGTAACTCACGTGGCGTCGATGACTAGCCCCTGAGGGGTGCGCGTTCGGGACGAACCGTGACCGGGAATGCGTGCTCATCCGACAGAACGCCACACCCCGATGACGGTCTGCCAGACCGGACACGAGCGGCGACTCGACAGTAAGCCGAGCAGCCGACGAACAGCGCGGCGACAGGCTCCCGACAAATCCCGGCAGTGCCAGGCGATTACAGGCTGGAGTCCAGAGACGGCCAGCGAAGAGATCCGGAGTTGCAGCAAGATTAAAGGCCGCAGCATGGCCCTTCCGGATCTGCACATCGGGCGCGCCCTGCGCGCAGCACGCGGCATCAACTACCGCGTGCCTGTGAATTTCGGAATTCGCTGGCCGTCATGAGATCGCGGCGTGCCGTCTGCGCCTGGCTGCGCTGGAGCGGGTTTCGCGGGTGACCGCCACGGCGGAGAATTTCTCCCCGGAGAAACCCATGCACGCACCCACGTTGCGCAAAGACCCATGACCCCGCGACTCCTCCGCCTCCGCGACGCGCCGAGGTACCTGGGCATGGATCGCAATCGCTTCAACGCCGAGGTGCGGCCCGGGCTCCGGGAGGTCCGGATTGGCAGGCAGGGCGTGGCCTTCGACCGGCTTGAGCTGGACGCCTGGGCGGATCAGTATGTGGCCTGCAACGGACGTCCCGGTCGACCGAAAGGAGCATCGACATGGGGCGTAAGAGAACGCCAGGTCTCGTCTGGCGGCAGGGTGTCTGGCATATCGACAAACGCATCTGCGGGCGGCGAATTTGCCAGAGCACTGGAACGGCTCAACTCCAGGAAGCGGAGCAGTTCCTCGCCCGGCTGACAGAGGAAACCCGGCAGGCGACGGTCTACGGCGTCAGGCCCTCGCGGACGTTCGAGCAGGCGGCAGCCAAGTTCGTGCTGGAGAACCAGCACAAGCGCAGCATCGGCAGCGATGTCGGCCGCCTGAAGCAGCTGGTGCCGATCGTCGGCCAGCTACCCCTCGACCGCCTGCATATCGGCAGCCTGCAGTCGTGGATCAACGAGCGACGGAGGGAAGGCGTCAGCGTCGGAACCATCAACCACGGGCTCAAGGTCGTCCGCCGCATCCTGAATCTCGCGGCAACGGAGTGGATGGACGATTTCGGCCTGACCTGGTTGGCGGCGGCACCGAAGATCAAGCTCCTGCCTGACACCCACAAGCGGCAACCCTATCCGCTGGACTGGGACGAGCAGGGGCGGCTCTTCAGGGAACTGCCGGGGCACCTTGGAAGCATGGCGCTGTTCGCCGTGAACACCGGGTGCCGCGATGGCGAGATCTGCCGCCTGCAGTGGAACTGGGAGGTCAGGGTGCCGGCACTGGAGACCAGCGTGTTCATGGTTCCGGGGGAGCTGGTGAAGAACGGCGAGGAGCGCTTGGTGGTGCTGAATCAGGTCGCGCGGTCGGTTGTTGAGGCGCAGCGTGGTCGGCATCCCACCCACGTGTTCGCTTACCAGGGCAAGCCGGTCCAGCGCATGCTGAACGGTGCCTGGCTGCGGGCACGCAAGCGGGTGGGGCTTGAGCAGGTCCGGGTGCACGATCTGAAGCACACCTTCGGCCGCCGTCTTCGGGCGGCCGGGGTCAGCTTCGAGGATCGCCAGGATCTGCTGGGGCATCGGTCGGGACGGATCACCACCCACTACTCGGGAGCCGAACTGTCCAAGCTGATCGACGCGGCGAACCAGGTCTGCGACCGCGGTAACGGGAACAGGCCGGAAATCGTGGTGTTGCGCCGGCTAAGCGTCAGCTGACCTCACGCAATACTCACGCAAGCGAAAACGTGCCCACGAGTGACACATCTCTAAGTGCTTGATTTAAATGGTGGCCAGGGGCGGGATCGAACCAC
>CAYLNP010000161.1:0-5250 GCA_964384925.1 uncultured Woeseiaceae bacterium
CAGCGTGCAGCGCGGCGGGGTCGCGTCCCTGCACGCGAATCTCCACGGGCGCGTCTACCGGAGGGCCCTGTCCGAGTCGGCGTGCGTTGATCTGTGCATCGGGCACGGCATGCGCTGCCCTGGCGCGCACCAGACTCAGCAGTTCCGGCAGGTCCCGATCGCTGAGCGTGGTCAGCACGATACGGGCAAGATGCGGCGCCGCCGGTATTTCCAGCAGATTATAGTAGAAGCGCGGACCGCTGAAGCCGGCGAAAATATGCGCCGACTGGACCTTCGGATGCGCTCGAAGCTCCGCGGCAAAGCCGCGCGCCTGAAGGGCGGTGTGGTCAGTGCGCGTGCCTTCAGGAAAGCGCAGATCAACGATCAGTTCGTTTCGATCGGTGTCCGGGAAAAAGTCGCGTTGCAGCAGGGTGCCGAGGGCGAGACTGGCCGCAAGCGCCAACACGCTGACGAGCAGCACCGTACGCGGCCGGGCCAGGCCCAGCCGCGCGAGGCGTTCGCCGAGTATCTGAAACCTGCCGCGTGCTCGAGGCGGTCGGGGCTTGAGTACGCTGACCCCCCAGGTCGGTGTGACCAGCAACGAATAGAGGTAGCTGGCCACCAGAATAAGCATCACCATCGCGGGGATGGCGCGCGTGAAATCTGCGGTGTCGCCACGGGCGAGCAGCAGCGGCGTGAACGCGGCGAGCGTGGTGCCGGTGGCCGCAGCGAGTGGGCCGGCCAGTTCGCGCACCGCCTCGGTCGCAGCCTCGCGGCGACTGGCACCACGATCCAGGTGCCACTGCAGGTTTTCAGCCATGACGATGGCGTTGTCGACCAGCATGCCAAGCGCGATGACCATGCCGGCGATCGCCATCTGGTGCAGCACGCCGCCCCCCATCGCGAACACGGCCAGGGCGCTGAGTGTCACCAGCGGCAAAAGGCTTGCGACCAGCAGACCCAGGCGCAGACCCATGGTCAGCAGGAGTACCGTGGCGACAATGACTACGCCCAGGAGCAGCGATCGGCCAAGCTCGGCAAGGCGGCGCTCGACCCACGCAGGCTGGAAAAACATCTCCTCGATCGCCAGTGGCGCGTAGTCATCGCCCAGTCGCGCAACGAGTGTTCGCAGTTCGCGGCCGAAACGCACCGCATCGATTCGGTTGCTGGGCATCACGATACCCAGCGCCACCGTTGGCTTGCCATCGAACCACAGCCGGGTGGTTGCAGGCTCCGCAGCGGCGAATCGAATGTCGGCAAGCTCGCCCAGCGGCAGCAGCGCGCCGTCGCGCGTGCGAATGGGCGTATCGGCCAGCTCGCCCAGGTCAGTGAATTCGCCGGTCGACGAGAGCACCAGGTTGCGGTCACCTGCGGCAAGCACGCCGCCCGGGCGCGTGCGGTTGCGCGCATCGAGCTGGCGACCTACCTCAGTGACATCCAGGCCGAGGCTGGCAAGCGCGGACGGGTCGAGGCTGATGAGCAACTGCTCGCCCGGGTCACCGAGCACTTCGACACGGGCGATATCGGGCATGCGGAAAAGATCACGACGCAGCGCGCGCGCCGCCTCCAGCAGGACCAGCAGATCGTCGCTGCCGGTCACGGCCAGGACGACGCCGTGAGTCTCCATGGACCGATCGTTGATTCTCACAGGCCCGGCACCCGCCGGGAAGCGCTGCTCGGCGCGCGATACGGCTGCGCGTACGCGCTCCCAGACGACATCGGTGTCATAGACATGCTGATGCATGCCGACGATCAACGCCGCCACGCCGAGTCGCGCAGTGGCACGGATCTCGTTCACTTCCGCGATAGCGGCGAGTTCCTCCTCCAGCGGCTGCACGATCAGACGCGCTACCTGCTCGGGTTCCGCGCCCTCCCAGGGCACCAGGATCTGCCCGTAGCGGTGCGGGAAGAACGGATCTTCCTGGCGGTCCATCATCAGCCAGGCGGCCAGACCGATCGCCGAGAGCAGCAGTACGGCCGAGAGGATCAGCCGGCGATGACTCAGTGCCGCGAAGATCAGCGTCACCGCAGGACGCTCACGGCCTCGCCGTCGAGTACCGTGGCCTGACCGGCAATCAGCACTTCATCCCCGGCGTGCAATGGACCCTCGACTGCGACCCAGCCATCGGCCAGTAATCCCGTTCGGACTTCGATGGCTTCGACGCGGTCGTCGTTGACGCGATAGACACGGCTCACACCGGTGCCGGGGTTGACGATCGCGGCCAGCGGCACGAACAGCGCCGGCGCCCGGCCGGTGTCGACCACGACGTACACGGCTTCGCCCGGCAGCCATGTTCCATCGGTCAGGTCGAGCTCGACGATGACCGGTCGCGTGCGGCCGGGCAGGGCACCGCCGATCTCGCGCACCTGCCCACTACCCTGCGCGCCATCTCGGCTGCGCAAGATGCGCACGCTATCCCCTGTGTTCATGGTGCCCGCCCGTGCCGGAGGCAGTTCGATACGCACCTCCAGGCGGGTGGTGTCGGCCAGTTCCAGCACCGGCTGACCGGCGGCAACGAAGTCGCCGGCTTCGACATGCACATCCATGACCACGCCAGCGAACGGTGCGCGCAGGCTGGCCTCGCCGAGCTGCTCGCGGGCCTCGGCGAGCCGTGCCTGGGCACTGGCCAGCACTTCGCGTGCACTGTCGCGACGCGATCGCGTGCGTTCCAGCTCGTCTTCCGACACCAGGCTGCGCGCGCGAAGTTCGATCAGCCGCTCGGTGTCGCGTTCCAGTTGCGCGAACTGCTCCTGTGCCTCGCGCACGCCGGCTTCGGCCGCCAGTACACCGGGCTGCAGGGCCGGATTGTGAAGCGTGGCTAGAATCTCGCCTGCGGTGACGCGACTGCCGAGCAGGGCGGGGCGCTCAGCCACGTAGCCCGCGTGAAGGAAAGCGGGTCGGCTGCGCTGCGCACTCCGCAAACTGCCGGGCAGGCGCAGCGACTGGCCAAGTGTCTGCTCGCGCGCGATGGCGACCCGGACGGGCCGGGCGTCCGACACGGCCGCCAGGTCTGACTCCTGGGCAGCGCTGCGGCAGCCGCTTGAGCTCACGGCGGCCAGCGCAAGCAGCAACAGTACGGGTGAGCGCGACGGGATTAAACCGGCCGACCGGTCAGTTAATGCGCCGGCGAATCGGAAAGCAGCGAACCGATACATCAGGAATGCTCCGGGCACCGCGCGCGGGCCTCAGGCCCGCGGTGCCAGCCCTGCCATGAAAACCTTGAGGAAATCTTCGAGAAACTCGTCGTCCGTGCCGATACCCGGCCACTGCGCGTGATGCGCACGCGCCTCGAACCAGTACGTGCAGGCGTTGACGAAAATCGTCACGACATGCGTCGGGTTGATGTCGTCGCGCAGCAGGCCGGCCTGCTGCGCTTCGCGTATACGCTGGGCGCCCAGGCCCACCAATGCCGCATCGACCTCACCGCAGGTGTCATCCTTTTCCATGTGCGCCCAGGCGAACATCCGCACCACACTCGGGTGTTCCTGCAGAAAGCGGAAATACCGCAACACGGAATTCTCCAGCAGTTCGGCGCCGGGTACGGAGGCTGCCTCCAGGTCAGCGCGCTGGCCCTGTGCATAGCGCAGGAATGCGTCTTCCTTCACCGCGGTCCACAGCGCTTCCTTGCTGCCGAAATGGTGATGAATGAGGCTCTTGGTGACCCCCGATGCTTCGGCAATCGCCCGCATGGTCACGGCCGCCGGTCCCTGTTGCGCGAACAGACGGAGCGCGGCATCGAGGATGCGCGTACGCGTCAGATCCGGGTCACGGGTGGCGGGCTGGGACATCGTCGAAGTCTATAATTAACTGGCCGACCGGTCAACTGGGGACCGAGGCATCGGACCGAGCTTCCGGGCAGCCGCACAGGCCGTCGGTCGCGTCTCGCGGCGATGGACGGGCCGGGACGATGCGGCTACCGTATCGCCTGGACGCATACACGGAGAACACACATGCACCCCATCCTCGGACTGGCACTCGCCACCGGCCGAGCCAGGTGAAACCGGCCACGCCCCTGTCGCGCGTGCCGCGAGATGCGCTGCCCCCGGGGATGCAGAGCGCGTGGGATGCCTCGATGGCGCTGCACGGCGATGCTACCTTCGTCGAGGTGGCTGGCCACAACCCCGTGATGTGGCAGTGGTATCTCGAAGACTTCTACCAGAAGGTGTTCTATTCCGGACGCCTTGACCGCCAGCTCGTAGAACTGCTGCGCCTGCGTCTGGCGAACGTACATGGGTGCGCGTTCTGCAATCGCGCCGATACGGCGGCTGCGCGTGCGGCGGGCGTCTCCGATGAGCAGATTGCGGCGCTGGCCGACTACGAACAGGGACCCTTCTCACAGGCGCAGAAGGCAGCGCTCGCGCTGGCCGATGTCATGGTGCTGACCAATCCCAGGGGTCACGTCGATGCGGCGTTGCATGCGCGCTGCCGCGAACACTTCACCGACGGCGAACTGTTCGAACTCGGCATGATCATGGCCGTGCTGTGCGGCATGGCCAAGTTCATCTTCGCCTTCGATCTGGTTGAGAAGGAAGACTACTGTCCTTTTGCGCCGGACGTCGCCTGAGCCCGGGGCGTCGGCGCTGACTCGAATGACTACCGGGATGATCACAGACTCAAGCGCAGTGGGCGAGGCGCTGGGCTTTCAATCCGCGATACTCGAGCGGGTGTCTCGTACCTTCGCCATTACCATCCCGCAACTCCCGCAGCCACTGTCCACTGTGGTCACCAACGCCTACCTGCTGTGCCGGATTGCCGACACGATCGAGGACGAACCCCAGCTCAGCCAGACGCAGAAGGAGCTGTTCAGCCGGCGGCTGGTGGCGCTGCTTGCAGGTGAGGATGCAGCAGGCGGGTTTGCTTCGGCGCTGGTGCCGCTGCTCTCCGCACACACCTTGCCGGCAGAACGCGAACTCATCGCTCACGTGCACCAGGTGCTGGCAGTGACTCAGAGCTTCGAGGTGCCGCAGCAGCGCGCATTGCGCCGCTGCGTGGAGGTGATGAGCACCGGCATGTCGAGCTTCCAGCGCCGCGCCGATCGCCGTGGCCTGGTCGACCAGGCGGAGCTCGATCGATACTGCTACTACGTCGCCGGCGTGGTGGGGGAAATGCTCACGGAACTATTCTGCGCGTATTCCGATCGCATCGCGCGCGATCGCGATCAGCTGATGGCACTCGCGCCATCCTTCGGCCAGGGGCTGCAGTTGACCAATATTCTCAAGGACATCCACGATGATCATTTCCGTGGTGTCTGCTGGCTGCCACGCAGCGCG
>CAYLNP010000161.1:5260-6038 GCA_964384925.1 uncultured Woeseiaceae bacterium
GTCGCCGCTGGAAGACCTCGTCATGCAGGTCCCGGCCAGGGCCTTCAGCGACGGCATGACGTCGCTGCTCGCCGTGGCGCATGCCCACCTGCGCAATGCACGAACCTATACGCTGCTGTTGCCGCGCGAGGAAGCGGGCATTCGGCGTTTCTGTTTGTGGGCGCTCGGATTGGCCGTGTTGACGCTTAACAACATTCATCGTCGGCCGTTGTTTCGCGATGCCCGCGAGGTGAAGGTGAGCCGGCGCACGGTCGCTGCAGTAGCGATCATGGGCCGGATGACAGCGCGTCACGACAGATCGATCGAATGGTTGTTCAACCTGGCGACACGAGGCCTGCCCGCGCCCGCGGTACTGCCGAAGGTGGCCATCGATGCGAGTAGTCGGGCATGATTCCGGGGATGACTCCTTTGCTGGTGCTCGCGCACCTGATGCTCCATTCCGCGGCGACGCTTCATTGCAGCGCCTGCCCGCAGACCGTGCCGGTGCCCACCGGCGAGTACTGGATGGGTTCCGCACCCGAGGCACTGGCGAGATCCTTCCTCGAGCCCGATCGGGTGCTCGTGGAACAGCCGCGCCTGCGTGTGCGCATAGCCGAGGCCTACGAAATCGGCGTAACCGAGGTCACCCGTGGCGAGTACCGTCGCTTCGTCGAATCCTCTGGTCACCGCAGCGCTGAATGCCTGGAGTACGACTTCGCCGCGCAGCGATGGGTCGCCGGCGAGGCGTATTGGGGCGACCCCGGCTTCGAACAGACCGACGATCACCCGGTAGTCTGCG
>CAYLNP010000162.1:0-6031 GCA_964384925.1 uncultured Woeseiaceae bacterium
CATGCAGCGTGACCACGTCCGACCCGGCGAGCAGCGTGTGCAGATCAGGGGCACGCTGGGCGTTGCCCAGCGGCAACTTGTTCTCGATATCGTGATACCACACGCGCATGCCCAGTGCCTCGGCCAGCACGCCGAGCTGAGTCCCGATGTGACCGTAGCCGATGATGCCGAGACGCTTGCCGCGGATCTCGAAGCTGCGAGCGGCCGTCTTCAGCCATTGGCCGCGGTGTGCCGCCGCGTTCTTCTGTGCCACCCCGCGCATCAGGAACACCACCTCAGCCAGCACCAGCTCAGCCACGCTGCGGGTGTTGGAGAACGGAGCGTTGAATACCGGGAGGCCTCGCGACTCGGCCGCCTCCAGGTCCACCTGGTTGGTGCCGATGCAGAAACAGCCGATGGCATTGAGCCGAGTGGCCGCATCGAGGACCTCGGCGGTGACCTGGGTACGCGAGCGGATGCCAAGAAAATGCGCATCGGCGACCGCGTCGATCAGGTCCTGGCCGACCAGTGAGCTGCTGACCTGCTCGACGTTGTGATAGCCCTCCTCGCGCAGCACGGCCACGGCGGCATCGTGGATACCCTCCAGCAGCAGAAAACGGATGCGATCCTTGCTCAGGGAGAGTTTGCTCATGGGGTAGGTTTTTCGTCGCTGCCAGGTGGGAAAAAGGGCGCAGAAGATAGCACACTCCCGGTGCCCTCACGTAGGGGCGGCCACGCGGTACACTTCAGGTTACGAAGGCCAGCGAGGTCACGGCCGGACGGACATGGCCGGCCCTGAGAGGACGCGATGGGCAGTAACATCTATATTCTGGGTGGCCACCAGAGCGATTTCGCACGCAACTGGGCGCGTGAGGGCCGCGACATTTTCGAGATGTTCTCTGCCGGGGTGCATGGCGCGTTGGCAGACGCAGGCATGGAGGCCGCCGAGATCGAAGTCGGGCATGTCGGCAACTTCGTCGCCGAGCTGTTCTGCCGCCAGGGCCTGCTCGGGGGATTTTTCGGCCTGGCCGATCCGGCGATGGCGGAACTGCCGACGTCCAGACACGAGGCGGCCTGCGCTTCGGGCAGCATCGCCGTGCTCTCGGCAATGACCGATATCGAATCCGGGCGCTACGACTGCGCGCTGGTGGTGGGCGTGGAACAGATGCGCAACGTTCCGGGCGGCCAGGCCGCGGAGTATTTGGGCGCGGCCATCTGGACCGGCCACGAATGCCAGGATGTGCGCTGGCCGTGGCCACATCTGTTCGCGAAACTCGGCGAGGAATACGCCCGTCGCTACGGGCTCGACCATGCGCACCTGATGGCCATCGCGCAGAACAATTTCGCCAATGCCCGGCGCAACCCCAATGCCCAGACCCGCCAATGGCAGTTCACGCCGACCAGCTTCACCGCCGATGACGAGGCCAACCCGGTCATCGACGGCATGATCAGGAAGCAGGACTGCGGGCAGATCACCGACGGCGTGGCCGCAGTCGTGCTGGCCGGGGAGGACAAGGCGCGCAGCTGGGCGGCCCGGCATGGCGTACCGCTGGCCTCCCTGCCGCGGATCCAGGGCTGGGGACACCGCAGCGCCCCGATCGCCTTCGAGACGAAACTCCACGCCAGCCGGGATTCAGCCTACGTGTTTCCGCACGTGCGCAGGGCGATCGCTGAAGCGCTCGGCCGCGCCGGACTCGACAACGTCTACGAAGTCGACGGCATCGAGACCCACGACTGCTTCACCACCACCGAGTACATGGCCATCGACCATTTCGGTATCACCGCGCCGGGCGAGAGCTGGCGAGCCATTGAAGACGGCACGATTGCCATGGGCGGTCGGCTGCCGGTGAATCCAAGCGGTGGCTTGATCGGTCTGGGCCATCCGGTCGGCGCAACCGGCGTGCGTATGCTGCTCGACGCATCACGCCAGGTCCGTGGTCAGGCGGGAGACTGCCAGGTCGAGGGCGCGAGGCGCTTCGCCACGCTGAACGTCGGCGGCAGCGCCTGCACGGTGGTGAGCTTCATCGTCGGCAATTAGGCTGCAGGTCGCTCGGCCGGCCCCGCATTCGCCGCGGTCATCCTGCGTTCAGCTTTCCCCCGCTAGGCTTCTGTTCAAGCGACCGGCGCGTGCGATGCGAGCGACCGGCTGCCGTCGAGCTCACCGGGAGAAGTCGTCATGCGTGCACCACATCGATTCGGAACCCTGCTGCTGGGTGCGCTGGCAGCGCTCACGCTCTCCGCCTGCGGTGGCGAGGACACGATCGTCGCGGAATGCACCGGCCCCTCGCTGGGGTTGGACGGTACCTGGTTTGGTGCCATGGAGGACGACGATGGCACGCTGTTCACGCTGGAGTGGCGGGTGTGCGGCGACACCATCAGCCGCGAGCTGATCTCCGGGGTCAACGCCGGCACCAACGGCAGACTGCGCAGCGTCGGGCCGGATCTCTTTGCGGCGGAACTCAGCGACGGCACCGCGCTTCGACTGTTGACCGACCCGCAGCGTCGATACGCGGTCGTGGTCAGCGAGTTCTTCGAGTTCGCCGTGCTTGAACGTGGCGCGACGCTGCTGCCTGAGTACTACTTTACCGATCTCGACGGCGGCTGGGCCGGACGTCACGCCTGGCTGCGGCCGGGCGCCAACTCCACCTGGAGTGCATGGGCGTTCTGCGAGGCGGGATTCTGCGACATCGACGAGGACGTCGGCGTATCGATGCAGCTGGATATGGACCGCTTCGACGGGACCTTCGGCATCTTTCGTGGCAGCTTCGACGACTCTCTGGGCAACACCGGCATTGCCGGTGCGCTGATCAGTGCCGACCTGCGCTTCCTGGGCACCTACACCTGCGCCATCGACTACCTCGGTCCGGACGATTGCATCTTTGGCGCGATGACCTGGGACTAGCGCGCGTCGAGCAGCGATTCCTCATAGCCCGCGGGTGGCGAGAACCGGAAGCTTTCGTTCAGGGCTGCAAGCAGCCGGTCGTCACGACTGTAGACGTCCGGCAGGAACAGGATCTCGCCATCTTCGGGCACCGCGGTCGCGTAGATCGTCAGGACTGGCAGTGGCTGCGGCAAATTGACGGTACGTGGACGACCGTCGGCAATGACCCGGGCGATCGCCGCGTCATCCCAGTCGCCGGTACCCGCCAGCAGGATCCTTGCGAATTCGAGCGGATTGTCCAGCCGCACGCAGCCGGAGCTGAAGGCTCGATCCGTTTCCCCGAACAGATTGCGCGCGGGCGTGTCATGCATGTACACGTGATACGGGTTCGGATACATGAATTTCACCTGCCCCAGGGCATTGTCGGGTCCTGGCTGCTGGCGGATCATGTACGGAAATCCGCGCGTGGGCAGCGACTGCCAGTCCACACCGGCTGCATCCACTGGTCGTCCCTGCAGGTCCAGCAACACCATATTACGTCGCGTCAGCGTCTCGGGGTCGCGACGGATTTCCGGCAACAGGTCACGGGCGAGAATGCCCGGGGGCACGGTCCAGGTCGGGTTGAACACCAGGTAGCGCATGTCGGAGCGGAAGACCGGAGTCTGCCGGTAGCTTCGTCCCACCACGGCGCGCGTTTCCCACACCGCTTCGCCGTTTTCGATCAGGCTGACCCGAAACCGGGCGATGTTTGCAATCACGTAGCGCGGCCCCAGATCCCGGAACACCCAGCGAACACGTTCGAGATTCACGCGCAGCTGATCGATGCGCGAGGCCACGGGCACGTTCAGTGCCGCCAGCGTGCGCGCGCCGACGACAGCGTCCTCGGCCAGCGCGTGGCGACGCTGGAACCGCCGCACCGCCGACTCCAGCACTGCATCGAAGTGATCGTCCTCCAGCCCGGCGGGCTGCGCATCAACGCTCGGATCTGCGTCGTTCGGCTGCGCATCAACCCGCTCGACAGGGATCGGCTCGAGCTCACCAGAGACTCGCAGGCGCTCGCGCAGGGCCGCGACGCGTGGCGACCTGTCACCCGGGCGCAATGTCGGTCCCGCCGGTACCGGCAACCAGCCGCCCTTCGCGGCGATGGCCCGATGCGTGGCGAGCGCATCGATCAAGGCGCCATAGCGGGGCAATTGCGGGGCCAGCGCATCGAGCGCACGCGACAGATCGTCTGCGTCCACGAGCCGCGCCATCGCGTTGACGGGGCTGATGCCCGCCATGCTTCGGGTGAAATTCCAGGTCGGCTCCAGTTGCTCGGGGTTGACCTTGCCGAAGTGCAGGTGAAACGCAAGGCGCGCCAGGGCGTCGGTGGCAAGGATTTCGAGGTCGGGACGAAACTCGTCACCGTTCTCAAGCTCAGCGAGTTGTTCGCGCAGCAGATCGACATGGTAGTCATCCGGATCGAGTCCATGACGCTCGCTGCCGGCCAGTGCGTCGATCAGCTGCGCGAGTTTTGCCGAAGTACCCCACACCGGGCTAAACTGGCGTCGTTCGTAATACCGGATCAGGAACCAGTGGTCAGCTACCGGCACCTCCGCAACGCGCGGCTCCACTGCGAGCACTTCCACCCGCGCCCGCAGGGCTTCCGCCTGCGGGGAGAGTGATGGCTCGGCGATATCGGCAGCCAAGGCGGGGCCATAGAGCAGGCATGTGAAGCAGGTCAACGCCGACAGGCTTCCCGCCCGCGCAAAGTAGCGTTTCCGGGGTTGATCCTTCCGTGGGTCGTACCGATACATCTCGAGGTCACCATGTGCCATCTGTGCGAAGGGATTGAAGTCCGGCCGGCGCTGAGCAGACGAGGATTCGTCGCCGGCGTCATCGCCGCCGCCGCGGTCAGCACTGTGCCAAAGTCAGCCCATGCCCGCCAGGCACGAACGCTCAGTTTCTACCATACCCACACAGGCGAGCGGCTTCGCCTGACCTACGCCGAACAGGGCGAGCACATCCCCGAAGCGCTCGATGAGATCACGCATTTCCTGCGCGACTTCCGCACCGGCGACCATCACCCGATCGACCCTGCCCTGCTCGATGTCCTGCACCAGCTGCGTGTGCAGGCCGGCGATCGTGGCACCTACGAGATCATCTCGGCGTTTCGCTCGCCGCGCACCAACGAGATGCTTCGCGACAAAAGTGACGGTGTCGCACAGCGCTCGCTGCACATGGAGGGGCGCGCCATCGACGTGCGCCTGCGCGGTGTGCCGACTGCCAGACTCCGTGAAATGGCGCTGAAGCTGAAAGCCGGGGGCGTGGGCTATTACGAACGCTCGGATTTCATCCATGTCGACACCGGACGGGTGCGCTACTGGTAGACGGGGCATGTGAGCCGCGTATCCGTCATCGCACCGTAAGCTGACCGCGATACACTTGGACGATGCGAGTACCTCCGATCCGCACGATGCGCACCGTCCTGCCCACCCTGTGCCTGACCGCCCTGTCCCTGACCGTGATGGTCGCCGGGCTGGCCGCCATGTCCGCGCCGGCGCAGGCCGCCGAGAACCCCACCCCACGGCGTCCTGATGCCCCCGCGCTGGCGCTGCCCGGTGCGTATCCTGCGGGTGTCACGACACTGTCCATGACTCATCCGGCGCAGATCGACGCGCTGAACGGGGCACAGGCCGGCAACGACGCACCGCGCCGGGATCGGGCACTCACGATCGAGTTGTGGTACCCGGCCCGCTGCTGTGCCGACGGCGTGACCCACTACGACGATGTGCTTGGCAGTGGCCCCGGCGATGCCCAACGTCCGCTGCGACCGTTCAGGTTTCCCGGCCGTGCCACACGCAACGCCGCCCCCGACCCGGCCGCAGACCCGGCGCCACTTGTGATCCTTTCTCACGGCTATCCGGGCTCACGCGTGCTCATGAGTTATCTGGGCGAACACCTGGCCTCTCACGGATATCTCGTCGCGGCGATCGATCATGCCCAGGCCACGCATGCCGATCGCGACGAGTTCGCCAGCACCTTGTTCCACCACCCGCGCGACATCGCATTCGTCATCGATGAGCTGCTCGTCGGTGGCCAGAGCGGCCAGCGGCTGGCCTTCGCGGATCCTGATGGCGCAGCGGTGATCGGCTATTCGATGGGGGGCTATGGGGCACTGGTGGCTGCCGG
>CAYLNP010000163.1:0-6029 GCA_964384925.1 uncultured Woeseiaceae bacterium
CGGCAACCGGGTCGCACGCGGCGAGATTGCGATGATCAAGGTGGTCGCACCGCGCATGGCACTCGCCGTGATCGATCGCGCGATCCAGGCGCACGGGGGCGGTGGCGTAGGGCAGGATTTCCCATTGGCGTATTTCTGGGCGCAGGCGCGCAGCCTGCGCCTGGCGGACGGGCCTGACGAGGTTCATCTGCGCACGGTCGGACGCCACGAGCTGTCGCGCCGCCGCGCTGCGGGGTCGGGTCGCCAGGCCGGATGGGGTGCTGAAAATAAGGGTTGATGCCGCGCATCCGCCGGTAGCGAATCAGCTCCGGGGCTTGTTATCGCGGGAATGAAATTGTATACAGACGGCTTGGGAGATCGACGCGGCCTCGCTGCATCGATTTGCGGGGCACGACTCATGGAAGAGGGGGCGCAAAGCCGGGCACCAGCACCGGCGGCTGGAGACGGCTGTCGTCGTGTCGGGGTCGGACACAAAAATTTTGTCAGTTCAGGACAGGTTTCGGGCATGCTTGAGGCATGGTCACCTGAAGTCGTGTTCGCCTTTGCTGGCTGCTGCTGCGCTCCGTCCGGCTCCGCGGCGCAGCAAATTCGGGATTGACTTGGGCGCACGCAGCCGTTGTAGTAGCCGGGCGCTGACCGGGGAAGTCGGCGGATTGGTCGAAGGGCAGGGAAGCCGGGTCATCCGGGACGGGAGTGCCTGTTTCCTGTGGCGAGAGAACAAGAACCTGAAACATTTTCATTCATATTATTCTTATGCAGCTTCAAACGAGATGACCGGACCGAGGAGAGTCAATGAAACCCAAGCGTAGGAGTGTGCTCGCTGCTGTCTGCGCTGGCGCGGCGGGAACCCTGCTGGTTACTGTTGCGTCCGCACAGAATCTTGAACAGGTACTCAACCAGGGCGAGCGTAGGATCACGCTGGCCCAGGAATCGCAGGAGCGGGTTGACACCATCGTCAACCAGACCCGAAGCCTGACTGACCAGTACCGGCAGATCTCGCGAGAGATCGAAGGACTCACGGTCTACAACACCCTCCTGGAGCGCCAGATCCAGCGCCAGGAGGAACAGAAGACCGAGATCACCAATTCCATCGAACAGGTGACGGTCATCCAGCGTCAGATCGTTCCGCTGATGGAGCGCATGATCGCAGGCCTCGACCAGTTCGTCGCGCTCGACGTACCGTTTCTCCCCGATGAACGTCGCGAGCGGGTGGAGAACCTGCAGAGCATTCTGGATCGCCAGGATGTCAGCGTCGCCGAGAAATTCCGGCGCGTGATGGAGTCCTACCAGATCGAGAACGAATACGGTCGCACGATCGAGTACTACAAGGGCTCACTTGAAGTCGATGGCGTCGATCGCGAAGTGGACTTCCTTCGCATCGGTCGCGTCGCGCTTGTCTATCAGACCAGCGATGGTCAGACCCAGGGCGTCTGGGATCAGCGGGCAGGTCAATGGGTCTCGCTTGGCAGCGAGTATCGCAACCGCATCCGCCAGGGCCTGCGGGTGGCGCGCCGCCAGGTTGCTCCTGAACTGCTGATGATGCCGATCCCCGCTCCGGAGGACATCTGACCATGAAGCTCAAACTTTTCATGGCGGCGACGGCCGCCGTATTCGTGCTCGGGTCGATGGCGCCGATGCAGGCGCAGGGTCAGGCCCGCAGCCTCGACGAGCTTCTGCGTCTCGTTGAACAGGGCCGTGCGCGGGATTCGGAAGAAGCCCGGCAGCGCGAGCGGGAATTCGAGGCGCAGCGCGGGGAGCAGGAGCGCCTTCTGCGTGAAGCGCGGGCGAATCAGCAGCGTGCAGAGGCCCGCAGCGAAACCCTTGAAGGGCAGTTTTCCGCGAACGAAACCGAGATCGCGACGCTCAATACCGCGCTCAATGAAAACCTCGGTGAGCTTCGCGAGCTGTTCGGCGTCGTGCAGCTGATCGCCGGTGATGCGGCAAGCCAGTTCGACAACTCGCTCACCGCAATCCAGTACCCGGATCGACGCGACTTCCTGCTCAGCCTGGCTGAACGCATGGGCCAGACTTCGCGTATCGCCTCGGTGGAGGAGATCGAGCGGCTGTGGTTTGAATTGCAGCGTGAAGCGACCGAACTGGGGAAGGTCGTGCGCATGCCCTTGGAGGTGGTTTCAAGCGACGGCAATCGCGAAACGCGCGACGTCGTTCGCGTAGGCGCGTTCAATCTTGTCTCCGATAGCAAATATCTGTCCTACGAGCCGTCTACCCGCAGTGTCAGTGAGCTGGTCCGTCAGCCGGATCAGCGCCGCTTCATCGGCAGCACGTCCGATCTGGTCGAAGCGAATGAGGGATTTGCGGCGTTCGGGCTCGACCCGACCCGGGGCCAGATATTGTCACTGCTGATCGAGCAGCCGACACTGACCGAGCGTGTGCAGCAGGGTGCCGAAATCGGCTACCTGATCATCGCGCTCGGCATCCTTGGCCTTCTGCTTGCCATCGAGCGACTGGTCACGCTGGGGCTGATCAGCAGCAAGGTGACTCGTCAGCTCAAGAGCTCGGAGCCGCGCGACGACAACCCGCTTGGACGTGTACTCAAGGTCTATCACAACAACAAGCGTGTGGACACCGAGACGCTGGAGCTAAAGCTGGGCGAGGCCATCATCAAGGAGACCCCGCGGCTGCAACGCTTCCTGCTGTTCCTGAAGATCATCTCGGTGGTCGCACCGCTGATGGGTCTGCTGGGTACGGTCACCGGCATGATCCAGACGTTCCAGGCGATTACCCTGTTCGGCACGGGCGACCCGACCCTCATGGCCGGTGGTATTTCGCAGGCGCTGGTCACCACGGTGCTCGGTCTGGTCGTTGCCATCCCGATCGTGCTGCTGCATACGGTCGTCAGCGGACGCAGCCGCCGCATCATTCATGTGCTCAACGAGCAAAGCGCCGGCATCGTGGCCGAGCACTCGGAGCGCGAGCACAGCAAGGGTGCGGCGGCCTGATGCCGCCGCTATCCCTGGTGATTACGCAAGAGGTAGTCCATGCAACTACTGATTGATCTTTACGAGCCGATTCGCGACTTCCTGGAACTGGGCGGGGACGTTCTGGTCGTAATAGGGTGGACCATCTTCTTCATGTGGGTCCTGATTCTGGAGCGGTTCATGTTTTTCCGCTCCCGGCTCAAGGAACTCTCCAGGGAGGTGTTCCGGAAGTGGGAGGCACGCCCGGAGCGTCGCTCCTGGGAAGCTCGCCATATCCGCGAAGCCATGGTCTCGGAGGTCAGAATGGCGGCTAATGCCGGACTGCCGATGATCAAGACACTGGTGGCTGTGTGTCCACTGCTGGGGCTCCTCGGTACGGTCACCGGCATGATCGAGGTCTTCGACGTGATGGCCATCACCGGGACGGGTAACGCGAGGGCGATGGCCTCGGGTGTGTCCAAGGCCACGGTGCCTACGATGGCGGGCATGGTGGGTGCGCTGTCAGGCGTGCTGTTTGCGACCGTCCTGTCCAACCGCGCGAATCGCGAGATCGAACTGCTCGAAGACGAGCTCACTATGGATCATTGAGGCTGACAATCATGCGCAAGGGTTTCGCTGGTGCGGCAAATCAGGAAGAAAGTAACGAAATCGACATCACGCCGATGCTTGATGTCGTGTTCATCATGCTGATCTTTTTCATCGTCACCGCCTCGTTCGTCAAGGAAGCGGGCATCGATGTCAACCGTCCGGATGCCGATACCGCGGTGCGCCAGGAGCGTGCCAACATCCTGATCGCGATTTCTGACACCAACGAGATCTGGATCGATCGCCGGCAGGTGGATCCGCGTGCGTTGCGTGCGAATATCGAACGTCTGCATGCCGAGAATCCTGAAGGCTCGGTGGTGATCCAGGCTGACAGGGCCTCTGTCACCGAAACGCTGATCGAGGTCATGGATGCGGCGCGACAGGCCGGTGTCTACAACGTGTCGATTGCGGCGGAAGAGAACTAGTGCTGCAGCCGGCGTTTTGCGACGGGGCCCGTAGAGCCGTTGCGAGGTTTGGTGCCACAAGAGGGCTCAAGTCATGTTGAGAGTGCTCGTTGCTATCGTTGTGGGTACTGTCGTGACCTTCAGTCTGCTGTGGGTCATGCAATATCTGATTGTCATGGGTGTGCCTGCGCTGGGCGAAGAGCGCACGTTTCGTTTCGTAGACTTCGTACGCGTTCAGCGCGACGAGACCACGGAAACCCGCGAAGACAAGCCAGAGCCTCCGCCGCCGCCGGATGCGCCGCCCCCTGATCAGCCCGACAGGGAAATGGACAACATGGATATGGCCTCAGGTGCGGGCTACGGTGTGAGCGCCCCCAGCGTGTCCCATGACATGGATATCGGCCGCGACGGTTTCTTCAGTGATGGCGAGTACATGCCGATCGTGCAGGTCGCGCCAAACTATCCCAGGCGCGCGCAGACCCGTGGTCTCGAGGGCTACGTTACCCTGGAATTCACGGTGACCCGGCAGGGCACCGTTCGAGATCCGCGCGTGGTGGACTCGAGCAACTCCGTGTTCGACTCTGCAGCCATCGATGCGGTGATGCGGTTTCGGTATCGCCCGAGGGTGATCGATGGTGAACCTGTCGACGTCCCCGGAGTCCGATTCCGTATCACCTTCCAGCTAGAGGGTTGAGTTCGCATGGTTCGATACAGTCGCGGAAAGGAGGCTGGACCGATGAATCGTTCAGAATGCTTCTGGCGCCACCATCGCGGATTGCACGCGCTCGTGGCCACAGCAGGTCTGTTGCTGGTGTCGGCAGGCTTTGGCTCCGTGTCGCCGATCGGGCCTGTTCATGCTCAGGAGGGCGGGAACGAGCAGGAGACACGGCAGGTCCAGGCGCTCCGCGAACGTGTATTCCAGGGCCTGGCCAGTGCACAGGAGAAGCTTGAAGCTGACGACTACGCAGGTGCCCGCCGTGATATCGATCAGCTTCGCAATATCGCCGATCTGAATAGCTACGAGCGCGGTCAGGTACTCTATTTCACCGGCTTGATCGACTATCAGCAGGAAAACCTGGACGCCGCACTGAGGTCGTTCGAGCAGGTCGTAGCATTGCCGGATCTGCCCACTGGGTTCATGAACGATACTCTGTGGACGTTGGTGCAGCTTGCCATGGCCACTGAGCAGTATCGCAAGGCTATTCAGTACGGCAACCGCTGGTTGAGTACGGCCGAAAACCCGGGTGGCGATCCGTTTTATCTGCTGGCCGTGGCGCACTACCAGATCGAGGAGTATCGCCAGTCGGTCGACTACCTGAACCGCGCCATCGAGATCGCCGAGCGAGACCGAGGCGCTCGCGAGGAATGGTTCGCGCTGCTCAGGGCCGGCTATTTCCAGCTGGAAGACACTCGGCGTCTGCGCGAGGTGCTTGAGATACTCGTGAGCCGCTGGCCGAAGAAGGAATACTGGACCCATCTGTCCGCGGTCTACGGCGAGCTCAACATGGAGCGCAAGCAGGTGGCGGTCCTGGAGACTGTGTACGAGTCCGGACTCATGGATCGCGAGAACGAGATCGTCCAGCTTGCCCAGCTCTACATGCAGAATGGCGGCCCTTACAAGGGCGCACGAATCGTCGAGAAAGGCATGGAAGAAGGCGTCATCGAGGCCAATGAGCGCAACTATCGCCTGCTGTCACAGGCGTGGATGATGGCTCAGGATGACCGGCGGGCGGTGCCGCCGCTCGTGGAAGCGGCACGCCGCTCGAACGACGGTCAACTCTACCTGCAGTTGGCTCAGTCGTACCTGAATCTGGACAATTACCAGCAATGCGTCGAGGCAGCGCGCTCGGGTCTGAGTCGCGGCGGCCTGCGCCGGCCCGATACTGCCAATGTGGTGCTGGGCATGTGTCTGTTCGAGATGCAGCAGTATGAGCCGGCGAAGGAGGCGTTTCGAGCGGCCCGCGCGGACGATCGCAGCCGGAGAACTGCGAACCAGTGGCTCGAATTCATCGACAAGGAGGTTGCACGCAAGCGCGACCTCGATCGGCAGATGGCGCGCGGCTGACCGCCTGCGTCAGTCGCGTACCGGTCCTCCGGACGA
>CAYLNP010000164.1:0-6010 GCA_964384925.1 uncultured Woeseiaceae bacterium
GGTCACGCACGGCGCCGTTGTAGAAGCGCCGGGCGTACTGCAGATGCTCCTCGACGTCGCTGAGTTCGACCTGCAGGGAGAGGAAGTTGTCGCTGGCCTCGAGCGCCGGATAGTCCTCACGCAGCGCCACGAGCCGGCTCAGCCCGTGCTCCAGCGAGGCCTCGAGATCGGCCAGACGCGCCGGGCCCACCGCTGCGACCGCGGCGGCGCGAAGCTCCGTGACATGCGTGAGCAGGGCCTTTTCATGGCTGGCATACGCCGACACGGCGGCGACCAGCTGGGGCACGAGATCGTGCCGGCGCGTGAGCTGCACATCGATATCGCTCCAGGCCGAGCGCACGCGATTGCGCAGTCGCACAAGGCGATTGAAGATCCAGACCACCCAGGCGAGCAGCGCCAGCAGCAAGATCCAGATCAGCTCCATCGATGCTCCCGGGCGGACCCTGTGAAGGCGACGTCCGACATTCTACCCGTCAGGCACGGCTATAATCCCGGGCCATGAGAATCGGTCCCTATCAGATCGACCCGCCGGTCGTGCTTGCTCCAATGGCCGGGGTCACCGACAAACCGTTTCGCCAGCTGTGCCGGCGTCTGGGCGCCGGTCTGTGCGTCTCGGAGATGACGAGCGCCGATCCGCGCCTGTGGCAGACGAGAAAATCCAGCCTGCGTATGGACCATGCGGGCGAGCCTGCACCCATCGCCGTCCAGATCGCCGGTGCCGACCCCCAGATGCTCGCTGAAGCGGCGCGCGCCAATGTCGCGCGTGGTGCGCAGATCATCGATATCAATATGGGCTGTCCTGCAAAGAAGGTCTGCAAGGCCTGGGCGGGCTCGGCCCTGCTTCGCGACGAGGCGCTGGTGGCACGCATCCTCGACGCAGTCGTCGCCGCTGTGGACGTCCCGGTGACCCTGAAGATCCGCACCGGCTGGCGTCACGACCAGCGCAACGCGCTGCGCATCGCGCGCATCGCCGAGTCGGCTGGCATCGCTGCGCTGGCCGTTCACGGTCGTACCCGGGAGCAGCGCTACAGCGGTGTCGCAGAGTACGAAACGATCGCTGCGGTGAAAGCCGGAGTGAGCATCCCGGTGATGGCCAACGGCGATATCGACTCCCCGCAGAAGGCCGCGCGGGTGCTCGCCATGACCGGTGCCGATGCGGTGATGATCGGTCGGGGTGCGCAGGGCCGGCCGTGGATTTTTCGCGAGATCGCCCACTACCTTGCCTCCGGGGCGCCGTTGCCAGCGCCGGCGCCTGCCGAGGTGTCGGCAATTCTGCTGGCCCATGTCGAGGCGCTGCACGAGTTCTACGGCGAGGTGTCGGGTGTGCGTATCGCCCGCAAGCACCTGGCCTGGTACTGCCATGATCATCCGCAGTCGACTACTTTTCGGGAGCAGGTCAACCGCGCCGAAAGCGCGCCCCGGCAGCTCGCATTGATCCACGAACATTTCGCCGCGCCTGCAGCGCAACGCGAGTGTCTGTCCAGTCGCGCGGCATGAACCGGGGGCGCTGCGCTTTTTCCACCAGGAGCACTGAATGAACGATACCGCCGCGCTCTCGCGCCGCCAGACAGAGGAAGTCCAGGCCCACTATGCCCAACTGGCCCGCCATTACGACCGCCGCTGGAACCGCTACAGCCAGGTGTCTCTGGAGCGGCTCGCCGACACCCTGCCCCTGACCGGCGAGGAATCCCTGCTGGATCTGGCGTGCGGGACCGGTCGGCTGGCCGAGATCCTGCGCAACCGCCACCCCCGGCTGGCGGTCACCGGCATGGACCTGTCGGCCGATATGCTGGAGGTCGCACGCGGCCGGCTGCCGGAGGATGAACGCACGCAGTGGCATCAGGGTTCGATGGAGTCGCTGCCGTTCCCGGACGCAAGCTTCGATGCGGTCAGCTGTTCCAGTGCGTTTCATCTTGTGCCTGACCAGTCGCGCGCAATGGCCGAGATGGTGCGGGTGCTCAAGCCGGGCGGCCACCTGTGCATGGTCGACTGGTGCAGACAGGTGCCGCAGATTCATTTCATCCAGTGGCTTGCCCGCCTGGCTGGACGGCAGTATCGCCGCATCCTCAATCGCGAGGAACTCGAAGCGATGATGACTGAACATGGACTCTCCGTGCTCGGCGTCGAGCAGTTCAACGCCACCTGGTTCTGGGTGATGATGTGCATGCTTGCGAGGCGCCCTGACGCCTGAGACCGCCACCCCGGCCGGTGCCCGGCTGCGCTAGACTTGGCATCGAAGCGGACAACCCGGGGGCAGGGATGCGCATGGCCGAAGCCCAGAGATTCGCGGCAGAACTGCTGGAGCGCAGTGCGGTGGCCTACGCCACCGAGGCGGCAATGCTGATGAGCGCGCCCGCGGCCCCCGCGCAGGGTGCTGTTGATCCCGCGTGGAAGCGACATCTGGTCCAGCGCGTGCTCGAACTCTCCGCCGCCGTCGCCAATGCCCAGCCCGCCCTGTTCGTTGCTCGCGTGCGCTGGAGTCGAAAGGCCTTCAGGGCGCGTGGGCAGGACGAGGTCAGGCTCATCGCAAGCCTGCAGGCGCTGGCACAAGTGCTGCAGCGTCAGCTGCCACCGGCCGCAGGCGCCATCGCGCTGGACACGCTGTCGCAGGGTATGGACGCACTGTCCGTGCCCTGGCGTGACGAGGCAGCCGACGGACTGGATCCCGCGCGCGCGACCGATCGCCTGGCGCTGACGTACCTCAACCTGGTGCTGGAGGGAAACGTCACGGCGGCGATCGCAAGCCTGGTCGAGGCGTCGGCAAGCCTGTCGCTCGAGGCGCTGTATCTGCAGGTGTTGATGCCCGCGCAGCGCGAAATCGGCACGCTCTGGCAGCTCGGCGATCTGAGCGTGCCCGAGGAGCACCTGGTCACGACCACGACGCAGCGGGCGATGGCGATTCTCTCGCACACGGCCCCGCGTGCGGCTGCAAACGGCCGCACTGTCGTGGTGGCCGCCGTCGCCGGCAACGCCCATGATCTGAGCCTTCGGGCGGCCGCGGACCTGTTCGAGTGTGCAGGCTGGCGGGCGCTGCTGCTGGGCGCAGATGTGCCATCCGAGGAGCTGCCCACGGCGCTGAGTTTCTTCGAAGCCGACCTGCTGGTGCTCGCCGCGATGCTCAGCACCCAGCTGCAGGTGCTCCAGACGACGGTGGCGCTCGTTCGCGCGCACTGCGAACGCGATGTGCGCATCCTGGTAGGCGGGACTGCGTTCGACGACGCCCCCGAGATCTGGCGGCAATTGGGCGCAGACGCTTATGCGCGCACGCTCGGCGAGGCCACAGTCAAAGCCGAGTCCCTGCTCGGCAGGGCCTGAGCGCCTTGCCGGTCGGAGCCCGGCATGCACATTTCAGCCCGCCCGACCGCGTGGTGAATCCGCGGGCGGCTGCGCGTCAGCCTGCGGCACTGCGCGCTTGCCTGGCCAGCAGCGCGCGGCCTAGCATCCTGGAAGCGTTCACCCTGGGGAGACAATACTCATGACCACACAACTCTCGCGCCGCCACGCCCTCAAGGGCGCGGCAGGTCTGGCGTTCGGCGGGATCGCGGCGGGCTCGGCGCTGCCGGTGCTCGCGGCAACGGCGACGCCGCTGCCCGACTTCACGGACAAGCGCATCAACGTGCGCACCCACGTCAAGATGGTCGGCAGTCTGGCGCGCGAGACGGTCTTTTCCTTCATGCGGCTGAACATCTATGCCGATCCGGGTGAAGGCAATTACCTGCCGATGTTCACGATGAACAACATACTTGTAGACAAGTGGGAACCGCTGGGCGACGACGAATACCAGATGACCAAGTACGAGGCGGGTGTCTACACGGCGATGGACAGCCTCGAACCGCTCGAGGAGTTCGTCAATCCCGTGACCGGCGAGACGCTGCCGATCCACAACTTCCGGCTCGGACCCGTGCCACGGCTGTACACACCCGACGGCTACGTCGTCATGGGCTACAACCCCGACCCGCTGCCCATCCAGGTCATCGGTGATCGCGTGTTTCTGGCGACCCAGTCTATCGAGTCGGCGCCGAGCATGATCGAGGCTGGCGCGATGAACTACGTCAACTCGTTCATGACCTTTTCGTCACCGCTGGCTGCGGTGCTCGATTCGCAGGTGGCCAGCGCGCCTGTGCACATGCAACTGCAGAACAAGAATCAGTGGGCGCCGTGGATGAACATGCATGGCCAACCCGGGGGCACGGTGGCGCGCGGCTTCGGCAGCAAGGTTGCGGGCTTCGATGCCCTGCCGCCGGGTGTGCTCGACGGGCTGCGGCGCTGGGTGCCGGAGATCCTCGACACGGAAAGCTGGACGGAATTCGTCTTCGAGGACAGCGCCTTCCTGCCGGAGTGACACCCGTCCCGGCTGGGGTTGTTGTCGAGGCGTTGGGGCTGCGGTAGGCTCGCGAATCGTTCTTCGGTTGGGGAGCTGCCGACGTGCCACGTCTGATCGTCCTGGTGGGCCCCTGGCTGCTTGTCGCCGGCTGCGCCGTTGCGCCGACGCCGCCGCCCCAGGAGCTGGCCGACGAGTCGGCCATCAATGCGCTGTACGAGACCATCGACAGCAGCGTGCAGGCCTACGAAGGCGCGCTCGAGGCGACACGCAGCGGCGAGCAGACCGATGCCCGCGCCGACATGGACCTGGCCGTCAGCGAACTCGCACGCGCGGGAGGCCAGTGTGCCGAAACGTCTGGTTGCGAACCCCAGCGCTTCATGGCCGCGTATGCCAACCTGCTGACCCTGCGCAGCGACGTGCTCACGGGTGCCGCCGAGGGGTTCGTGGAAGTCGAGCAGCCGCCCGAGGTCGAGCAGCCGCCCGACAGCGAATCCTTGATTCTCGCCGATATTCCGGCGGCCGCGCGTTCGGTCAATCTGCTCAATGGCCAGGACCTGCGTGAGATCATCGCGCTCAACGGGCCGGTCAATGCCGCCTTGCATGACTGGCTGACGTGGATGCGGCCCACGCTGATCGATGCCTGGGAAAACTATCAGTACATGCGCCACCTCATGTGGCCCGTGTATGAAGAGGCGGGGCTGCCCGAGGCCCTGCTGTTCGGCATTCTGGCCAAGGAGTCGGGCGGCCGTGTGCATGCCGTCTCGCGCGCCGGTGCTGCGGGCCCGCTGCAGTTCATGCCGCACACCGGGTCGCGCTTCGGACTGCGCCGCGATAACGGCTTCGACCAGCGCTTCGATCCTGCGATGTCGACGCAGGCGAACGTGGCCTATCTCAACGAGCGCTTCGCCGAACTCAACCACAATCTGGAGCTGGCGCTGGCTGCATACAACGGCGGCGAGGGTCGCGTCCTGCGCCTGATGCGTCGCGCGCCACGCGCGAGTTTCTGGAGCTCCGAGATCCGCGCTCAGCTGCCGCGCGAGACCCAGGACTATGTGCCCTATGTGCTCGCCGCGGCATGGCTGTTCCTGCATCCCGAGGACTACGGTGTCGAGTTTCCGCAGCTCGATGTGCAACCGGCGAGTATCGACATCGCAGCGCCGATGACACTGGGAGAACTTTCGGTATGCCTCGGCCAGGCCGGCAGCCGGGCTGGCTGGTTTCGTACGCTGCGAAATCTCAATCCCCGCTACGAGCCGTTCGAGCGGCTGCCCGCGGGCACGCAGATCGCGCTGCCCGAAGCCCTGACGCAGGTGTACGCGGCGCAGTGCGTGGACGCCGAACGAGCGCAGCTTGCCGCGCTGCTGCACGAGTCGCGTGATGACAGGCGCCCGCCAAGTCGCATCTACACCGTGCGAAACGGCGACACCCTGTCCACGATCGTGTCGCGCAACGGGTGCCCCAGCATTCAGGCGCTGGCCCGTGACAACGGCATCGGCGCGCCGCGCTATCTGATCCGGCCCGGTCAGCGCCTGACGCTGACCGGCTGCAGTGGCTGATCTCCATGCCCATGCATGAACGCATAAGGGGTCTGATGGCCGCACTGCTGAGCAGCGCGCTGCTGGCGGCCGCGGCTCCGGCGCAGGCCGATCAGGGGCTCGAAGAACAGGTGGAGTCGCTGCTTGCGGA
>CAYLNP010000165.1:0-6006 GCA_964384925.1 uncultured Woeseiaceae bacterium
GTGAACGGCTCCCCTGCGCTGCCGGACACCAGTTCGGGCACGTCGTGCGCAGGGTCGATGCCGCGCAGCAGCAGTGTGTCGGCACCGTCGCGAAGACGCATGAAGCGCATGCCGGCCACAGCGTCCACGCCGTCGAGCTGCGCGACCTGCGCGGCGAGGTCCCGCAGCGGCGCCTCCCGCGGATCCGGGTGCACGGTGCTGTCGAGTGCGACCACCAGATCGCCGCTGACCGCGTCGCGCAACCACACCTCCACGCTGCTGCGGAAGTTGGCGACCATCAGGTCGAGTGCCACCAGGGTTGCGATCGCCAGCACCAGTCCTGCCAGCGCGATACGGGTACGAGAGAGGCTGGCGACCGCCTCGCGCAGGGTCATGCGTGCCAGCAGACGACCGCGCAGCCCCGGCATCCTGACGAGACCGCCGGCGATCAACACGATAGTGGCGGATACGAGCAGCGCGCCGGCAGAGGCGCTCAGGAACAGCCCGGCGAATCCGGCGGCCAGGCTGTCGGAGAACCTGAATACCACGGCTGCGGCCGCTGCGAGCAGCGCCGACAGCGCAAGTTCCAGACGCAGCGAAGCAATGTGCCGCGCCCCTTGGGCCCGCACGCCGGTCGCGGGCACCAGTGCACCAGCGAGAGCCGCGAGCACGCCAAGCGCAAGCCCGGCCAGCATGACGCCTGGCTGGGGTGCGAGCGCCTGCACCTGCACGCGGAAATACAGATCACTGATGTTGCCGGCCATCACTCCGACCAGCCAACCGGCCATCAGCGTGCCGATCAGCGCGCCCAGCGCGCCGCCGATGACACCCAGCAGCAAGGCTTCGCCGACCACCAGCCGCCGCAGCTCGATCGTACTGACGCCCAGCGCCTGCAGGCGCTCGAACAGGCCTGCACGCTGTGCCACCAGATGGGTCATGGTGCTGTAGACCAGCAGCAGCCCGACCAGCAACGTCAGCAAGGACAAGGCCAGAAGGTTCAGGCGATAGGCCCGCGTCATGTCCGTGACCGCTGCACTGCGTGCCAGCGTGGACACCAGTTCGACCTCCGGAGGCAGCCAGGCGCGTATCCGTGCAGGGTCTTCGTCCCCGAGCAGCAGGTCGACACGCGACAGCCGGCCCGGCATCGCCAGCACGCGCTGCGCGGCAGCCATGTCCACAAGCAGGGTATCGGCGCCGAGCGGCAGCATCTCGTCGGCGGCGATCTCGAACACCTCCAGCGTGGATTCCCGGCCCGCATGCATGACCTCAAATTGCGCGCCCACCGCCAGACCCAGTGTGCGCGCAAGGCTTTCCGGGATGACGGCGGCCCGGGTATCACCAATCATGCCGGCAAGACCGCGACCCACCCCGGCCGCTGCCACGCCGTCGCCCCGCACTTCGGCCTCTGCCAGCGGATCGATCCCCACCAGCTGGACGCTGCGCCGCGCGTCCTCCTCCGGCCCCGTACCCAGCGTCACACGTTCCACCACGACCGGCGCCGCCGGCCGCTCGGGCAACTCGCGGCGCAGCTTCGCGTAGACCGTCTCATCGAAACTGCGCTGCGCGGGGAGCAGCTGGTGTGTGGCCGCGCCGAAGGCCTGACGGGTCGACACCCCGAATGCGTCCTCAGCGGCTTTGGCCGCCCCCTGCACGGACACCCAGGCAGCCACGCCCACAGCCACCCCCAGCACCGCCAATGCGCTCTGCGCCCAGTGCACGCGCAGGTAGCGAAGGCTGGCGCGACGCAGCAGCACGTTCACGGCGGACTCGCCGCCTGCAGCCGACCCCCCGCGATCCGCAGCACGCGGTCGGCATGACCGGCGACTTCGAGACTGTGCGTGGCCATGATCAGCGTGGTCCCGTGCGCACGCGCAAGCTCGACCAGACGGGTCACGACGTCGAGCGCGGTGTCCAGATCGAGATTGCCGGTGGGCTCGTCGGCAAGCAGCACAGCGGGCCGGTGGCACATCGCGCGCGCGATCGCGACACGCTGCTGCTCACCGCCGGAGAGCTGTTCGGGCATGCGCTGGGCAATCGCCGCCAGGCCGAGCGTCGCGAGCTCATCGATGGCCCGGCTGCGGGCCTGGCTGAGTCGCATGCCCAGCAGGGTCATCGGCAGGGCAACGTTCTCCCATGCGCACAGCGTAGGCACGAGGTTGTAATGCTGAAACACCATGCCGATGTGGCGTCGGCGAAGCGCGGCGCGTGCCTTCTCGGTCAGCCCGGCAAGGCGGTTGCCCATGAGGTGTATGTCACCGTGCCGGGTGGCCGCCAGTCCGGCGATCAGGTGCAGCAGGGTGGTCTTGCCCGACCCGCTGCGCCCCAGCAGCACTGAAAATTCGCCTGCAGTGAACGACTCGCTGACGCCGTCGAGCACCTGCACCTGCGTGTCGCCCTGGCGGTAGGCATGCGCAAGCTCACTCAGCGCCACACGGACTTCGACGGTACTCATGGGAACTCCTACGCCTGGCCGAGGCGAGCGGCTTCAGCTGAGCTTCGATCTTGCCTGCGAACACACTGGCGCGTCGGCGCGGAACCATCCACTGAGCGGACACCCCTGCCGGCCCGACCGGTATCGCCTCGACAGCCCCTTGGCGGGCCCTCTCCCGGCTGGGGCATAATGCCGTCGGAACGAATGACGGGGCGCCCGAGTCATAAGCCCACGCCCATATTCAAGCGACGATATCCGGGGAGTGCGAATCCGATGCGAGTCATAGCAGCGACACTGGCGGCCATGGGCCTGCTGGCGGGAACCCAGGCGCTGGCCTGCGATTATCCCACCCAGAACCTCGACAACATGCCCAACGGCACCACCGCGACCATGGATCAGATGCTCGCGGCGCAAGGTGAAGTTCGGGACTACGTCGCGGCGATGGAGGCCTACATCGAATGTGTGGACGCCGACATCGACGCGAACCGCGAGGAGTACGACGAAGAGCGCATACGTGTGATGGTGCAGCGCCGTGACGCTGCCGTGGAACTCGTGCGCGAAGCGGCCGAAGAATTCAACGCCCAGGTGCGGCTCTACAACGAAGCCAACTAGGCGCGGCCTGCGGGGACGGCACGAAGGGCCGTCGTCCCGGTTCACCACCTGTAGCGGCTGAAGTTCTCGGGATTTGCCCAGTGCTCGGGCGTATTCCATTCGCGCTCGGGGTTGTAGGTGGCGATATCGTGCTCGTGGAGCAGCCATTGGGTGTCGGCGCTGCGCGCGGACAGCGTGTAGCCCAAGGCCAGCATCTCCTCGCGCGGCCAAGCCGACGCCTCCGCCGATACTACGAACACCCGCTCGCAGAGCTGGTCGCGAAGCTGCGCAAGCAGCATTGTGCCATCGTCCCGCGACATCGAGGCCAAGGCATCGAGCAGAATGCCGACGCTGAACCGGCGGCCCGAAGCCAAGGCCTCGGGCAATGAGTGGCAGGTCACGTGCACCAGCTCGCGGCCCTGCAGACAATCAGCTGTGACGGGCAGGTCGGTGGTCGAGATCACCAGAATGCCCTTCGGCTGGGGTCCGGCCAGCCGCTCCGCCAGCAGCGCGTCGGCTGCCGCCGGCAGGGACAGTCGCGCAGCATTCACCCGTGGCGCAGCTGGTCGAATTCCCGGCGCAGTGTCTCGTTGCGATCCGTGACGATGCGCTCGAGTACGGCGATACGCTCTTCGAGTGCCTCCAGGCGCTCGGCCATCTCGGGCGCTGCCTTATCGGCCTTCTTCTCGCGCCGCTTGAGATAGTCACGCAGCAGACCATAGCCGAACGACATCGCGATGATGATGAGCACAAATTCAAATGGATTCATCGCAGGCTCTTCCCCACCCTGGTTAAAGGGCTATTGGAGTGTGTCGGTGCGTCAACCCTTGCGGCGCAACCGGTCGAATTCAGCGTCCAGCTCCCTTCGCGGGTCGGTGGCCAGGCGCTCGAGCACGGCCACACGCTCCTTCAGCGCCGAGACTTCCGCCTCGCAGCGCGACAGCGCCTCGCGCGTCTTGCCGCTCATGCCTTCGTCGTCCATGCCCATGGATTCCATCCATTCGCTGACCGGATCACGACCGCCGAGGCGGGCGCGCACCGTGCTGACGATGGCCCACGCAACGATTGCGACGATGGCGACCCAGATCCAGGGCTGGTTCATGCCTGTTATCTCCCCTTGCCATGCAGGTCGCGGAACTCACGATCCAGTGAAAACCGAGGCGAAGTGACGTAGCGCTCCATGCGTTGAAGGCGAAGGTCCAACTCGCGAAAACGATGGCGCACCCCCGACAACGTCGCCTGCGGGGAGGAGCGTAATTCCTGCCGGAAATCTTCCATCTCCGGGCGGGCCCGCACATCCGACTGCTTCGGCAGCAGGATCGCCAAACCGAAATATACCAGCAGTGTGGCCGGCATGAAGAACACCAGCGAAATCAGCGCCACGACGCGGGTACCGGTCACGCTGAAGCCGAAGTAGTCGGCAATGCCGGCGCACACGCCCAGCAGCTTGCCTTTATCGGTATCGCGGTACAGGCCCATCGTGCGTTCACGCCGGGGGGCACCATTGCGGGATTTGCTCATGTCAATCTACTCCCATTCCCGGCAGTCACGGTGCCGGGCCCAGAATTCACGTTCCCTGCGCGCACCAGGTCCTTCAAGCGGTCTGTCTTTCAGCGTCAGACCCAGCACCAGATACACCGGGCCGACCGTGAAGGGCAGAAGCACCAGCAGTCCTGCTGTCACCACCCTGACCAGTCCGACGTCCACGCCGAAGCGCAACGCCAGCCCGGCACATACCCCGAACAGCCACGCCTGGTCTCGGTCGCGGTGCAGCCGCGCCGCCTCACTCGCCAGTGCGTCGAGATCAAGTGCCCAGGTCATACCCGCTTTCTCCATTCCGGCACTTCGTCATCGAGGATCGTCTCCAGCGCGTTTACGCGGGATTCCATGCGTTTGGCATCCTGCCAGATATCCTCGAGCATCTGCTCATCCTCGGCGGACAGGCCCTTGGCCTCTTTCCACTTCGTGATGTAGTGCAGGATCAACGCCAGCGGTACCACGACCGTCAGCAGAACGATCAACAGCGTGTAGGTCATACCTTCCATCACTCTTCAACCTGGCCAGTTGCCTGGCATTAGCGTGAGGGTCTGCTAGCCTGCGTCGCGATCGCCGCCGGCCCGCCGCGCCATCTTCTCCTTGAGCTGCTTGAGCTCGAGCTCGACACGATCCTCGGACTCCAGGCTCACGAACTCATCATGCAGGGTCTTTTCCTTTGCACCCAGATCGTAGGCCTCGACCCTACCTTCGACGTCGTCGAGCTTGCGCTCATACTGCTCGAAGCGCAGCAGGGCATCATCGATCTTCGTATTGTGGATCTTGCTGCGCATCGACAGCTGCCGCGAGGCGGTGTTGTGACGGGTGATCATCGCGCGCTGCTTGGCCTTGGCGTCGGCGAGCTTCGCCTCCAGGCGGGCGATGTCGTCGTTGAGCTTGGTCAGCCCCTCTTCGACCGCGCGCAGCTGGGCACGCATGCCCTCGGCATGGGATTCCACCCGGGTCTTCTCGCCCAGCGCGGCCTTGGCCAGATCGTCGCGTCCGCGGGTGACGGCAAGCTCGGCCTTCTCAGCCCAGTCGTCGGCCTCACGCTCGAGGCTGCCGACCTTGCGGCCAAGCTCCTTGCGATCGGCAATACTGCGCGCCGCGGCAGAGCGGACCTCCACCAGGGTGTCCTCCATCTCCTGGATCATCAGGCGCACCATCTTCTCGGGGTCTTCGGCCTTGTCGAGGATGGAGTTGAGGTTGGAATTAACGATGTCGCTGAAGCGAGAAAAAATGCCCATGGCATGTTCTCCGTAAGAGAGTGAGAGTCAGCCAGATATCTGCACGAGGCGTGCCAATTCAGTCACAGGCGCTTAACCTTCTGTTTTGACGAAGGATTTATATCGGGACCCCTGTCCAATCGAGTTCTCTGTTTAGCTATTGGAGCCATTATTTCGTGGAACTGGCCGAAATTTAGCTAAGATAGCCCCATGCGTGGATCCGGAAACGACCTGCCACCACTGATC
>CAYLNP010000166.1:0-5990 GCA_964384925.1 uncultured Woeseiaceae bacterium
TGGCCTGCCTACGAGCTCAGGCGCACGCAGGACGGCTGGGAGCGTCGCGAGCTGCGCTGATGTCGTTCCCGGCCATGAAGACCGTCGCCGCGGCGGCAGTCGTGGCGATACTCGCCTCGGGCCTGCTGTCAACGGCAACGGCGGTCGAGTCGGAGTCGAGCGATCCGGCCGGTGGGGTATGGGTGCGCGAGGACGAGGTGGGCGAAGGCGTACGCCTCGTGCTCGTCAACGAAACCTTCGCGCCGGTGCACGTCGCCTGGCACCTCTCCGAACTGGAGAATGCCGTGGTCGATGGCGCGCCGGCCGGCACGCTGGTGGTGGCGGCCGGCGCCGAGCGCGCGCTGGCAAGCGTACGTGGCGCGCGCCCTGGTGCGTGGGGTGTGCGTCATCACTTCCATTTTCTGCACGGTGATCCTCAGGCCGAGCATGCTGCGAACATCGTCTACCGTGCCCCGTTCGCTGCGGGTGAGCGTTATCGCATCTCCCAGGCCTGGCCGGACGAATTCACTCACGACGACGCCGCCAGCCGGCACGCCATCGACCTGGCAATGCCTGAAGGCGCGGCCGTGCATGCCGCGCGTGCCGGTGTAGTGTTCGAAGTGACGGACGGCTTCGAGGAGGGCGGCGTGGATGCGCTGCGTCTTGCCGCGGCGGCGAACTTCGTGCGCGTCATTCACGACGACGGGTCGATGGCACTGTATGCGCACCTGGCGCCGGGATCGATTCGTGTGCAGCCCGGCCAGCAGGTCAGTGCCGGCAGCCTGCTCGCAGCATCCGGCCACACAGGCTACTCTTCGGGCCCACACCTGCACTTCGCCGTGCAGCTCAATACGTCCGACGGACTGATCTCGGTACCTGTCGTGTTCCGCGGTCCACAGCAGACACCACATTCGCCGCGCCGTGATGACTGGCTGGTGGCTTTCCCCTGATGGACCTCGAGAAGCCTTGGCTCACGATCGTCAGCGGTGGCCAGAGCGGCGTGGACCGCGGCGCGCTCGATGCAGCCCTTGCGCTCGAGGCCCCGTGCGGCGGCTGGTGTCCTGAGGGGCGCGAAGCCGAGGACGGCATCATCGCTTTCCGCTACCCGCTGACGATCCTGCCGGGCGCCGGCTACGCGGAGCGCACCCGCCAGAACGTTATCGACAGCGACGCCACCCTGCTGCTCAATCATGGGGGGTTGCGTGGTGGCACGCTCTACACGATGGAGTGCTGCGACGACATGGACAAGCCGGTGCTGGTGATCCAGGCGGGGCGGCAGCCCATGGAGGACTGCATCCGCGCTGCGCTGGAGTTCGTCAGTGACAACGGCATCCTGGTGCTCAATGTCGCAGGCCCCCGCGCCTCCGAGTGGTCCGGGGCGCATGCTTTCGCCTACGCGCTGGTGACTGGCCTGCTGCTCGAGCCGGCCTAGGTCTCAGTCGGCGTAGCGAGCGCTGCCGCGAGCGCGACGGGCGTGGATATCGGTGCAGTGCACCGCTGGCCGACACAGCGATAGGCGATTGCCGGCCCGACCGGCTGCTTGAGCGCCAGCGCGGCGGGCAGGCCCGGCGCCACCGACGGGATCACGAACACCATCCGCCCGGGCGTGTAGATGGCCGTGGCAACCTCCAGCAAGGCATCGGCGTGCGGGCCCTCGCCACGGATGATGACGATGTCCGGCGTACGCAGATGTTCCTCGAGTGCATCGAGCATCGCGCCATGCGCTTGCGGATACTCGCACATGGCCGTCCAGCCGGCGCGCAGCGTGCGCTCTGCGGCTTCCAGATAGCGTGTCTCACCGAGCAGCAGCCCCAGTCGCTGCAGCGCCGATGCGGCGAGGCCGTTGCCTGCCGGCGTGGCCTCATCGGCGAAGGGTCGGCTGCGGTGGATCAGCTGCTCGTGCTCCTCACCGGTGAAATAGAAGCCGCCACGCGTGCGATCCTCGAACTTTTCGAGCATGGTGTCGGCGAGCTCGACGGCGAAGCCCAGCAGTTCGCCGTCCCAGGCAAGCTCCAGCAGTTTCAGCGCGGCATCGATCAGGGCGGCATGATCATCCAGCCAGGCAAGCTGCGCACGCTGGCCGTTGCTGTGTACCGCGAACAGCCGGCCCTCGTGCCAGAGTTCATGGCGTATGAACGCCATGGCACGCCGGGCGGATGCCGCCAGGCTGCTGTCGCTCAGCGACCGGGCGCTTACGGCCATACCGCTGATCATCAGGGCGTTCCATCCGGTCAGGATCTTGTCGTCGCGCAGCACGCGCGGACGCGTCGAGCGTGCCTTCCGCAGAATCGCGCGCGCATGATCAAGGCGTGCCTCGACGGTGCTCAGCGGAAGATCGAGCCGACGCGCCAGCGCCGCCAAGTCACCGCGCGCATGCAGATGCCAGTGCCCGTCCATGCTCGCAGGCTCGTCGAGCCCCATCGCCACTTCGACGACGACAAAGTGATCGGCCTCCAGCACGGCTTCTATCTGCTCGCGGGACCATAGATAATGGCGACCCTCGCCGGCTTCGGAGTCTGCGTCGAGCGCGGTGCAGTAGCCGCCGTGCGCCAGCTGCATCTCGCCGATCACCCACTGCGCCGTCATGCTGGCCACGCGCCGGTAGGACTCATCGCCGCTGATGCGCCACGCCTGCGCGTAGAGCGGCAGCAGGCCTGCGTTGTCACAGAGCATTTTCTCGAAGTGCGGCACGCGCCATTCGCGATCGACGCAGTAGCGGAAGAATCCACCGCCCAGCTGGTCGAGCAGGCCGCCATCGGCCATGCGCGACAGCGTCATCGTTGCCATGTACAGGGCCTGCACATCGGGTTGCTCGCCCGTGGCGCCCTCGCGCCAGTGGCGCAGCAGCCGGGTGACGTGACCGGGATGTGGAAACTTCGGGGCCGCGCCGAAGCCGCCGTACTCGTCGTCGAAGCGCTGCGCCAGCGCCTGTCGTGCCGCAGCAATCGGGCCTGCATCCAACGCGACATGCTGCGCTGCCGTTTCCGGCTCCAGGCGAGGGAACACCGCCGCCACGGCGCGACCCTGCTCGCGCACTTCGTCAGGTCGCTCGCGATAGAAAGCAGCGATCCCCTGCAGGACTTCGCGAAATGCGGACAGGCCCGCACGAGGTGACGGCGGGAAGTAGGTGCCGCCATAGAATGGCGTGAGTTCCCCGGGCGTCAGAAACATGGTCAGGGGCCAGCCGCCCGAACGCTGCGTGATCAGCTGGTGGGCGGTCTGGTAGAGCCGGTCGAGGTCCGGGCGTTCCTCGCGGTCGACCTTGATGTTGATGAACAGGCTGTTCATCAACCCGGCCGTCTCGGGGTCTTCGAAGGATTCGTGTGCCATCACGTGACACCAGTGGCATGCCGAGTAGCCGATCGACAGCAGTATGGGCCGATCGAGGTCTCGCGCTGCGCGCAGCGCCTCGTCGCCCCACGGATACCATTCGACCGGATTGAGCGCGTGGGCGCGCAGGTAGGGACTCAAGGCCTGCGCCAGTCTGCCTGCGCTGGCCCCGGTCATCGAGCAGACCCGCGGTCAGAACCAGGGATGCGCCTGTCAGCGCTTGCGCGAGTTCTCGGCACGCTGGATTGCCGTTCGGATCAGCGCCATCGCTTCTTCAGCATCGACCCAGTTGGATACCTTCACCCACTTGCCCTGCTCGAGGTCCTTGTAATGCTCGAAGAAGTGCGCGATGCGCTCGCACAGCAGGGGACGCAGCTCGGTGAAGTTGCGCACGCCCGAATAGTACGGATGAAGATCGTCGCAGGGCACGGCAAGGATTTTTTCATCCTGTCCGGCTTCATCCTCCATCAGCAGGGCGCCGATGGGGCGAGAGGGGATGACAGCACCCGGTACCACTGGCGTCTGCGCAAGCACCATGACATCGCAGGGATCGCCGTCTTCGGAAAGCGTATGCGGAATGAACCCGTAGTTGCCCGGATAGAACATGGCGGTGTGCAGAAAGCGATCGACCATGAGGGCGCCGGAGACCTTGTCGAGTTCGTATTTCACCGGCTCGCCACCCAGCGGCACCTCGATGATCACGTTGACGTCTTCGGGCGGATTGCGTCCGATGCTGATCTTGCTCATGTCCACGTGTGCAGGTTCCTTTGAGATGCGCGGCGCGCTCGATTATGCCTGCATTCACGCACGTTCGGGCAGGCCCGGGCCGGTGGATATTCATCGGATCGGCCCTTAGACTAGCGGCCTGACCGGCCTGCGGTGTC
Organism: uncultured Woeseiaceae bacterium; assembly: GCA_964384925.1. GTDB lineage: Bacteria > Pseudomonadota > Gammaproteobacteria > Steroidobacterales > PWYM01 > PWYM01. The sequence continues at coordinate 4,194 of CAYLNP010000166.1, forward strand.
GTGCGTGTTCGAATATCCCGAGTTTGATCCCATTGCCTTCTCGCTGGGCCCCCTGGCGGTGCGCTGGTATGGCCTGATGTTCCTCGGCGCGTTCATCGCCGCCTGGCTGCTCGCGCGCTGGCGCGCCGGCAAAGCCCATGCGCCGATCACTCCGCAGCAGGTCGATGACATGATCTTCTACGGCGCGCTGGGCGTCATCGTCGGCGGCCGGCTGGGGTCGATCCTGTTCTACAACTTCGGCAAATTCATCGAAGACCCCCTGGTGCTCCTGCGCATCTGGGAGGGCGGCATGTCCTTCCACGGCGGACTGCTGGGCGTGATTCTCGCGATGTGGCTGTATGCCCGGCGGCTGCAACTTCCATTCTTCGCGCTGATGGATTTCGTCGCCCCGATCGTGCCCATCGGCCTGGGCCTCGGGCGCATCGGCAACTTCATCAACGGCGAACTCTGGGGCAAGGTCACCACGCCGGAGTTTCCGCTCTCGGTGGTCTACCAGGGGCTGCCGCGACATCCCTCACAGCTCTATCAGGCCGTGCTCGAGGGCCTAGTGCTGTTCGTCATCGTCTGGCTGTTTTCGTCGCGTCCGCGCCCGCTGATGTCGGTCAGCGGCCTGTTTCTGCTGTGTTACGGTACGTTCCGGTTCGTGGTGGAATTCGTGCGCCTGCCGGATGCCTGGATCGGCTACCTGGCGTTCGGCTGGCTGACCATGGGCCAGCTGCTCTCCCTGCCGATGATCCTGCTGGGGGCGTGGCTGATATGGCGGGCCTATCGTGCGCCTGTGCTGCCGCAGGCGCGCACATGAAAGCCTACCTCGCACTGATGCGCAACATTCGCGACCACGGCGTGAGCAAGGCCGACCGTACCGGCACGGGCACCTTGAGCGTGTTCGGCCACCAGATGCGATTCGATCTCGGCGAAGGCTTCCCGCTGGTCACCACCAAGCGTCTGCACCTCAGATCGATCATCCACGAACTGCTGTGGTTTCTTTCCGGGGACACCAGCATTGCGTACCTGAAAGCCAACGGCGTGAGCATCTGGGACGAGTGGGCCGACGAGAACGGCGAGCTCGGTCCTGTGTACGGCGCGCAGTGGCGGGCGTGGCGTGGTGCAGATGGTCAGGAGATCGACCAGATCAGCCGCCTGCTCGAGTCCCTGGCCAGCGAGCCGGATTCGCGGCGCCATATCCTGAGCGCATGGAATGTGGCGGAGCTGCCGCGCATGGCGCTGGCACCCTGCCACGTGCTCGCGCAGTTTCATGTCGCCGGTGGGCGCCTGTCCTGCCAGCTCTATCAGCGCAGTGCAGATGTCTTTCTCGGGGTGCCGTTCAACATCGCCTCGTACGCGCTGCTCACGCACATGTTCGCCCAGCAGCTCGACCTGATCCCCGGTGATTTCACCCATCACCTGTCCATCCCCGTTCTGGATGGTCTGTTAATTGCCAATGCGCTCCACTGGGCGCGGGATCATGCCGAGGTGTTAGCCCTGCTCACCGCCTATCTCAAACCGGGTGGCCGCTTACTGCTCATCGAATACGACACGCCCCAGCCGCGCAGTTATATTCCCTTCCCGGTGACTTATGACCGCTTCACCACGCTGGCCCAATCCACCGGATTGGTGGACGTGCGCGAGGTCAGCCGCCGCGCCTCACTGCGAACCGGAGTCGGCATGTATGCCGCTGTCGCCACCCGCCCCGTCGCCGAGCACTCACCGGAGGCTGAAGCCATCCGGCTAGAGAAGAAAACCCGCTAAAGCGGATTGTTTTTTAGTCGCCTTCAGGCGGCTTTCTTCAATCAGGCC
>CAYLNP010000167.1:0-5965 GCA_964384925.1 uncultured Woeseiaceae bacterium
GTCGTGGTCGTGGTCGTGGTCGTGGTCGTGGTCGTGATCGTGATCGTGATCGTGATCGTCACCCGCCTCATGGATGTCCCACACGCTTTCCACGCTCGTGAGGATCAATCGGTCCAGTACGCCCCCCGTCGGCTCGAGCACCCCCACGACGGTGTAGGGCGCGTAGTCGTGCGCATGCGTGCCGCCTTCCAGTCCATGCACGCCCACGAATTGCCTGCCCGGGATCAGGTCGCGTTCTGCCGCCACGCTCGCACCGAGCACGGCTTCCATTGAACGGCTCCACAGCCGTCCGCCCGCGAGTGCCGCGCCAAAGTGCTGCGGATAGGCATGTGTGGTGCCGACGATGCGAAAGCCGGCATAGCTGTCACCCAGTGCCAGCGGAATGGCCTCGGCGACCAGCGGGTGGGCTTCCCAGCGCAGCGCCGAGGCCAGCGGAATGTTGCCCGTCGGCACATCCAGGTGATAGACCGAGGAGAGGATGATCTGTATCGGACTGCCCTTGGCGCCAAGCACCAGGTCGATGCCGCGCGCGTCGCGTGACAGCCCGTCTTCGAGCTGACGGCCCACCAGCAGCAGCACCGTGATTGTCGCGACACCCAACGCCAGCAACAGGACATTGAGGCCTGCGCTCAGCGGCTGGGCGCGCAGGTAGGCGAGACTCAGGCGGAACAGGTTCATGCCGCAAGCTCCAGGCGCAGGTCGAAGGCATCGCGGATGCGTCGGTCGTGGGTCGCCACGATAAGGCTGGCGCCGCTGAGCGAGGCCTCCGCCTGCAGCAGGTTCAGCACCTCACGGGTATTGTCGTCATCCAGATTCGAGGTGGGTTCATCGGCGAGGATGACCGGCGGCGAATTGATCACCGCGCGTGCCAGTGCGACGCGCTGCGCCTGGCCGAAGCTCAGATCGTCCGGCCGCGCGTGGGCGCGGTGCGCGATGCCGAGGCGCTCGAGCAGTTCATGCACACGGGCACGGTTTCGCGGCATGCCCGCCAGTCCCTGTGCCAGCAGCAGATTGTCTTCGACGCGCAGCGCCGGCAGCAGGTGCAGACGCTGGAACACGAGGCCAACATGCCGGCCGCGGAAACGGTCCAGCGCTGCGCCCGACAGGGCATCCACGCGCTGACCGGCAAGTTCCACGTGGCCGCTGGCGGGTCTGAGCAGGCCCGCGATCAGGTGCAGCAGGGTGCTCTTGCCGCAGCCCGAGGGACCCAGCACGAGGCAATGTTTGCCGGTGGGCACCTCGCAGTCTGGAAACGCCAGCAGCTCCCCGTCACCGTAATCGAATCTTAGGCCCTGCAGACGCAATATCGGCGACTGTTCGCTGTGGCGGCTCGCGTTCATGAAGTGGCCCTGCTGGCAGGAAACATAGGCATTCTCAAGCGATTGGTATACTATAACAACCCATTGCCGCCGTCGCGCCAGCCCCGGTGCGCGGGAGACTCGCAGTATGAAGCAAGCCCTCACCAACGAAGCCTTTCCGGATGCGAGCCACGACCACGCTGCGTGCATCAGCGCAGCGCTGGACGCGGCCGAGGATACCTGCCGTCGTGAAGGGTTGCGACTGACGCCGATTCGCCGCCGGGTGCTGGAGCTTGTGTGGCAGAACCATCGCCCGGTCGGCGCCTACGATCTGCTCGATCAACTCAGTCGCGACGGCAAGCGGGCCATGCCGCCCACCGTATACCGGGCACTGGAGTTTCTCCAGGCCGCGGGCCTGGTCCATCGGATCGCCACGCTGAACGCCTTCGTCGGCTGTGCGCACCCGCGCCATGCGCATCAGTCGCAGTTCCTGATCTGCAGTGATTGTCGCAACGTCGTCGAACTCGAATCCGAGCAGATCGGACGATCGCTGAAGCGTGAAGCCGCAGCGCTGGGTTTCCAGGTGCGTGAACAGAACGTCGAGCTCACCGGGCTTTGCCCGGAGTGCCATTCCACCCATTGACAGCTCTGCCTGGGCGCGGGATTGCCCGAAGCAGCGAGAACCCCATGGTCGCCATTGCCCGTCAACTTGATCGCGTCGCGATTTTTCTCTCCGGCCTGTGCCTGCTGCACTGCCTGCTTCTGCCGGTGGTGATCGCGCTGTTTCCTTTGATGTCGATCGGCTTCGGTGGCGACGAGCACTTTCATGAGCTGCTGCTGTGGTTCGTGCTGCCGGTGAGCACCATCGGCCTGGCGCTGGGCTGGCGTCATCATCGCTCCACCCGCGCGCTCACACTGGGCGTCATCGCCATGGGCATGCTGGCGTTCGCGGCCACCTGGGGTCATGACAATCTCCCTGAAGCCCTGGAAATCGCCCTGACAGTGGTTGGAAGCCTGATGCTGGCCGGCGCGCATCTGCAGAACTTCCGCCATCTGCGCCACTGCCCCGCCACCTCCCACTAGCGCGCGCTTCGGTTTTCCGTGCTGTCACCGCGTGTCCGACACGCGGTAAACTGCCGCGCTGCCGCGGATCAGCCAGGGAGGAACAAGTGCATGGATGAACGTGCCAGGGATCAGGTCATCGTTGTCGGCGCAGGCCCGGTGGGGCTGGTGGCTGCTTTGCGGCTGGCAGAGCAGGGCATCGCGGTCGCGTTGATCGAACGCGAACCTGAGCTGCAGCATGATCTGCGTGCGAGCACGTTCCACCCGCCCACGCTTGAGATGCTCGACACCCTGGGCTTGAGCGCGCCGTTGATTGCCGATGGCCTGGAGGTGCCGACGTGGCAGGTGCGCCGCCATGAAACCCACGAGAAGGCGGAATTCGATCTGTCCGTGATCGCGGACGACACGCGCTATCCGTTCCGGCTGCAGTGCGAGCAGTGGAAGCTGTGCGAGCTGGCGATGGCCCAGGCCAGCAGCAACGATGCGATCGAGATGCACATGGGGCATACGCTGGACTCGCTGAGCCAGGATGACGATGGCGTGCGCGTGGTGTGTCGTTCCGCCGACGGCGAGCCGCGCGAAATCCGCGGGCGCTATCTGATTGCCGCCGACGGCAGCCGCAGCACCGTGCGTGCGCTGCTCGAGTTGCCGTTCGAGGGGCTGACCTACCCGGAGACCACCATCCTGGTCACCACGCACTTTCCGTTCGAAGAACATCTGCCCGGGCTTTCACGGGTGAATTACGTGTGGATCAAGGGCGGCACTTTCAGCCTGCTGCGTTTGCCTGACCTGTGGCGATGCAGCGTCTATGCGGCCGCCGGGGAGACGATCGAGCAGGCGCTGGAGCCCGAACGCATCCAGACCAAGCTCAGGCGCATCATCCCCTCACAGGATCACTTCGAGATCCTCGAGATCCGTCCGTATAGAATTCATCAGCGGATCATCGAGCACTACCGCATCGGACGTGTGCTGATGGCCGGTGATGCCGCGCACATCAACTCTCCCAGCGGTGGCATGGGCATGAACTGCGGCGTGCACGATGCATTCAATCTCACCGACAAGCTCGCGCGTGTGTATCAGGGTGAAAGCACGGCATTGCTCGACCTCTACAGCCGGCAGCGTCAGCCGATCGCCAAGGAAGAAATTCTCGGCCAGGCGCACCGCAATCGCACGCGCATGCTCGAACCCGATGAAGACGAGCGTACCCGCACGCTGCGCGACCTTCAGGCCACCGTTGCCGATCCGGTACGTGCGCGTGAGTATCTGCTGCGCTCCTCGATGATCACCGGCCTCCGCAAGGCCGCTACCCTGCAGTGAGACCGGTCGGCATGAACGAAAGCCAGGCGCAGCCTCGATACCCGGGCCGTGACTATGGGAGGCTCGGCCGCATGGGCGTGCTCACGCCGCAAGCGAACCCGACGGCGGAATCGGAGTTCCACGTGCTCTTGCCGCCCGGCATGGCGATGCTCTCGGCGCGCCTGACCAGCCGCGCGGCGTCACCGCGCGAGCGCCTGGTGGAATACATCGAGCGCCTGGGCGATTGCCTGGATACATTCGATACCCTGCGCCCGGACGTGGTGGCGATGGCCTGCACCGGCTCGGCCTACCTTGTGGGTTGCGAACGTGAGCAGGCCCTGATCGCAGCCCAGCAGGATCGACTGGGCTATCCGATCCTCTCGGCAACCCAGGCGATCCACGAAAGTCTTCAGACGATGGGTGCCCGTCGTCTGGCGGTGTTTGCACCCTACCCGGAATGGTTGCTGGACGCCGGACGCGAATATTGGGCGTCGCTTGGCTATGAGATCGTCGCGCATGGGCGCATCGTCACGCGCTCGGCCGATACCCGGACGATCTATGAGCTTGGCAGCGAAGATGCCCGCGCGGTGTTGCGCGAGCTGAAACCTGCCGATGTGGATGTGGTGCTGCTGTCGGGCACCGGCATGCCTAGCCTGCCACTGGTGATCGCCCATGAGGATTTCACCGATCGCCCGGTCGTCTCGTCAAACTGGTGCCTGGCCGACAGGGCACTGGGAGTGCTCGGGCTTTCGCTTGACGCGAAGGCCGTGGGCGAGCGTCTCGCTGCGGCGCGTGGCCGTTGAACGCGCGCGTGGTAACTTGAAGCGTTGATCGAACGCCACGGATTCCCGATGGAACACACGCTCATGGATTTTCGACGCAAGGCGCCGGCCCAGCCGCGCGACGTGCATGCCAGACCGCTGCGCGACCTGCGCATCTCGGTCATGGACCGCTGCAACTTCCGCTGTCCTTACTGCATGCCCGCCGAGATCTTTCATGAGCGCTTCCGTTTTCTGCGTTCGCCCGAGCGTCTGGACTTCGAAGAGATTGCACGCCTGGCGCGCCTGTTCGTCGATCTGGGCGTGCGCAAGCTGCGCATCACCGGCGGCGAGCCGCTGCTGCGCCCGGCGCTGACCGATCTGATCGCAGACCTTGCGACCATCGAGGGCGTCGAGGATCTCGCGCTCACCACCAACGGCGTACTGCTGGAACAGCATGCGGTCGCGCTGAAGGCTGCGGGACTCAGCCGCATCACCGTCAGCCTGGACTCACTCGATCCGCAGGTGTTTGCGCAGATGAGCGGCGGTCGGGCGAGCCTCGAGCGCGTGCTCGCGGGCGTCGAGGCGGCACGCGAAGTCGGACTCTCGCCGATCAAGCTCAATGTCGTCGTGCAGCGCGGCGTCAACGACCACACGCTGCTTGATCTGGTCGAGCGCTTCCGTGGCACCGCCGTGGTGGTGCGATTCATCGAGTACATGGATGTCGGCACCAGCAATGCCTGGCGTCTCGAGGATGTCGTGCCTTCTGCGGAGCTGGTCGGGCGCATCAGTGAACGCTGGCCGCTCGCGCCCGTGGATGCCGGGTATCGTGGCGAGGTGGCGACGCGCTGGCGCTTCGACGACGGCGCCGGCGAGGTCGGCTTCATATCTTCGGTCACCCAGCCGTTCTGTGGGGACTGCAGCCGGGCTCGCCTGTCCTCCGACGGGCGCTTCTTCACCTGTCTGTTTGCAGCTGAAGGGGCGGACTTGAGGCAGCTGCTGCGCGGCGGTGTGGATGATGAAAATCTGCGCGAGGCCATCGCGCAGATCTGGCGCGGGCGCAGTGACCGTTACAGCGAATTGCGTGCGGAGGCTGCCGAGCGCGACCGGGTGGAGATGTTCTACATCGGCGGGTGAACGCGGTGTCAGCAAAGCCGGCCAGGCGCCAGGAAAGCCGGCCAGGCGCCAGGCGCGCCCGCGCGCGGTTCAGCGCAGTTCGTCTTCGCCGGGGGCCGGGCTGGGGTTGGAGATGCGGTAGACGAGTACCACCACGGCACCCACCCAGGCGGCGACGCCCAGCTCAGGCAGGCGCAGCACGAAGTACAGCGCCCCCAGCGCGAACCACGCCAGCGGCTGCCATCGCGCCAGGACGATAGTCGCCACGGTCGCCCCGGCGCATACGAAAAACAGCAGCCATCCCTGCAGCATTGCCAAAGCCTTCTTCCTGATTCGGACCCCGCATTGTAGAGCTTCGCCACCGTCGCGTGTGCGCCTGGCAGCGGCGTCGCCTAGCGCTGCGCCGCGGTCTCGATGCGCTCGTCTGGGCGGATG
>CAYLNP010000168.1:0-5850 GCA_964384925.1 uncultured Woeseiaceae bacterium
GCGCGGCAAAGGCCTCGTCGGTCGGCGCGAACACGGTGAACGGGCCTTCGCCCTTCAGCGTATCGACGAGACCTGCGGCCTGAACGGCGGCGACCAGAGTCTGGAACGAACCGGCGGCAACTGCGGTGTCGACGATATCGCTGCCATGGTTGGCATGACTGCCGTAGTTGGAAGCAGTGGCGATACCGCCTGCGAGGGCGAGACTTGCGGCCGCGGTGGCCAGGACTGCGCGAGTAATGTTCATTGGCTATCTCTCCTTGAGACTGGTGTGTCATCCCTGGACGCCAGGGTGACGTCCTTGCATCTCTTCGCCCCTGGAGGGCCGGCAGATTCGCGCGTCAGCAATGACAGGGAGTCCAACCACGCAGTGAACGGACGCCGGGACCGGTCCCTGGCCACTGTCGCTGATTTGAGACAGCAGTCACAGAATGCGAGTATCGGCAGATGTTTTCGCGTCCGGCTTTCCTATACTGGTCGCTCGTCCAGGCGCGGCGGCCGCACCGGTGGCCCCCTGATGCAGCGCAGGTGAGCGGAATTGGATCGGGAAGCAGCCATGGTGGATGAGGCTCCGGAGCCGGCGCAGCGCGCCAGCCTGCTCGTCATCAATGGCGAGCAGAGCAGCCGTGATGCACTGTCCAGCGCGCTGGCCGGGCGTTTCCACCTGCACTTCGCTGCCGGGGGGGCCGAGGCGCTGGAAATTGCCGCCGCCGAGCCGGTGGACGTACTGGTGACCGATCATCGTCTCAGCGGGATGTCTTCCCGTCAGCTTCTGCGCGCGCTCGCCGAGTGCTCCCCGGGGACCCTGAGCGTGGTCATGACCGACCCCAACGACACGCTGTCCTCGGCCTCGGCGGTCAACGAACCGAACGTTTTCTGCGTCCTCAACAAGCCGTGTCCGCTCAGTGAGTTCACGGAAACCCTGGATCTTGCGGTTCAGGCGCGGCGATCCGGCGGCACGGCGGCCGTGGATGAAAGCCGCCTGGGTGCTTCGGGCGTGCACGCGCTGCTGGACGCAAGCACCGTAGCCATGCTGGTGCTCAGTGGGGACGATGAACTGGTGGGCACACTCACCGTGAGTGCCGCAGAGCGTTATCCGCTTCATCGCGCGGCCGACGAGCCGCAGGCGCTTGCCCTGCTGGCGCGCGAGGCGCCGGGCATGCTCGTTATCGATGCTGCGGCATGCCCGGATGTGGGCGCGGTGGCGGCGCGCATGCAGCGCTACCAGCCCAGCCTGGCGATCATCATCGCCGCCAATCGGGCGCAGGCAGGCGCACTGCTGGGGCTGGTCGGCAGGCATGGAATTCTCCGGGTTCTGCTCAAGCCGATCTCGCCAGGCCAGAGTCGACTGTGCGTCGAGGCAGCAGCGCGGCGGCATGTCGAGCTGCTGGACAGCCTCGGCACCCCGCAGTCCCCGCCGGAACCCGAGGCGGATGTCGACGCGCCGGGCGGTCGACGGCTCGCATTGTGGAGCGGGGCCGCAGCCGCACTGGTGGTGATCTCTGCAGGCGCGTTCTGGTTGCTCGCAGGCTCGGATCGCCCCGAACCCGTGCCGCCCGCCGCGTCGGTACCGGCCGTCACCGACGGAACGGCAGCGGTTGCCGGTCAGGCCGATGCGGTGGCGGAGACGCCCGACGCGCCGGAATACGACCTTGCGAGCCCGCTGGCGGCCGCTGAGGAGGCGCTCGCAGCGGGCCATCTTCTGGGCCCAGATGAAGACAGTGCGGAAAGTCTGTTCCGAGGCCTGCTGGCTGAGGATCCGGGCAATGGCACAGCACGGTTGGGTCTGGAGCGGGTATGGCTGGCCGTGCTGGTGGAGGCCGAGCGCTCACTGGGTGAGGGCGATATCAACCGCGCCGAAGTGTGGCTCGAGTCGCTGGCCGAGCGCGTGCCGGGTCATCCGCGTCTGGCGCTGGTTCGCCGCCAGCTCGACGCCGCCCGACGGGCCGCCTCAGCGCCGCCTCCGGCCGCGGCACCGGCCGCGGCACCGGCCGCCAGCGTTCCCGCTGCGGTCGCGTCCAGCGAAACTGTCACCAGCCCGCCCGCAGCCGATCCGGAGGCAACGCCTCGGGTTGCTTCGGCTGCACCGGATACCGGCCCCGATGTAGCCGGATTGCTGGAGGGTGCGCGAAGCCGATTGCGTGCAGAAGACTTTTCGGGTGCCAGCGCACAACTTGCGCAAGCGGCGGCGTTGGGCGCCGATTCTGAGCAGCTTGCCCTGATGGAAGCTGAACTTGCCGAAGCGCAGAGTGCCGCGACAGCGCGCACCAATCGCCAGCTGCTGCAACTCGCCGAGGATCGCCTGGCACAGGGTCGGCTGATCGAGCCGGCCACGGACAGTGCCAGCTACTTTCTGGCGGCCGTCCGCGATACCGAGCCTGATAGTCCGGCGCTGTTCATCGCCGAACAACGCCTGGCGCGCGCGCTGATCGCACGCAGCGATGCGGACCGGGAGGCAGGCGAGCTCGATGCTGCCCAGCGGTGGGTGGACGCCGCCCGCAGTCTGGGCGTCGTGCCCGTGGAGCTTGCACAGGCGCAAGCGGCACTGGCGCGCGAACGCGAACTCACGGCTGCCCGGGAAAACGTCCTGCCCGAAGGCGAGTTGACGCGATTGGAGTACCGCGCGCCGGATTACCCGCGCCGTGCGTTTCGCTTCGAGCAGGAGGGCTGGGTCGAGCTGGAGTTCACGGTCGGACCGGACGGCAGGCCCGCCGAGATCGAGGTGACGAGCACCGATGAGTCATCGAACGGCGTGTTCAACGACAACGCCGTCGCCGCGCTCGAGCGCTGGCGCTATGAGCCCGTGACGGTCGACGGTCAGTATGTCCCGCAGCGTGCACGCGTGCGCCTGCGCTTCGAGATCCGTTAGGCACCCGCCACAGCAACACGGCCATCAGCGCCAGCGCTGTCGGGTGATACCATGCCGGCTGCATCCCAGCCGGAGAATTCCATGCGATCCTGGTTGTTCATCCCGGGCGACAGCGAACGAAAGCTCGCCAAGCTCGCAGATGTTCAGGCCGATGCCGTGATTCTCGATCTCGAGGATGCGGTGATGCCGGCCAGCAAAGCCGTCGCGCGCGAACGTGTGCGCGCCGTGCTCGATGCAAACGACGCGCAGCGCAGCAGCGAGCTGTGGGTGCGCATCAATCCGCTGGACAGCGGTCTGGCGCTGGCCGATCTGGCAGGCGTCGTCGCGGGGCGACCCGACGGCATCATGCTGCCCAAATTCGAGACCGCGGATGACCTCGGGCGCATCGATGCCGCACTGGCTGCGCTGGAGGTCCGCGAGGGTCTGCCTGAAGGTCAGATTGCTCTGGTGGTCGTGGCCACCGAGACTGCGCGCTCGATGTTCGAGCTGGGCAGGCTCGGCCAGGCGAGCGCGCGCCTGCGCGGTGTCACCTGGGGGGCCGAGGATCTCGCCGTGGATCTGGGCGCTGCGCGCAATCGCACGCTCGCCGGCGACTGGCTGCCGACCTATCAGCTGGCGCGCTCCATGACTTTGCTTGCCGCAGCCGCAGCACGCGTCGCCGCGATCGACACCGTCTTCACCGACTTCCGGGATCCTGAAGGCCTGGCGCGCTACTGTGCACAGGCCCGACAGGATGGCTTTACCGGCATGCTGGCCATCCACCCGTCGCAGGTGGCCGTGATCAACGCGGCTTTCACCCCGGGCGATGAAGAGTGCGCATGGGCGCGCCGGGTGCTGGCGCTGTTCGAACAGAACCCGGACGGGGCAGGTGCCCTGCAACTGGATGGCCGCATGATCGATGCGCCGCACATCAAGCAGGCCCGTCGAATTCTGGCGCTGCGCGCGCGTGCGGAAGGGTAGCCGTCCAAAAAAAAGCCGGCAACCCGAAGGTTGCCGGCTGAGAATACTGCGTCCCTGCAGTGGCAAGCAGACCTGGTCGCGCAAGCGCGCCAGGTCGTCTCTCTCCGGTGCTAGAAGCGGAAGCGCAGACTTGCGCCCACTTCGCGGCCGCGATCGATCCCCACGGCCAGGCAGCGCTGTGTGGGACCGAACAGGGTACCGTCGGCCTGCTCGCGATACAGGCAGGAGTTGGTCGCCGAGATGGCCGGTGAGCCGGGCTTGTCGCTGTCGAGCAGATCGCGTACGAACACCGCGACTTCCCACCAGCCGGCATCCAGCGCAGCACGCAGGTTCACCCGCGTGATCGGCTTGATCTCCGCAAGGTTCGCTGCATCGGCGTAGGTCTTGCTCTGGTAGGTCACGCTGCCGTCGATCTGTACATCCATGCCAGCGTTCAGCGGTAAGAAGTACGTGCTGCGGATGTTGCCGGTCCAGCGCGGCAGACCGATCGAGGTCAACCCCTTGAAGGTGCCCCCGTCGAACAGCCTGACCAGGTTGGCATCGGTCGGCAGGGTTTCGGAGGTGAACTCGTGCTTGGCCAGCGCGAGGCCTGCGCCAAGGCTCCAGCGATCGGTCAGCGCTGCGCGCGTATCGAGTTCGAAGCCGTAGCTTTCAGACTCGCCCACGTTGTCGAACAGGGTGACCGGCACACCGTTGAGCGATGACACGGCCGAGAACTGCTGATCCTCGACATCCATGAAGAACAGCGCACCGTTGAGCAGGACTCTGCCGTCCAGCACTTCGCTCTTCCAGCCCAGCTCCCAGTTGGTGAGCTTTTCGGGTTCCACGTAGCGGAAGCCTGTCGTGGTCGTCTGGTTCCAGCGGCCGGCCTTGGTGCCCTGGGAGACGAGCCCGTAAAACAGGAGGTCTTCGACCGGCGAATAGCTGAGCGTGACGCGGGGCAGGATGTCCGTGTTTCGTTCAGTGTCGCGATCTGGCTTGAAGCCGCTGCCCGGCGTGCCGGCGGCGGTCACGCAGATCGTGCAGGCGTCGAAGATGTTTTCTTCGCGCTGCAGACGGGCTTCGAGTTCCAGGCTCCACTGCTCATTGAGATCGAAGCCGGCGCCGGCAAAGACCGCCAGATTGCGCACGTCCTCGTCACCACGGCTGCGCCCTTGCGGATTTGTCGCATTGACGTTGTTGACAAAGAAGTTGGTCAGACTCTCGGAGTAGTAATAGGCACCTGCGCGCCAGCGGATCGCCTGATCCGCAGGTGATAGCACGCGCACCTCATGGCTGAAATTGCGATATTCCGACGAGGTGGCGTTGAAGAAACCGGCGAATTTGCCTCCGGGGGGTGCCGGCGGCGGTCCGGTGTACGGGTCGTCACCGAAGAACGGATCGGGACGGCCTCTGAAGTACAGGTCCTGGTTGGTCCAGCGATCATCCGCGCCGTAACCAGTGCGATAGCTCAGTTCGATGCCTGAAGGCAGTGCGTATTCAACGATGCCGGAGAAGAAGAAGCGATCGCGATCATTGCCGCAGCGCTCGGGCCGGCCGGCATCGGATTCGCAGTCGGCCATGTCCGCGGTCGGTGCGAACAGCCGGCCCGTGGGCCAGCGTACGCCGGTGGAGAGTTGCGATACGGGCACGCCGTAGGCTTCCCACTCCTGCGGGTGTGTTGTCGCAATGAGCGGGATGCTGTCGCGCTCCTTGCCCCACATGCCGCGCAATCGGATCGACAGCGAATCGGTAGGCTCGACATACAGCGACGCGCCCCATGAATCGGTCTCCTCGCGTCCGATCGGCTCACCGCGTGAACCCGACAGTGCCATCTCGCCATAGACCTTGCTCATGGCCGAGACTTCCATCCAGATCAGGTCGTCGACCACCGGAAACTGGACCAGTGCGGAGACCTGGTAGTTGTCCTTCTCGGCGCCGGAGTTGCTGGAGTAGTCGGCCTTTGCGTTACCCGTGAACGAGTCGACGCGCGGCGTGGCGGTGATGTAGTCGATCGCACCGGCGTAGGTCTGACGCCCGAACGT
>CAYLNP010000169.1:0-5843 GCA_964384925.1 uncultured Woeseiaceae bacterium
CCTTCAGTCGATTCAGGCGGGCGCGCTTCAGATTGACATCGTAGTAGTCGTTGAGGTTGTCGATGCCCACCACTTCGTCGCCACGCTCCAGCAACTGCAGCGCGGTGAAGTGGCCGATGAATCCGGCAGCACCCGTGACGAGGACCTTCATGCCCCCATCATCCTCACTTCGATGTCCTCGATATCTTCCTCCGCATCAGCGTTGTCATCGGGCGGCAGCGACAACGCGCAGGCATGCGTCGCGTCAACACCAGCGCCAGGCGTACGCCACAGCGCTCGCGCCCCGCCCTGAGCTTCCAGAAACCCAAGCATCGCCTCATGCGCCGCCAGTTCCTCGGCGCTGGGCACACTCACCACGAGCCGAAGATCACCGCGAATGAACCCTGTGCGCGCATCACCGCCGGGTGTGTCGTCCTGCTCGGCGGCGCCCAGTGACAGATCACCCTGCCCGCCCGTCATCGCCAGATACACCTCGGCGAGGATCTGCGCATCGAGCAGCGCGCCGTGCAGGTCACGTCGCGAGTTGTCGACCTCGTAGCGTCTGCACAGCGCATCCAGCGAGTTGCGCTGGCCCGGGTGAAGCTGGCGCGCAAGCTGCAGCGTGTCGAGCACACGGCAGCGGCTGCGCACCTGTGTGATGGCGTTGCCCTGCAGCCGCAGCTCGTGGTCGAGAAAGCCGATATCGAACTCTGCGTTGTGGATCACCAGTTCCGCATCGCCTACGAAGTCCAGAAACTCATCGGCGATGTCGCCGAAGCGCGGCTTGTCGGCGAGAAACTCGGCCGTCAGCCCGTGAACCTCGACTGCACCGGGATCCACGGCGCGTTCGGGATTCAGGTAGCGGTGAAAGTTCTGCCCGGTCGCGCGCCGATTCACCAGCTCCACACAACCGATCTCGATGATCCGGTGGCCCTGCTCGGGTTCCAGCCCGGTGGTCTCGGTGTCCAGTACGATCTGTCTCATGATGCCTCGCGGTTGATCTTCGGTGCGCCGATGCAGCGCTCAGACATTGCCGGAATGCGGCGAGACCAGCAGCTGGTCGATGCCGCGATTGGCCAGGGCATCGGCACGTTCATTGCCGGGATCGCCGGCATGACCCTTGACCCAGCGCCAGTCGACTTCGTGGCGCGCGGCCTGCTCATCGAGCTGCTGCCAGAGGTCCTGGTTCTTGACCGGCTTGCGCGCCGCGGTCTTCCAGCCGCGCCGGCGCCAGTCGGCCAGCCACTGGGTAATGCCATTCTTCACATACACCGAATCGGTATACAGGTGCACACGGCAGGGACGCTTCAGCGCGGAGAGCGCCTGGATCGCGGCCATCAGTTCCATGCGATTGTTGGTGGTCTCGCGCTCTCCCCCCCACAGTTCACGCACGTGTTCGCCACTGCGCAGCAGCGCACCCCAGCCGCCCGGGCCGGGATTGCCGCGACATGCACCATCGGTGTGGATCTCCACCAGGCCGCGCTCGGCCATCAGGCGCAGTTCCGCGTCGTGGGTTCGGCCAGTCCACCGACCACGCGCAGGCCGTGCCGCCAGCGCGCGGGCAGCATGGTGATACGCGCGGTGCGCTTGTGAGCCGCCAGCAGATAGCCACAGCCCAGTCCGCCGGGCAGCCAGCGGCGACAGAAAGCATCCACGGCCAGCTGGCGTTCGGCCCCGGGACCGCGCTGCATCGGCCAGCCGAACAGGTAGCGACGCTGCACACGCACCTCGCAATCGAGCAGCTGCAGCCAGTCGCGCACACGATGTTCGGAGACGAAGCGATCAAGCCCGCTGGGAAAACGGCTGCGCGACACCAGCCGCCGCAGCCCGAAAGCGCTCAGCCGGCTCAAGCCCAGAATCAGCACCTGACCGTCGGGCCGCAGCACACGATCGACTTCACGCAACAGGGCATGCGGTGAGGCGGCGTACTCAAGCGTGTGGGGCAACAGCAGAACGTCCACCGAATGCGTAGCCAGCGGCAGGGCATCGAAGGCGCCCACGGCGCTCACACCCGGACCGGCACGCACATCGATCAGGTGCGCCCGGTGTGTGCGCGCCAGGCTCAGAAATCCGCGGGCCTCCCCCCAGGTGCCCACTTGGACGAGTTCTTCGCCAAAGGCGCGCTCGAGTACCTCGGCCACCACCGCCTGCTCGCAGGCCAGCAGCCGCTGGCCGAGCGGCCCGTCAAGCCAGTTCGCGCCGCTGGCAGACGTGGTGTCGGGGGTGGGCGGCGGCGGTGCAAAACCTGATGGGTCCATGGCGTACAAGCATACCGCGTCTGCATGACCGGGCGCAGGCGTGCCGCGAACGCAATGCGCGAAACGGGCAAAATGCCTTTGACGTGTCCGGGTGCATGGGTAGGATACGCGGATGCTGGAACTTCCCATCCCCTTCAGCGCCGCCCCGGCGCTCGCCGCCTGCGTCCCCGTGGCGACGGCCGGTACAGCGCCATGAGGCTGGCCGCGTGCCTCCTTACCCTGGCCGGGGCCCTGGTGCTCACGGGCTGTCAGCCCGGCCTGCAGACGCCGGAATCTCCCGCCGAGACCTTGAGTGAGATCGTGTTCCACCCGCCGCCGCCGCGGGAAACTGTCGCCCCCGTCACCATCGAACCCATGGAACTCGACGAGACGGCGTCCGCACCCCTCGACCTGCTCACCCGGCTGAGTGGCGGATTCGGCTTCAAGGATGCGCACAGCCCGCGCATCAACGCCGAGCTTGCCTGGTTCACGCGCAACGACGCCTTCATCGAGCGGGTGTTCACGCGCGGCAGCCTTTACCTGCCGCATATTCTCGATGAGATCGAGGCCCGCGGGCTGCCCACCGAACTGGCGCTGGTCCCGCTTATCGAGAGCGCCTACGATCCCTTCGCCTACTCGCACGGACGCGCCGCAGGGCTGTGGCAGTTCATCCCGGGCACCGCGCAACGTTTCGGGCTGGCGCAGACCTGGTGGTACGACGGACGTCGCGATGTCGTCGAGTCCACGCGCGCAGCACTCGACTACCTGGAGTACCTGCACGCGTTCTTCGACGGCGACTGGCTGCTTGCCATCGCCGCCTACAACGCAGGTGAGGGCCGTGTCCGACGCGCCGTAACACGCAACCGCGCAGCCGGTCGCGGCACCGAGTTCTGGCAGCTGACGCTGCCGCGCGAGACGCAGGCCTATGTGCCACGCCTGCTGGCCATCCGTGCGCTGCTCGCCGACCCCGAGGCGCACGCCGTGGCCCTGCCGCAGATCGACGATGTACCGGGCTTTGCCATCATCGCGGTGGACGGGCAGATGGACTTGGCGCTGGCGGCCGAGCTTGCCGAGGTCAGCACTGACGAGATCTACCGACTCAATCCCGGCTTCAACCGCTGGGCCACGGACCCGGAAGGCCCACAGCGCCTGCTCGTGCCGGTGGATCGGGCCGAGCGCTTCAGTGAGCGCCTGGCCGGTCTGGACCGTGCCCAGCAGGTGCAGTGGAGCCGTCACCGTGTAGCCTCCGGCGAGACGCTCAGTCACATCGCACGGCGCTACGGCACCACGATCGAGGTCATCCGCGACGTCAACGAGCTGCGCGGCAACACCATCCGCGCCGGTCATTACCTGATGATCCCGCAGGCGGCGCGTGCGCTGGATCGCTACAGCGGCAGCGCGGAGGTACGCCTGGCCGCGACCCAGAACCGTCCGCGGGGCGACACACGGCGCGAACACACCGTCGGCGGGGGCGAGTCGTTGTGGACGATTTCGCGACGCTATGGCGTGAATGTGCGGCAGCTTGCGCAATGGAATGGCATGGCGCCCGGCGACACGCTGCGCACGGGGCGTACCCTGGTGATCTGGCAGCAAGGCGCAGACGCGGGCACACCAGCCCCGGCCGCGCCAGCGCAGGCAACCGCACCGTCGGAAGCGGCGCGCGTTCGCAACCTCACCTACACCGTGCGTCGAGGCGATTCGTTGTGGCGCATCGCCAGCCGCTTTTCCGTCAGCGTCGATGACCTGCTTGCGTGGAACGAACTCTTGCGCAATGCCGTGCTGCGCCCCGGTCAGCGGCTGACCCTGCGAGTCGACGTCACCCGCCAGGGCGGCTGAGCCTCGCCGCCTCCACACCCCTTCAACATCACAGCGCCCGAAGCGACGAGGCTTCGGCACAAGGAGAATCATCATGGGTTTTCTCGCCGGCAAGCGTGCGTTGATCGTGGGTCTGGCCAGTCAGCGCTCCATCGCCTATGGCATTGCCCAGGCGATGCATCGCGAAGGCGCGCAGCTTGCATTCAATTTTCAGAGCGAGAAGCTGCAAGGGCGTGTCGAGAAGATGGCAGGCGAGCTTGATTCGTCGGTCGTTCTGCCGCTGGATGTGTCCACCGATGAGGGCATCGATACGTTTTTCTCCGCGCTTGCCGGGCACTGGGACGGTTTCGACATTCTCGTGCACTCGGTGGCGTACGCCCCGCCAGACCAGCTCGGTGGCGGCTATCTGGACTGCGTGACGCGCGAGGGCTTCCGCGTGGCTCACGACATCTCCAGCTACAGCTTTGCGGCGCTCGCCAAGGCGGCACGGCCGATGCTGGCCGGGCGCGATGCCGCGCTGCTCACACTGAGCTATCTGGGTGCGCTGCGTGCGGTGCCCAACTACAACGTGATGGGTCTTGCCAAGGCCAGTCTCGAAGCCAATGTGCGCTTCATGGCCGCGGATATGGGTCCCGCCGGCACTCGCGTCAACGCGATATCCGCGGGGCCAATCAAGACACTTGCGGCCGCGGGCGTCGGGGGATTTCGCAAGATGCTCCACCACGTTGCAGATGCCGCGCCCATGCGCCGCAACGTGACCATCGAAAACGTCGGCAACGCTGCTGCATTCCTGTGTTCGGATCTTGCCGCTGGCATCACCGGCGAGATTCTCTACGTCGATTCGGGCTACAACATCGTTGGCATGCACTTCGATGAGCCCGTCGAGAAGACATAATCTGGAATGCAAGCCGTGCATTGCACATTGAGTGTGATGCGCTTCGCAGATTCAGAACACAACACGCCGAAACGATTGCTCGCGACGGTCTGCACGCGTAGCTTAACAATCTACTGAAAAGGGCAAACCCACTGAAAGGTGGGGACGCAAAGCTTCCGGTCTAAGGACGAAAGTCTAAGACAGCGGGGTTGCCAGTGAAAACGACGCAAAAAGTCTTCACTCCTTGTCAGACACGGCCCATACGGGTCGACTGATGCGTCTACGGGGCGAGGCCCCGTCACCAGGCTTGCTTTGTATCCCCCCTGGGTTTGCCCCGGACCGCTTCGGTCCGCTGCAATCTGCGGGGAATGCAACTGTGCCACTGATCTCGCTCAATCCCATCACCAGAATCTGCCTTCTGCTCATATCGGGCATCGCACTCACCGGCTGCATGGATGAAGACGCTGCAAGCGCCGGAGATGCTTTCGCCGGGGAGCAGCCCGATGCGGTCGCCGATCCCGCGCCTTACCTTGAAATCACGGTACCCACCCGGGACGAGACCTACGTCACGAGCGCCGCGACGCTGGAAGTCGCCGGCACTGCCGCCGACGAAGAAGGCATCAAGGAAGTCCGCTGGCAGACCAGCAATGGTCAGGCCGGGCGGGCGCTGGGACGCGACGCCTGGCGCGTGCGGTTGATCGAACTCATCATCGGTGAAAACGAGATCACCATCGTCGCGGAAGACACCAGGGGCAACACCCGGACGCGGCTCATCCGCGTCACGCGCATCAAGAACACCGAGGCTCCCGCACCGCAGCCTGAACCGGCACCGGCCCCCGCGCCGGCGCCGCAGCCTGCACCGCAGCCGGAACCCGAGCCTGCGCCGCAGCCGCAACCCGAACCTGCACCGCAGCCGCAGCCCGAACCTGCACCGCAGC
>CAYLNP010000170.1:0-5841 GCA_964384925.1 uncultured Woeseiaceae bacterium
CGGCGCCAGTGGGCGCGTAGGCCAGATCCACGATCGCCGCGTTCGCAGGATCGGCGGCCTCGAGCGCGAAGCGGGCCACGCCCTGCAGCTCGATTACATTGCCCCACGGCAGCTCGAGTCGCCGCTCCTCGGCCACATCCAGCGCGACGAGCTCAGCCCGGCTCGCCGTGCCCGGCAGCAGCAAGGCCAGCAGCGCGACGACGCAGACAAGGCGCAGGGGCGGGATACGTATAAGTTCAGGGGACATGGGAACGCAGGACATCACCGGATTGATACCGGCCGGCACGCGGCTGTCAGTCGGTGAAGTCGCGCCGCGCGGCACTGAGTTCGGCGTCGTCGTGTGTGACGATGTTCTCGATGCGACGCGCCGTGGCGACATGGCGCTGAGCATCCATGCTGTTGCGCAGGCTTGGCAGGGCGAGCCCCTGGGCGTCGCGCATCAGCGCCGCGGCGAGACTGAAGTCCACGGTCCCCAGGGGCTGGCCGGCTTCAGCGACCGCCTGCTCGATCGTCTCGACGAGCAGTTTCTCGGGATCGCGACCGTCCTCTTCGAGAAACGCGTGCGCATCCACGTACAGCTGGCTGCCATGCCAGGCGGCCAGCACCGGCTCGTTGATCAGGCGCACCGGCGTGCCTCGAACGATGCGCGGGAACAGCGCTTCGATGTCTTCGGGGAACATGCGCACGCAACCGGCGCTCACACGCATGCCCACACCCGGCGGCTTGTTCGTGCCATGGATCAGGTAGCTGGGCAGTCCCAGTCGGAATACGTGTCGGCCCAGCGGGTTGTCCGGTCCAGGCGGCACGATTGCCGGGAGCGGGTCGCCAAGCTCGGCATGCTCACGGCGCACCGAGGCTGGCGGATACCAGGTGGGATCGGTTGCCTTGTCGATCACCGTGCTATGACCGGTGGGCGTGGCGCGACCGATGCGGCCGATGCCGATGGGGTGGGTATGGACGACCTGCGTGCCATCCTCGGCCGGCGGCTCGAAGAAGTACAGACGCATCTGCGCGTTGTTGACGACGATACCCTCGCGCTCGACGACCGGCAGGATGAAGCGCGTGGGGAGCACGACGTCGGCACCTTCACCCGGCAGCCAGGGATCGATGTCCGGATTGGCGGCGACGAGTTCCTCGAAGCCCAGGTTGTAGGCGCGGGCGATATCCACGAACGTGTCGTTGCTGCGCGCGCGCAGGACCTGCAGCTCACCGACGATGCGTTGCTCGGGACTGGCCAACACGAATCGCGAACTCACCAGTGGCGGCTGCTCAACGTATTCGATGACGTCGGTGGCCGCGGTCGGCAGGGTTGCGGTGTCGTCGGGCTTTCCGCCGAGCGACGCGCAGCCACCCATGATCAGTGCTGCACCGATCAGGCCTGCATTGCGAAGCATCAGTTGGCGCGACAAGAGGGCGTTCGACATGGCGCGAAGTATATCAGCATCATGGGCTTACAACGCCACGACCGTGTCGGGCCCTACGCCCCACAGCCGCTCGCCTGGCGCTGCACATATGTTGTAGCCGCCCGTGAGGCTGCCGAAGGCCGGCAACACCAGACAGCCCTCGCGCTGCCAGAACACCGGCATGCGCAGGCGGTCGCCGCGCCTGCCAGTCAGCCGGCGGGCAGGATGCACGTGCCCGGCCAGCACGAAGCCGTGCGTGCCTGTCGAGGGCTCATGACGGAATTCAAGCCCACCCTCGCACAACCCCTCCTCGCACCACTCGACCAGCGCATTGCTGCGCGCACGCAGTGCCGGACGGTCGTGGTTGCCCGCGATCGCCAGCAGTCGCACGTCTCCTCGCGCTGCCCGCCATCCGGCGATGGCGTCCAGCAACTCGTCGTTGAGACCCGCCGGCCCGTGGAACAGGTCGCCCAGCACCAGCACACGCGCGCAGTCATAGGCGGTAGCGAGGGTGCCGAGTCGTGCCAGATCATGCTCGCTGGGGCCTATTGGCACCGCAATGCCGTGATCGGCGAACACGCCCTCCTTGCCCAGGTGCACGTCGGCGACGATGAGCATGCGCGCAGCCGGCCAGATCACCGCACGATCGGCGTGCAGCAGCAGGCGTTCGCCGCCAAGTTCGACTTCGCAGGTGCAGCGTTCATCCATGTGCGATGCTCCGGTCATCGGCGATGGCCTTCTGCGGTGCGTCCGCTTCACGCTCCAGCCGCTCGGCCATCCTGAGCACGCGCGTGCGCCAGTCCTCGGAGGACATCACCTGGCTCTGCAGTCGTTCGGCCCACAGCGGAAAGGCCAGCGGCGTGAGTCTTGCCGGGCGCATGTGACAGACCCGCGCGGCGCGCATGCGCGCGAGCGTCTGCGCCAGTCGCCTGAACTCGAGCTGGCTTTCGAGCACCTCCCGGCGCGCCTGCTCGAGCAGGAGATTATCGGCGTCGTAGCGCACGAGCACATCGAACATCAGTCCGCTGGAGGCCTGGATCTGGCGCGTGGATTTCTGCGCACCCGGGTAGCCCTGGAACACCAGTCCACTGATGCGCGCGATATCGCGGAACTGGCGACGGGCGATCTCGGAAGAATTCATGCACGCGAGCAGGTCGGCGAGCAGCGTGTCATCGTCGAGCAACCCCTCGAGCCTGTCCGGCAGGTCGATGGGTGTCGGGCTGAGCAGTTCGAGCCCGTAGTCGTTGACCGACAGCGTGAAGGTCGCGGGCGTGTTGCGCATCAGTCGCCAGGCCAGCAACGTGGCCAGGCCCTCGTGTACAAGCCGGCCGGCGAAAGGATAGATGAACAGGTGATGGCCCTCTCGCGTGTCGATGGCTTCAAGCAGCAGTTCACCGGGTTCGGGCAGCCGCGACCACCGCGCCTGAAGCGCCAGCATCGGTGCCAGCACAGGCAGCTCCGGTTCGTTGGCGCGTCCGGCGGCGACGTCGCCGAGCAGCGCAAGTACGCTGTCGCCCAGAGCCGTGGACAGCGGCATGCGCCCACCCTGCCAGCGTGGCACGATGCGTGTGCGCCCCCGCGCGGCGCGCACATAGGCAATCATGTCCCGAACGCGCGCAAGCTCGACGATTCGTCCGGTGAACAGGAATCGGTCACCGGGGGTCAGCCGCGAGATGAAGCTCTCCTCGATCGTGCCCAGGCGCCCGCCGCGTAACCAGCGTACCTGCATCATCGGATCCGAGGCGATCGTACCGATCCCCATGCGATGAAAGCGCACGATGCGCTGGTCCTCGACGCGCGCCACGCCGTCATCGCCGACACATACCTTGCGGAACTGCGGATAGGCCTGCAGTGCCGCGCCACCGTGCGTCACGAACGCCATGATCCACTGCCACTGCGCAGGCTCGAGCGCCGCGAACGCGTGCGTGCGTCGCACTTCCTGGAACAGCACTTCAGGCACGAAGCCATCGCCGGTGGCCAGCGTGACGACGTGCTGAACCAGCACATCGAGTGACAGGGTGAGCGGAACTCGCGCCTCGATGTTCCCGGCGATCGCCGCTCGCCGGGCTGCGGCGATCTCGACGATTTCGAAGGCGTGCGTCGGCACGCACAGCACACGGCTCACACCCCCGGGTCGGTGACCACTGCGCCCGGCCCGCTGCAGCAGTCGCGCGACGCCCTTGGGGCTGCCGATCTGCAGGACCTGATCTACCGGGTGAAAATCCACGCCCAGGTCCAGCGATGAAGTGCACACGACGCAGCGCAGTTCACCGGACTGCAGCCTTGTCTCGATGGCATCACGCAGCGCGCGATCGAGCGATCCGTGATGCAGGGCGACGCCCTCCGCCCAGTCCGGCCGCGCGGCGATGATCGCTGCATGCCATAGCTCCGCCTGCGAGCGCGTGTTGGTGAACATCAGCGTCGCGCCGGCGCCCTCGAGGGCCGCGATCACTGGGCCGAGCTGCGACTCACCCAGATGGCCTGCCCAGGGAAACCGCGAGGGATCTGCGGGCAGCAGCGCATCGATGACCACGGGTCGCGGCACCTGTCCCTCGATGAGGTCGCCCGCCACCCCTGGCCCGAGCAGCACATCGCGCGCCTGCTCGAGGTTGCCGAGTGTGGCCGACAGCCCCCAGCAGCGCAGCCCTGGGGCTAGCGCGCGCAGCCGCGCCAGGCACAATTCGAGCTGCACACCCCGCTTGCCCCCGATCAGTTCGTGCCACTCATCGACGACGACGGTGTGCACATGGGCCAGGCGCTCTGAGGCGCCGCGCGTCGACAGCATCACCGACAGACTCTCGGGCGTGGTAACCAGCGCCATCGGCGGTGAGCGCCACTGGCGTGCGCGCGCCGACTGCGCCGTATCGCCGGTACGCAGCTCGACGCGCCAGTCGAGGCCGAGCCCCAGCAGTGCCGTCTGCAGACTGCGCTGCGTATCGGCGGCGAGCGCGCGCAGCGGGGTGATCCAGAGCACCCGCAGACCGGGTGGCAGACCATCGGGATGCGCAGCAATGAGTGCCTGCACCGGACCCAGCCAGGCCGCCAGTGTCTTGCCGCTGCCGGTAGGCGCATGGATCAGGCCGGAGCGGCCGGCCAGCGACGCCTGCCACGCAACGCGCTGGAAGGGCAGGATGTCGCGGCGCTGACTGGCAAACCAGCGCTCGATGGTGGAGGCGATTTTCAAGGTGTGGACAGCCCTGTCCCGGAGCGATGTTCCTTGGGTGAGTGTAACCGCAAGGGCACGTACTTAAGCCTCGGCTGGCGTTGCCTGCGGGAGGTCTTTGGCGGAATGGCTCCCTTCGGTCCGCTTTATTTCCGCCAAAGACCTCCCGCAGGCAACGCCGGAACCGCCACCGGAGGAGGCCACCGGGTTCGGGAAGTGCCCTTGGGTCTAACCCGACGAGCACGCGGCGTCAGGTTCGCAACTCCGTCAGCCGGGCGACATGCGTGATCCGCTGGCCGTCATAGTAATACTCGAAATGGGCACCCTGGCGGACGGGCCGACAGGCGCGCGGCTTGAACGCGGCAACACACTGGCCACCGGGGTGGCGGACACTGTCGTAGATCACGCCCCATCCACCTCGCTCGCGCTGCTCGCGTCCCCAGGCCTGGCTGGCGTGGTAGTCGTCGGCGTCGTAGAGCGCCGGGTAGCGCGCCTGCAGTCCGCGCAGGTCCAGCCATTCGGCCTCGACGACGCCGATATAGGCGCGCATATGCAGACGTTGCGGACCGGTGTCCTGCAGGCACAGGAAGCGTTCGCGGTGATGGCGGGTCTCGCTGATCGCGGTCGCCTGGTCGGCAGCGGCGTAGTAGACGCCATAATCCCCAGGCGAGAAGCGTGAACCGGCGCGATTCGGATGGGTGAACGCCGCCATGATCACCGAGGTGCCGGGCCCGCTTATCCGGTCGGCTTCGGGCACCAGAGTCAATTCGCCGACCTGGTCGCGCAGCCTGGGATTGGTCAGCGCCTCGACTGCGTGCACGGCGTCGAGATCGGCCGGATCGGCGACTTCCTCGAACAGGTCGATCGGCGGGAAGTGGCTGGGAATGATCCGTATGGCCCGCGGCCAGCACTCGTGGCGGGTCGGGATCATCAGCCGCGCCAGCCGTCGAGCCACTCCCGCACCGCATAGAGGTCGCCGACCTGGCCGGCCGCCATGCGCTCGATAGGCGCCCGGCCGCCGAACAGCGGCGCGCGGTTGGGCAGATGCGGCCAGCGCTGATAGGCCTGCTGGTCGGGCAGCAGCAAGCGCAACGCCTTCCAGATGCCCAGAATGTAGGAGACCCGCTCCAGCGTGTCGCCCGCCACGCGCGCAGGTGCCCGACGTTTCCAGTCGTACCAGGACCGCTCGGAGATGCCGAGCATGGCGCACTGCTGCTCACGCGGAAGCTGCCATTGGTCGAGGATGTTCAGCGCCGTGGCGATCGCGCCGCTGAC
>CAYLNP010000171.1:0-5795 GCA_964384925.1 uncultured Woeseiaceae bacterium
CGGCCGATCATGCCGCGTGTCGCGCGCTGCTGTGCGACGGCTCGCGTTCGTTCTTTGCAGCCTCACTGTTCCTGCCGCTGCCCGTTCGCGACGCGGCTACCGCGCTGTACGGTTTCTGTCGACTGGCCGATGACGCCGTGGATCTGCAGCCCGATCGGGCGCGCGCGCTGCGCGAACTCGAACAGCGGCTTGCGCATATCTACGACGGGCGGCCTGCGCCGATCGCTGCGGACCGCGCGTTCGCCGACGTTGTCAATCGCTTCGCCATTCCACGCGAACTGCCTGAGGCCCTGCTCGAGGGCTTCGCCTGGGACGCCCAGTCCCGTCGCTATGCGAGCATCGGCGAACTTGAGGCCTATGGTGTGCGCGTGGCCGGCACGGTCGGCGTCATGATGTCGCTGCTGATGGGTGTGCGCTCGGCTGATGCGCTGGCGCGGGCCTGTGACCTCGGTGTGGCGATGCAGTTGACGAACATCGCGCGCGACGTCGGCGAGGATGCCCGTGCCGGTCGGCTTTACCTTCCATTGGACTGGCTGGCGGAGGCGGGGATTGATGCCGACGCCTTCCTGCACGCGCCGCGTCACAGTGCTGCACTTGGCGATGTCGTGGCACGATTACTGGCTGCTGCGGATGTTCTCTACCGGCGCGCCGAGTCGGGCATCGATGCCCTGCCGCGGCGTTACCGGCCGGGCATTCGCGCCGCGCGCTGGTTGTATGCGGAGATCGGTCGAGAGGTCGAGCGCTGCGATCTGGACGCCGTCAGCACCCGCGCCGTGGTGCCCGGCTGGCGGAAGGCGCAGGTGCTGCTGCGTGTACTCAGCGCGGGCGATGTCGATCTGGATCAGCTCGGGGATGCGCCCGCGCCCTGTGCGCGCTTCCTGGTCGAGGCGGCCGTGGCCGCGGGCCTGGGTGATGATGCGGGCGCACCGGTAAGCGGAATCGAAGGCCGCGTCAGCTGGCTGGTGGAACTGTTCCACCGCCTCGATGAACGTCAGCGCCAGCAGGCAGGGGCGTCTGATACGGCGGCCTCGGCGGGACTGGAGCTACAGGCCCAGACGCGTTGAATATCTCCTGGCTGCTGTTCATCGAACTGCTGCTGGTGTTCGGGGTGGTGTTCGGCCTGTGTGCGCGAGAGCTTGTGGTGTTGCGACGCGAACGACATCGCGACCGCGACAGTAACGATCCTGTGGACTGAAACAGGCGTACTCCGAGGTCACGGTGCCGCGATTGAAGCCGATCCAAGCCGGATAGATCATCTGGGGGATCGACCTCCTGTAGGCCAACATGCACCGTTTCGGTCGCTCGGTTCAAGATGTAAAACCAGTGCCATCCACACACCGGGAGAGCTTCTTGTTAACCAAGGCGCGATGTGAGTCGAGCATGTGCTCCAGCTCGGTAGGGTCTATGTCGAATATCTGAAGCACTTTCGTGCCGTGGCCAATGTATTGGGCCGGTGGCTCATGAAAGTGGATGTTCAGCCCCAGTGTGGCTAATGTGGCATTGTCATAGGCAAACAGTTCAGTCCGACGCTGCTCGCTATACCCGGGCATCAACCCTAGTACGGTGACGGCCTGTTCAACACCGATCGAGTCGAAGAATTGCATTTCTTCGTCAAGCCATCTGCACCCGAAAGCTGGTTCAGGGCCTCGCCGGTCAATGCCGGCCAAAAACATGTAGATTCTTCGTAACCATGAGGTTTCGTTTCGCGGTCTAATGTAAAACCACTGAGATGCACCGCCATGCCAGCCAACGATCGCGCCAGGTCTGACGGAAACATCATGACTTGCCGTAATCACATAGTTGGCACAGGAGGATGCGCATACTCTATCGACGACCACCCGTAGCTGACGTTGATGCACCAATCGGCCGATTCTCAAACCCGCTAGCGCATGACCGCCAGGGCTGCTGATTACCAGCCTATCTACAGCCGCCGAAGCTTGTTGTTCAAGCATCAATTCCAACTCTCTGACGGGTTCATCCGATATCTCGCCGCGGAATTCAACAGTGTTGACTTCAATCAATCTCACTGACCAAGGATGGTCGGTAGTTTTGTTCACGCTGGTGCAGGCAGCGACTAGCGTAAGAAGTGAGAGCAGCAAAGCGCGCATGGTTTTCTAGCCCTGGATCCTTGGTTCACCCGGCAGGTCACAAGGAAATCGTTTTTCTTTTTGGGGTCATCCTAATTCACTCCAGGCAAAGTGACGGCAGACTATGGTGACCATCATCCTTGCCAGACCGTAATCCTTGCCCGAATAGATGTCCATAACGATCAAGTGCGATAGATGGAGAGCCAAGCCCGGACTGAATCCCTTCGGGACGGCCGGAACTCAAGCAGAGCGAGACCGAGACGTGTGAGTCCGTAGCATGACGCACTACGCTGCCCCGTGGAGCACCTCCCTCATCTTGGTCTCGTCAGTCTCATCCCTCCTGTGCGTGGGCCTGGCGATGAGCTTCCTATGGAGTGGTGACGCCGTACTGCGTTGGGTGGCCGTGCTGCCTCTTGCCATCATTTTCGGCGGTGGCCTGTTCACGATTCGCGGCTACGCGATCACCACAGATGCAATTCTGGTCCATCGGTTGCTGTGGGCGACGCAACTGCCGTTGACCGGCCTTCAGTCCGCGCGGCTTGAGCCGGGCGCCATGCGCGGGAGTATCCGCACCTTCGGCAATGGCGGTCTATTCTCCTTCACAGGCTGGTTCCGCAGCAAATCGCTGGGCGCTTACCGTGCGTTCGTCACCGATCCGCAGCGAACAGTCCTGTTGCGCTTTCCAGCACGCACGATCGTCGTGTCACCTGCTGACCCGGAGGCGTTCATAAAAAAGCTGAGCGATACAATGCTTCTGGCAGAAAGGGCGGGCACCTGCCATCGAAAAGGCGCTTTACCCGGTCAGTAGTCTAGCGTTTTTGACGGAGGGTTGGCCGCTCGGGCACAAGCGACACCGCTTTCCAGAATGGAACCGGCGGTTTGCCCACCACGAGCCGGAGCTTGTCGCGTCGTCTGAGTCGTGCCGCGTAGAAGTTTCCGATGAGGCGTGCGGACAGCGTGTAAAAGCGTTCCATCACGCGGTAGCGTTCCTGCGCGGGACCGGCGCGGAACAGCATGCGGTTGAGCAGGCGAAAAAAGCGATGCTCATCCCAGAAGTTCCGGGTGAAGCGCCGAGTGAACGCAGCCAGCGACGCGCCGTCCATGGGCCAGTGCTCGGCGATGGCGTCGGCGAGGGCCACGGCCTGCGGCAGCGAATAGCCGGTGGTCGGGTGGAACAGGCCGGCGCGCAGGCCTGAGCGCGGCACCGCATCCGCAGCGGGCCAGAAGCGGTCGAACTCGGCGGCCAGCAAGATGGGCAGCACGCCCCGCTCCTCGCGCAAGGTCCGCGCGATTTGCCAGCCCTGGGCCTGGGCGTATTCGTCGATCGCGGCCGACAGCTCCGCGTCGGACAGCTCGGCGCCGTCGCTGTAGCGTGTGTCCTCGATCAGAAGTGTCCTGGGGCTGAACGGCAGCAGGTACATGAATCGGTAGCCGTCCGACTGTGATACCGTTGCGTCCATGATCACTGGGCAATCGATGCCGTGCGGTTCAGCCGTCTCCACTTCTCGCCCGAAGAACTTTTGAAATCCCAGCACGATGCCTTCCGCCCTGGCCTGACCGCGGCCGTCGATGACCGCGCTGCCCTGCCAGCGAGCGCCGTCGGCGCTCTCCACGAAGTCCGGGCCCAGCACCGTGATTTCGCAATTGACATGGACCTCCACCCCCGTGCGCCGTACGTGTTCTCTGAGCGTCTCGGAGCTGATGCTGCAATAGCCGAATTCCAGCCGACGTCGGTAGCTGGGGAAGCGCACGTCCTGGGCCGGCCAGCGGTGCGCGATCATGGGCTCCAGCAGGGCGTGCTGGGCCGAGCCAAGGTCTTCGTCGTGAAAGGACCAGGTGTGGTTGCCGCCCAGTTCCGGGCCCGCTTCGATGATGGAGATCCGGGAATCCGGATACCGTTGGGTAAGGCGCAGCGCAATCAGGCAGTTGGCCAAGCCGCCACCGGCCAGAATCAGATGCCGCGCGTGATTGTGCATGCGCCTATTCTGCACCAATCCACCACCGCGTCCTGTCGGCTTCCCTTGACCCCGGCGCTGGCGTGATGCTGAGCTCCCCGAAACCCGCCGCTGCCGCGCCGATCCTGGAGGTCGAGCAGCTGGCGTTTTCCTGGCGCGACAAGGCCGTATTGCGGGACATCCAGCTTGCCCTGGTGCCGGGCACGATCCTGGCCCTGCTCGGTCCCAACGGCGCCGGAAAGTCGACCCTGATCCGCTGTATCTGCGGTCGCTTGCGACCGGACGACGGTCGGATTCAGGTGGCCGGCGGCTATCCGCTGCATAGCGCCGCGGCGCGTGCGGCTATCGGGCTGGTACCGCAGCAGATCGCCTTGTACCCGCACCTGAGCGTGCGCGAGAATCTGCAGGCCTTTGCCCGCTTGGCTGGCTTGAGCCGGGCCGCGGCCAGACCAGCGGTGGAGGCCACCATCGAAGTCTGCGATCTGGCCGAAGTCGCCAGCCGGCCGGCCGGGAAGCTATCGGGTGGCTGGCAGCGCCGCGTCAACATCGCCAGCGCGCTGAGCCATGCGCCGCGACTGCTGATCCTCGACGAGCCGACGGTCGGCATCGATCCGCCAGCACGCGAGGCCATCGAGCGCCTGCTCCACCGCCTGGCCCGGGGCGGTTTGGCCGTGCTGATGACCAGCCATGACCTGGCTCAGCTGGAAAACCTGGTGGATCGCGTCGCCTTTCTGGCCGACGGGCGGATCGCGGCGCAGGGCACGCCGACGGCGCTGATCGAGCAGTTTTTCGGCGCGGTGCGCGATTGTCGGATCGTGCTGGCCCGGCAGGCCGGCAGCGAAGCCGCCGAGCGGCTGAAGGGGCTCGGCCTGGCACTGGAAGGCGGGCAGGGCCTCCACTGGTCCGGCCTGCTGGACGAGGACGCGGCCAGCCGGCTGCAGATCGAACTGTCGGGCGATCCATCGGTGCTTGAGTTTCGCGTGCGCCGCCCTGGTCTGCACACCCTGTGGACGCGGCTGTACGGCAGCGAGCCGGAGCCCTTGACATGATCGCGACGGTGGCCAGGGTGATGTGGTTGTCGCTGTGGCGCGATCGCGGCGCGCTGGCGCTGGCCTTTCTGCTGCCGCCGCTGTTGTTCGTGGTGTTCGCCGAAGTGTTTTCCGGAGCTGGTGACGCCGATCTGGAGCTACGCGTGGCCGTGCTCGACAGCGCCGGCACCCCGCTGACCGGGCAGATCCGCAGCCGTATCGAGGCCCTGGACGGCCTCTTGCCGGTCAACCATGGCCTCAGTTCCGATCCGGCCGACCTGCCCGGACTGGAGGCGCTGGTGCGCCAGGGGCAGGCTGACGCCGCCGTGTGGTTGCGGACCGAGCCGTCGGGCGATCTGGGCGCCGAGCCGCCGCTGGTGGTTATCGGCGACGCCGCGCGCGCGCTGGCCGCGGCGATTGTCATGGGCCGGGTGCAGGCCCTGCTGGAATTGGAGTTTCCCGGTCTCAGCGTCGATCGCGCCGCCGCGCTGATCGATGCTCTGGCCGGACCTTACACCGAGGATCAGCGCGCGGCCCTGGACTTGGCGATCGCCGAACTCGAGGCGGACCCCCTGGGCCAGGGTGTCGACGGCGACGCGCTGCCGGGCGGTTTCCTGGCGCAGGAACTGCTCGGCGGCGGGCAGGCTTTGGATCCTGGGATCAGCTATTACGCCGGCGCGGTCGCCATCATGTTCATCTGCGTCATTGCCACGGCGATCGCGCTC
>CAYLNP010000172.1:0-5793 GCA_964384925.1 uncultured Woeseiaceae bacterium
GCATCTCCATGCTGAAGATGGCCACGGCCGTGTTCGATCCGATCGCAGCGTTTTCAGCCATGTTCATGGCCAGCGAGGTTTTGCCCATGGAGGGTCGGCCGGCGACGATCACCAGATCGCCTTTCTGCAACCCGGCGGTCATGCGATCGAGTTCGGTGAAGCCGGTACTCAGACCGGTGATGTCGCCATCGCTGTTGGACAGCAGATCCAGGCGGTCGACTGTCGCAGGAAGGATCTTTTTCAGCGCGACGAACCCTGCGCCGCGCCGTGCGCCGCGTTCGGCGATCTGAAACACCCGCTGTTCGGCCTGATCCAGCAGATCCGGCACGCTGCGCCCTTCGGTGCGAAAGGCGCTGTCCGCGATGTCCCCGCCCGCGCTGATGAGTTCGCGAAGTACGGCGCGTTCGCGAACGATCACTGCATAAGCGCGCACATTGCTGGCGCTGGGCGTGTCCTGAGCAAGGCGGCCGAGGTAGGCAAGGCCACCGGCTTCATCCAGCGTGCCGAGTCGGTCGAGAAACTCGGAGATCGTGACCGCATCACAGGGCTGCCCGAGATCCATCAGCTCACTGATGGCGCGAAAGATCAGCCGGTGGTCACGGCGATAGAAGTCCTCCTCGCTGATCGCGTCGGCCACCTTGTCCCAGGCCTCGGCATCGAGCATCAGCCCGCCGAGCACAGACTGCTCTGCCTCCAGCGAGTGCGGCGGCACCTTGATGGCCGCGGCCCCCAGGGCCCTGAACTTGTCTTCCGAGGTAGCCACGTCGGCAAAAATCTGACTGTTGTGGGGGCCGCTCAGACTAGCACACGCTGCGCATGCGGCGGGACGTTCCGACTGCCCCCGGACATCAGTCCTCGCCGACGACGATGACCTTGATGGTCACATCCACATCGCTGTGCAGGTGGATGTCCACGTCGACCTCGCCGGTGGTCCGGATCGGCCCCTCAGGCAATCGCACCTCGGCACGTTCGATTTCCAGTCCGCGCGCGGCACAGGCCTCGGCGATATCGACCGTACCGATCGAGCCGAACAGTTTGCCCTCATCCCCGCTCTTGGCGGTGATCGTGAGCACAAGGCCCTCGAGCGTGGCGGCGCGCGCCTTCGCAGCAGCCAGTTCCTCAGCGGCCTTTTTCTCGATCTCCGCCCTGCGTGCCTCGAAGGCAGCGATATTCTCGGCAGTCGCCGCGGTGGCCTTGCCCTGGGGCAGCAGGAAATTGCGCGCGTATCCGGAACGCACTTTGACGCGGTCGCCGATACCGCCCAGATTCTCGACCTTGTCCAGCAGGATCACTTCCATCTTCGCTTCTCCGTTGCGGCGCCATCATCACGATCGCGCGCGTGAGTCACCTATTGAGATTTGTCATCGGGCGGCCTGGGTGCCCGCAAACGCCTGAATCCAAGCCAGTTGTCCAGAAAGCCGGTACTGGCCACGCCCATCAGCATGAACGCGGACAGCGGTGTGGGCAGCAGCAG
This sequence comes from uncultured Woeseiaceae bacterium, assembly GCA_964384925.1. Lineage (GTDB taxonomy): Bacteria > Pseudomonadota > Gammaproteobacteria > Steroidobacterales > PWYM01 > PWYM01. The sequence goes on from CAYLNP010000172.1 coordinate 1,475, forward strand.
CAACGCGTATACCAGCACCAGCCAGCCTGCATGCAGCGCCATGCGACTGGCCAGGGCATGGAACACCGCCAGTCCCTGCAACACCATCGCCAATACGAACACGATCGCCGCGTTGCCAAACGCACCGGTACCCTGAGTCAGCAGCGCGCCGATCAACACCACGCTGGCGATGATCGTGACGAGCCGTCCGAGCTGCAGGGCGCGAAAGTTGCTGCCCACCTGCTGCGGCGGGCGCACCAGGCCTTCCAGCCAACGCCCCAGCAGCAGTGCCATCGTCAGACTGAACAGCATGCCGCCCAGCGCCAGGCCGAACAGCAACCTTGCCACCATCTCCGCGACCTGCGAAGCCTCGGCCGCAGCGGCGCCGGCATCTACCAGTGCCTGAGCGAACTGCGGTGCGATCTGGTCGGCCACCGACTGCCCGGTCGCGGAGCCCGCAAGCAAGGCCGCCACCACGCCGAAACCCAGGGTGCCCAGCTGGAAGGCCAGGTTCAGGGAGTCGCTGCGGCCGACCAGGCTCGCCCCACCCACCATCACCGCCAGCATCAGCACGCTGGCCGCGAACATGGCCACACCCTGACCACCGGTGACGGCGATCACGGCGCCGAGCACGACTGCGGCACCCAGTGCCGCCAGCGCGCCTTCCTGCGGACCCTTCAACAGGGTGGCAAACGCGATCAGGGCCGCCGACAGCGGCATCAGCGCAGGCACCATGAACAACGCTGCCCCGATCAGGATGACCCTGTGTCGCGGCCCACCCAGCCATGACGCGACGCGTTCCATAGCCTCGAATCGGCGGCCGCGTCAGCCGCGGCCGCCCGGCCGCATCAGTGACGGTCCGTGTACGGCAGGAGCGCGATGTAGCGTGCGCGCTTGACGGCCGCTGCGAGCTGGCGCTGATAGTTGGCCTTCGTGCCGGTAATTCGGCTGGGCACGATCTTGCCGGTTTCGGTGACGTAGGCCTTGAGCGTCGCGAGATCCTTGTAATCGATCTCGGTGACGCCTTCGGCGGTAAAGCGGCAGAACTTTCTGCGACGGAAAAACCTTGCCATCTGTGAGACTCCTCAGGCGTTCAGGACGAACGGTCGGCATCGTCGCCGTCATCGTCATCATCATTGTCGTCGTCATCATCGCGACTGGGGCGGTCACGGCGACGGGGCTCGTCGTCATCGCGGTCGCGACGCCGTTCGCCATCATCATCACGCCGGCGCGTGTCGCGCGACTTCTCTTCTTCGGCGGCCCTGGCCATCGGCGAGGGTTCGGTGTCCGCCGAGTCGCGGCTCACGACCATATGGCGCAGCACGGCGTCGTTGAACCGGAACATCGACACGAGTTCGTCAAGCGTCGCCTGGTCGCACTCGATGTTCATGAGTACGTAATGGGCCTTGTGAACCTTGTTGATCTGAAACGCAAGCTGGCGCCGGCCCCAGTCTTCCTGACGGTGGATCTGCCCGCTGTTGCCCTCGATCAGGCCGCGGTAGCGCTCCACCATGGCGGGTACCTGTTCACTCTGATCCGGGTGGACCAGGAACACGATTTCGTAGTGTCTCAAGTTGTCGCTCCTCATGGATATAAAGCCGCCCGAACGCAACACGCGCCGGTGCGGCAAGGAGTAGGTAGATCTGATGTTGCGTCGAAAAAATACCGCCCGAAGGGGCGGTAGCTCGCAATCATACGTCAATCAGCGGGGCGGCGGCAAGCCAGCAGCAGTGGGCTCAATGGGCGTTGCGGCACTGCGCTGGCGCAGGGCTTCGTAAAGGCAGATGCCCGCTGCCACGGACACGTTCAGGCTGTCGACCACCCCGGCCATGGGCAGGCTGATCACCTCGTCGCACAGCTCGCGGGTCAGATGGCGCAATCCGGTACCCTCGCCGCCCAGCACCAGCGCCAAACCACCGGTGAGTTCAGCCTGCCAGACGGGCCTTTCGGCCGTGCCGGCCGTACCGATGACCCGGATGCCCTCATCCTTGAGCCAGCGCAGTACGCGGGCCAGGTTGACGACCTGCGCAATGGGCACGCTGGCGGCCGCTCCACTGGCCACCTTCACGGCCGTGGCGGTCAACGGCGCGGCACGGCGACTGGGCATCACCACCACATCCACTCCGGCGGCGTCGGCACTGCGCAGGCAGGCACCCAGATTGCGCGGGTCCTGCACACCATCGAGTATCAGCACCAGGGGGGGTCTCACGCAGCGCTCCACCAGCGCCTGCAACGCATATTCGTCCATCGGCGCCGGAATCTCGACCTGCGCCATGACACCCTGATGCAGCGATCCGGCTGCCAGCGCCTCCAGCGCCTCGGCCGGCACACGCTCGATGGACAGGCCCGCCTGCTGCGCCTGCTCTACCAGAGCAGCAAGCCGCCGATCGTTGCGGGCCTCGCTGGCCAGCAGCCGCCTCAGCCGCTGCGGATGCGTTGCGAGCATGGCCTGAACGGCATGAATGCCATGCACCCAGGAAACGCCGCCGGCCGCGCTGTCGGCACCTTCGGCCGGCGGCCGTCGGCCTGCGCGACGACGGCCCCTGCTCATCTGCGCCTGCGCCGCCGCCGCGCCCGCGGCGGAGCGTCAGGTGCCTGAATCTCAGGCTCGTCGGGCGGGGCAACCAGCTCGAAATCGATCTTGCGATCCTCCATGTTGACCCGCAGTACGCGCACCCGAACGTGACCGGTCAAGCCGAACACCTTGCCGCTGCGCTCCCCCACCAGCGCCCGACGCACGTTGTCGTGGCGGAAGTACTCCTTGCCGAGATAGGACACGTGGATCAGCCCCTCGACGTGCAGCTCGGTGAGGCGAACGAACACACCGAAGGGCATCACACCGGTAATCACGCCATCGTATTCCTGACCGAGGTGATCCTGCATGAACTCGCACTTCAGCCGGTCATGCGAATCCCAGGTCGCTTCATCGGCACGGCGTTCGGCACGCGAGGTGACATCGCCGAGCCGCTCCATGTCCGGCATTGCATATTCGAAACCCTTTGCCGAGCCGTGCTCGACGATGTGCCGGATTCCCCGGTGTACCAGCAGATCGGGATAACGGCGAATCGGCGAGGTGAAGTGGGCATATGCCGGCAGGGCCAGTCCGAAATGACCGATGTTCTTCGGCCGGTAAACGGCCGCCTGCATCGAACGCAGCACCACCGTTTCGACGAGCTCACGCTCGGGGTGATCCTGCAGCTGGCTCACGGCGCGATACAGGTCCCGCGGCTTGAGGGTCTCCCCCTTCGGCAGCTTCACGCCGAAAGTGGCGAGAAACAGGCGCAGCTCCTCGAGCTTTTCGTCGCTCGGCCCCTCATGAACCCGGTAGAGCGTTGGCATGCGATGACGACGCAGGAACAGGCCGGTCTCGACATTCGCCGCGATCATGCACTCCTCGATGATGCGGTGAGACACGCCACGGTGATAAGGTGCAAGGCCGGTGACATGACCGCGCTCATCAAACTCGAAGCGCACCTCGGGGACGTCGAAATCAAGCCCTCCGCGGCGACTTCTTGCCTTGGCAAGTGCCTTGTAGGCGTCGCGCAGATGCTCCAGCCGAGGCTGCAGTCGCCTGAGCTCCTCCGAACCCTCGCCGGTTTCCAGCAAGGCCTCGGCCTGCGTGTAGGTGATGCGAGCTGCTGAGCGCATCACCGCCGGATAGAATTTCGAACTGGTGACCTTGCCCTGCGTGCCGAGCTGCATGTCGCAGACCATGCATAGACGATCGACCTTGGGATTGAGCGAACACAGGCCGTTGGAAAGCGCCTCGGGCAGCATCGGGATGACACGGTTGGGGAAATACACCGATGTACCGCGCGTGACAGCTTCGCGGTCCAGCGGCGAGCCGGGACGTACATAGTGAGACACGTCGGCGATGGCCACGATCAGTCGCCAGCCCTCGTCCGCGGGTTCACAGTACACCGCATCGTCGAAGTCGCGCGCATCCTCGCCATCGATGGTCACCAGCGGTAGTTCGCGCAGGTCGATGCGACCCGCCTTGGCCGCCTCGGGTACGGCGGAAGGCAGACTCTCGGCTTCTGCCAACGCCTCGGCCGGCCATTCGTGCGGCAACCCGAACACGTGCACGGCCATCTCGACTTCCATGCCGGGCGCCTCGGTGCTGCCGAGCACACGACTGACGTGACCGATGGCCAGACGGTGCTCCTCTGGATACTCCTTGATGTGCACCAGAACGGCCTCGCCGGGCTTCGCGCCGCCATCCTGGCCGGGCACGACGACTATATGATGCGGGATACGCGGATTGTCCGGGACCACGAAGGTGATCCCCGATTCCACGTGAAGCCGCCCGACCATCTCCTGGTGGGCACGCTCGAGCACTT
>CAYLNP010000173.1:0-5717 GCA_964384925.1 uncultured Woeseiaceae bacterium
GCGAGCTGGGTCTCGATATCGCCAACGCTGGCGGCGGGCAGTCGGCCGCGCATCACATGCAGGCGTGCCCGTATCTCGGCGTGCACCCCCAGCAGTTCGCGAAGCTCCCCTGCCAGCGCCTCGCCGAGCGCCACCACCTCGGCACGGCAGGCTGAAAGGCAAGCCTCGAAGTCCTCCCGGCTGCGGGGGAACGCACGCGCCTGCGGCAGCAGCGTATCGCCGAACGCCGCAAAGTTGACGTCTTCGTTGAGCACGCTCAGCGAGCCGATGCCTCGATAACGCAGCAGCAGTTCGCGATCGGCACGAATCGTGCCCTCGATGGCGCGTCGCTGTTGTGGCAGGCGCAACATGGCCAGTCGCAGCACACCGCGGCGTGTCGCCTGCTCTGCGGCCGAGGGCGTTTCCATCAGGCGCAGAGACACGCTCGCACCGCGGTCGACCAGCGCGGGATACAGCGTGAGCTGCAGGCCACTGCGGCGTACCCGAACGTGCTGCGGCAGCGCATCGAAGTCCCACTGGCGCACACCATCGCGCTCCCACTGCGAATCCCCTGGACGGTGTGCAGAAGCATTGCCGGCAAAGCGCGCCTGCAGGCTTGCAAGCTCGCGCCCCTGGGCCAGCAGTCCCCCTTCAGGATCGAGCACACGGATGTTGAAGCGCAGCTCCGGTGGGAGCCGGTGCGCCCAGCCTCGCGGGTCGACCACCACTGCGCGGTGTTCGCGCAGCCAGGCCGCGAGCCAGCCCTCAAGCGAATCGTCGTACGCCGACGGATCGGGGGCACGGGCACTCAGCGCTGCGGCGGTATCAGGTACCGGTACCACCTTGCGACGATCCGCGCGTGGCAGCAGCTTGAGCAGGGCCGCGATACGCGCGGCAAGATGCCCCGGCACCAGCCAGCTCAGGCGGCGCTCGGACAGCCCGGACAACAGCATGACGGGTACATCGATGCTGACGCCATCATCGTCATCCCCGGGCATGAATCGATAGCTCAGCGGCAGCGCATTGCCTTCCCAGTCCAGCGCGTCCGGGAAATCCTCCAGCCGTATCGACGCCGGGGCACGCGCCGACAGCATCTCCGCAGAGAATGCCAGCCGCAGCGCGGCCGACCCGTCCTCCGAGAGCCACTGCTTGAGGGTACGCGCATCGTGCACGCCGGCCGGCACCACGCTGTCGTACAGTGCAAATTCGGCCTGCTCGCCGATGACAACATCGCGGCGACGCAGCCGTGCCTCGAGCGCTTCCAGGCGCGCACGCAGCGCCCAGTTGGCCCCAACCGCCGCGGGGGGGGAACGCAGCTGCCGTCCGACCAGCGCCTCGGCAATGAAGACACTGCGCGCGCCCGGCAGATCGTGCCCCGCCAGTGGCACGCGCCGGTTGGCTGCAAGCACCATCCCCCACAGCACCACGCGCTCATGGCACATGACCCGGCCCGAGCCCGCATCGAACCACGCAGCGTCGTGACTGCGCCGCAGCAGATGCCCGGCCGCCGCCTCGATCCACCCGGGTGACACGCGGGCAGCCGTCGCGGCATATACCCGGGAGGTCTCGATGATCTCTGCTGCCATCAGCCACGCCGGCGGACGCGCCGCCAGCGCTGACCCGGGAAACAGGGCCAGTCGCGTGTCGCGCGCGCCGAGATAGCTGCGCCCGCGATCCCTGCGGGCCACCAGCGCGAGCAGCCCCGGGAGCAGTGCCCGATGCACCGCGGCCGCGTTCGGTGCCGCACGTCCGATATGCATCTTCATCGCGTGGCATTGGCCGGTCAGCTGCAGATGCACATCCTGCCATTCGCGCGTGCGGCGCCAGGAGATGAAATTCTCGCGGCACCACCGACGGCAGCCGCGTGCGCCCTCCTCCTTCTCGACGCGGCGCAGGTGTCGCCACAGATTCAGATAGAACAGGAAGTCCGAGCCAGTGTCGGTGAATTTCGCATGACAGGCGTCTGCTTTAGCAGTCTCCTCGGGCGGGCGTTCACGTGGATCCTGCACCGCCAGCCCGGCAACGATGATCAGCACATCACGCAGCACGCCCGTGGCTGCAGCGGCCAGCAGCATGCGCGCCAGACGTGGATCGATTGGCAGCCGCGCCATCTGTCGGCCCAGGCGTGTGATGCGCTGTTCGCCATCTACGGCACCGAGTTCGAAAAGCAGCTGGTAGCCGTCGCGAATCGCCGCCAGCGACGGCGGCTCCAGAAATGGAAACTCATCGACCGGGCCCAGACCCAGTGCCTGCATCTGCAGGATCACGGCGGCGAGGCTCGTGCGCAGAATCTCGCTGTCGGTGTGCGCGGGCCGCTCGAGCAGGTCGGCTTCGGCGTAGAGGCGCACACACAGGCCAGGCGCCAGACGCCCGCAGCGGCCCTTGCGCTGCTCGGCGGAGGCCTGCGATATCGGCTCGACCGGCAGGCGCTGTATCTTCGAGCGCAGCGCGTAGCGACTGATCCTCGCCAGCCCCGAGTCGATGACGAAGCGGATCCTCGGCACGGTCAGCGAGGTTTCCGCAACGTTGGTCGTCAGCACCACACGCGGCGAGCGACCCGGATGAAACACGCGATCCTGCTGGCCGCCCGGGAGCCGGCCGTACAGCGGCAGCACGTCAAAGCCGCGCAAACCACTGCGACGCAGCGCCTGCTCGGCGTCGCGGATGAAACGTTCTCCCGGCAGGAACACCAGCATGTCGCGATGCGTACCACCACCGAGATCCGCCAGTGGTCGCACGGCAAGACGCAGCACTGTCTCCACGACCTGCTCGGCGAGATCACCATCAGCTGCGTCATCCACATACTCGACGCTCACCGGGAAGCTGCGTCCCTCCACCTGGACGACCGGGGCATTGTCGAAGTGGCGCGAGAAGCTCAGCGGATCGATGGTTGCCGAGGTGATGATGAGCTTGAGATCAGGTCGACGCGGCAACAGGCGTTTCAGATAGCCGAGCAGGAAATCGATCGACAGGCTGCGTTCGTGCGCCTCGTCGATGATCAGCGTGTCGTACGCACGCAGCTCCGGGTCCTGGCGGATTTCGGCGAGCAGGATGCCATCGGTCATGACCTTCACGCGTGTGCCGGCGGCACTCACGTCGTCGAAACGCACCTTGTAGCCAACCGCATCACCCAGCGCCGTCCCGGTTTCCTCGGCGATCCGCGCGGCCACGGACCGCGCTGCAATGCGCCGGGGCTGGGTGTGGCCGATCATTGCCGCGGCACCCCGCCCAGCGGCCAGGCAGATCTTCGGCAGCTGGGTGGTCTTGCCCGACCCGGTGTCGCCACACACGATGATCACCTGGTGTTCAAGCAGGACACGAGCAATCTCGTCGCGCGCGGCACTGACCGGCAACGCGTCGTCAAACTCGAGCGTCACGGCCTGACCTGTCGGACGGCCGGCGTCGACCGAGGATCGCGGATCGGACACCCGTGCGGCGCTCAGGCCGGCGCCGGCAGCGTCACCACCAGCGCCGCACCGCCCAGCAGCGAATGTCCGATCACCAGTTCGCCGTCCAGCGTCTCGACGATGTCGCGGACCACCGCCAGCCCGATGCCGTGACCGGGTTGGTTTTCGTCCAGGCGCATGCCCCGACTCGTAGCCAGACTGGCAAGCTCTGTGGGCACTCCGGGGCCGTCATCTTCGACGCGGATTTCCAGATGGACCGTCTCGTCCTGCGTGCGCATCGTCACCTTGACCATGATCCGTGAGCGTCCGTACTTCCAGGCATTGTCCATCAGATTGCCGAGAATCTCCTGCAGATCGCCTTCGTCACCATAGAAGGTCGCGGTCTGGTCAATGTCCAGTGTGACGTCCATATTGCGCTCACGGTAGACCTTGACCAGGCTGTCGTGCAGATCCTGCACGACTGGGGCCACTGGCACGGCACGCACGCCGGGCAGCTTGTCGCCGATAACGCTGGCACGCTTGAGCTGGTAGGCCACGATCCGATCCATGCGCGCGATCCCGTCGGCCAGCGCGCGACGCAGTTCGGGTTCGCCGACCGAGCCGATCACGGTCTGCATCGCCGCCAGCGGTGTCTTCAGGCTGTGGGCCAGATTGGCGAGGCTGTCGCGGTAGCGCTGCTGGCGACCGCGTTCGCGGGCCAGCAACGCATTGAGGTTGCGGCCGACCCCGGCAAGCTCGGTGGGCTGGGTCGCGGACAAGCGCTCGCGCCGGCCGGTTTCGATGTCGCGAATCTCCGATTCGATGGTCGCCAGGGGACGCAGCACGCGGCGCAGCACCAGCGACAGCAGAATCAGCGTCGCAAGCGTCAGCCCTGCAAACCAGCTGACCAGCCCGATACGAAAGCCGCGCTGCTGTGCACGGTAGGGCTCGAGGCTCTGGCTGATCACGAACACGAACTGCTCGGTGATGCCGTCGTCGAACTCCCAGGTCACGGTGACGCTGCGCTGGGTGCGCTCAGCGCCGCCGACCGCGTCATCGACGCGGCCCTGCTGGCGCACGCCCGGGGGCGCGGCATCGATGTCGGTGGCCGCCAGCGCCACGGCCGAGGGAGAGCGCCACATCAGTTCGCCATCGAGCGTCCGGATCTCGCCATAGAGTCCGGATTCGGGCGTAGCCATGCGTCGATCAGGCAGGCTTGGAACGCTCAGCGTCCGCGCGCCCTCGTTGGCTTCCGCTGCCGACATCAGCGCAATGAGCTGGGCTTCGAGGACCTCGGATCGCGCGCGCGACAGACTCGCGCTCAGACTCCACTCCAGTGCGGCAATGGTTGCGGCGAAAAAAGCCAGCAGCATGATGCTCAGCCACAGCAGCACACGCGTGCGAAGCGCACCCTTGCGACGCATCAATTTCGCAGCATGCGATAGCCTCGACCCCGCAGCGTCTCGATCGGCTGGCGTGCGCCATCAGGGTCGAGCTTGCGACGCAGCCGGCCGATGAAGACTTCGATGGTGTTGCTGTCGCGATCGAAATCCTGTGCGTACAGGCGTTCGGTGAGTTCGGTTTTCGAGACCACTTCACCGGCGTGCAGCATCAGGCATTCGAGCAGCCGGTATTCGAAGGTCGTCAGCTCCACGGGCTGTCCCTCGATCAGTACCTGCTGACTGCGTGTATCCAGGCTGATCGCCCCGCTGTTGATCACGGGCTGGGCCCAGCCACCGGCGCGCCTCACCAGCGCCTGCATTCGCGCAATCAGTTCCTCGGGATGAAACGGCTTGACCACGTAGTCATCTGCACCCGCCTTCAGGCCGGCCACCTTGTCCTGCCAGCGATCGCGAGCGGTGAGAATCACGATCGGCAGGTCGTGACCCGCCTCACGCAGTTTGCCGATCAGGTCCATGCCCGACAGGCCGGGCAGGCCAAGATCGATGACGGCAACATCGACCGGAAACTCGCTCGCCTGATAGAACCCTTCGCGGCCATCCGCCGCCTCGTCGACCACCCAGCCGCCATCACGCAGCGCATTGACCAGGCCGCGGCGCAGGGGCTCGTCATCCTCGACTATCAATGCTCGCATGACTGGTTGCTGCCTCTGCTACGAAATCCGTCCGGTCTCGGCATCGACCGCATACGTACGCACCCGTCCATCGTCACTGAGCACACGGATGCGATGCACGCTGCGACCGTTCTCGCGCCGTGTCTCGGCACGCAGCACCCTGCCGCCACTGCGCTCCTGCACCATGCGCACCGCCTGATCGAGACTGACGTTCTCACTGTGCGCCTGCGCCAGCGTCTCAGACGCGCTCATCCACCCGCTGCCGGGCGCTGCCGCCG
>CAYLNP010000174.1:0-5673 GCA_964384925.1 uncultured Woeseiaceae bacterium
GCAGTTCTGGCTGCGCAATCCGAATTCGGCCCTTGGAGGATTCCCATTCAATCTGGCCACCCAGCCGATCAGTAACATCAAGGCCATCAATAATCAGGTCCGTCACACGGAGCACTACTCGGGTTTCTTGTCACTGGGCTACGACCTGACCGATCAGTGGCGCGTCACCGGCGAGGGACGCTGGTCGCGTGACGAAATCACCTACACGGTGCCGACCTGGTCGCGTCAGCAGGTGACCTTGCTGCAGCAGGTTCCAAGGCCGTTCTGTCCGCCCGAGTCCGACCCTGCCAACAACTACCCCAACGTTGGTTACGACTGCACCTGGACGGATACGCTCAAGAGCACCGTCTTCACCCCGCGGGCCATCGTCGAATACGCAGCGACGGACAACATGATGATGTATGGCTCGATCGCCAAGGGCTTCAAGCCCGGCGGCATCGCCGCCAACGAGGCAACCACGCCCGACGGCCAGCGCTATGACCAGGAGACGGTCTGGGCCTACGAGTTCGGTGCCAAAACCGACTGGCTGGACAACCGCCTGAGGCTCAACGGTGCGATTTACTTCAACGACTACGAGGATCAGCAGATCGGTATCCAGCAGCGTCCGCCAGGGAGCATTACGGATATTCCCGGCATCACCAACGCCGGACAGGTTGAAGTGTACGGCCTGGAACTCGACATGCTCTGGCAGGCGACGGACAACCTGACGGTTTCGCTCGGCTACGCCCACACCGATTCGGAATTCAAGGAGTTCATCCAGGGTCAGACGGGTTCCTCGCCGTTGAACAAGGCTGAAGCTGGCAACATCGAGGCGGATTATTCTGGCAACAAGGTCGGCAAGAGTCCGCGCAACGCGTGGAATTTCTCGACCGAGTATCGTCAGCAGTTCGGTGCGACCGACTACGACTGGTTCGGCCAGTTGTCGGGCCTGTACCGCTCGCAGCGATTCCTCGACGAGTCGAACCTGGCGTTCCTGCCGTCCTATGCACTGATGAACCTGCGCATGGGTCTGGAAAGCGACCGCGTCTCGTTGATTGCCTATGTCGACAATCTGTTCGACGACGACAAGATCAAGAGCGCGCAGCGCACGATCGACCTGGGCAATCCCGATGGTTTCGCGCCTGGACGTGCGTTCCTCGTGCATCTGCCGCAGCCGCGCACGGTAGGCATTCGCGTGAACGCCAACTTCTAGACGCGCGCTTGCCGCGCTACGGCGACACGGGCCGGCCGGTGTACCGGTCGGCCCGCTTTTTTCAAGCACACTCGAGGGGCACGAACATGAGCAGTCAGGAGTTCCTGGCTTTCGAAGCCGGCGATGTCGTCGTCGGTGCGACGCGCCTTGACAATGCCGACGACGATCACGCCGGGCAGGGGCGTCTCATTCAGTACGATTCGCAGCTGCGACTGAAGGCCACCTGCCTGGTCGATGACACGACCTACGTGATCGCCGGACTCAAGTTCGATCCGCACGGCGCGCTGTGGGCTTTCGACTATCAGGCGCACAAGGTCCTGTGCTTCGATGCGCAGGGCAGACGCACGCCAGCACCCGATCTGGGTGCCCGTTCTTACTCCAATATCCAGTTCGCCCGCGATGGGTCCATGCTGCTGGGAGAACACCTGGTCGGCGGTGACTCGCGCGTGAAGCTGAAGACGAAACTCCACCGCTCATCCGTGACCGGCCGTTTCGGTGACGGCCACGTCTTTCGCTTCGATCGGGACGGTCAATTGCTGGCCGAGTATGCCACCGACACACATGGCGGGATGGGTGGCTTTCTGGGCGTGACCATGACCGCACTGTCGGCAGACGAGCGCGTTCTGTACTACGTCTCCGAGACTGGTCCGAGGCTCATGCGCTACGATCTCGTGGAGGATCGTCAGCTGCCGGACCTGGTCACGCACGCGGAGGGCGGGCGCGAGATGTTCTTCGATATTGCACTGCACGTGTCAGGCAGCCTGCTGGCGCTGCGCGGCAACCGGCTCGAAGAGATCGACACGACCAGCGGCGAGGTGCTCGCCACACACGCGCTCCCGGGTTTCGGCTGGGCCATGCTGTGCACCTGCGCCGATGGCGACAGTATCCTGACCACCAACTTCTTCACCGGCGAGGTGCTTCGATACTCGCTGTCGCAGCAAAGCGTGCTGTCGAAGATTGAAATCGGCGACGCACGCCGTTCCCTGGCGGGCGTGGCAGAGTTCGCGATCGCCTGATATTTTGTCGGCCTGCGGCAGAGCGCCGCGTCTAAAGTGTTTCTCACATTCCTGGAGCGCGTAATGCTGAGTGCCCTGTTCATCGTTTTTGCGCTGGTGCATATCGCCATCCTGGTGTGGACGATCCGCTTCTGGCGACGCACGCGATCGTCAACGGTGCTGATGGCGATGATGCCGCTGCTGCTGCTGTGGTATGACTGCCTGCTCATCGGTACCGGGCGCTGGCTGGGTCCAAGCGACCTTCTGTATGCGCTGAGCCTGCCGCGCTACTGGGGACACTGGCTGTTCACGCCACTATGGATCATCGCGGCGGGCGGCATGCTGCGACTCGCGGGGGTACCCTGGGTAAAGCCGCGTTGGGTGATGGCCAGCTTCTGCCTGCTCGCGGTGGCGATGATCGCGATGGAGATTCCGCTGTTCTTCACGCTGGAGTTGCGGCCAGTGTGCTTCATGGACACCGTACGCTACGCAGAAGCTGTCAGCGCGAACGCGCTGTGTTTTCCCGAACAGGAGGTCGTGCGGGGCAGCGGTCCTCCTGTGGCGGCCATCGTTACGAATGTCGTCCTGTTCGTCAGCGGCTGTTTCATCTGGGCAAGGTTGCGCTGGCCGTGGCTTGCGCTCGGGTCGCTGGCGATGTTCTTCGCCGCCGCCGTCCCTGCAAGTCTGGCCAGTCCAGCCATCGGCAATCTGGGTGAAATCGTGCTGGCGGTCTCCTTGCTTGCGACGCTGCGCATGCTGCTCGACGGCGATGCCGTGGCGGCGCGTCGTGCGCTCAAGGAAGCCACTGCATGAGGGCGCTGAAACTGCTGTTCGGTGGCCTTGCGGGGCTGATTGCGCTGCTGGCGCTCATCGGCAGCGGTTTCTACCTGAGCGATCCCTGGCTGTGGAAACGCTACGCCACCTCGCTGCAGGGGCTGGACGTCACCAACATCGCCTGGCGCAGCCCGGCAGAGCCGGTGCCAGGCGGCGACAGGCGGCTTCGCGAGGACGTCGTCAACGGCATCTCGGCGGATGCGCTTCGCGAGGCCGTGGCCTACGCCGAGCAGATGGAGAGCTTCGCGCTGCTCATCCATCATCGCGGCGCCCTGGTGGTGGAGCGCTACTGGGGCGGACATGGTCCTGACTCGCGCTTCGATACCGCCTCGATGCACAAGAGTGTCATGGCGCTGCTGCTGGGCATCGCGATCGAAGAAGGCCACATCGGCAGCATCGACGATCCGGTGGGCCGCTACTTGGTGGAGTGGGCAGACGAGCCGCGCGGGGAGATCACGCTGCGCCAGCTCGCAACGATGAGCAGTGGCCTGCTGGTAGAGGCCTTCCGCCCCAGCCCGTTCAGCAAGGGCATGCAGCTGGTGCTGGGCAGCAACATCGACGAACTGGCGCTGTCGCTGCCGCTCGATGAGCCGCCGGGCTCGCGCTTCGACTACCTCAACTTCAGCTCTCAGGTGCTGGGTATCGCCCTGACCCGCGCGGTGGGCATGCGTTACGCGCAGTACTTCTCGCAGCGCCTGTGGCAGCCGCTGGGGGCGCCGGATGCCGCCGTATGGCTGGACCGCGAGGACGGCTCACCGAGGATTTTCTGCTGCCTGCTGGCAAGCGCGCCTGCCTGGATGCATGTGGGCGTGCTGATGCTCAACGAAGGGCGCGTGGATGGACGTCAGGTCGTGCCGGCCGAGTGGCTCTCGGCGATGACCACGCCCTCGGCCGTGAACCCCAACTACGGCATGCAGGTATGGCTGGGCTCACCTGCCAGCGGCATGCGCACGTACAACCGCGAGAGCACGCTGGAGGTCCCGCACTCTGAACCCTATCTCGCCGACGACGTCGTGTTTCTCGACGGCGCAGGGGGCCAGCGCGTCTACGTGATTCCAAGTGCCGAACTGGTCATCGTGCGCATCGGCAAGTCGCGCATGGACTGGGATGACGCTGTGTTGCCGAATGCGCTGCTGCGCGGCAGGGTGGCGGCCGATCCATCACCGGGCGAACCAGCCGCACCCACCCCGGCGCAGACCAGCGACGGAGCTACGCAGCTCTAGTCCGACGTCAGGCCGACGGGCTCGCCGGGGGCCTGCGCGGTGCCGAGCTCTGCAACCGCCGCCGTGAAGAGAGCGATGTTCTCTTCACTGGGCCCGCCCTTGATCAGCGCCAGCGGGCGGTGCTGCGCATCGGCGATCACCAGCGTGGGATCTTCGTCGATGACGATGCCTGCGCTTTCAGCGAAGGCCGCGGAGTCGCTGACATAGAGCACCGCCGCCTGTGACAGCGGCACCTTGCCATCGAACAGTCTGCGCACGGCGCGCCGGATCACACCGCGGATGAACCGCGGCGGGTTTTCGATGACCGGGAAATGGTAGACGCGGATGCCTGCCGGCAGCGAGTCGCTCGCATCCAGCCAGGCCTGCCAGTCGAGCAGCAGGTTCTGCTGGACTTCACCGTTGGCCTGCGAGGTGCTGATCGCCAGACCGATGATGATCAACGGGTCGCCGTGCATATCATCCGGGAACACGAAGGCGTCACCGGACATCGCCTGCGCCTCGACGCGCTGGAAACTGCCCTCGGACTGCGTCGGTGCCGGTGCCGGTGCCTGTGCGAGCGCGCCAGGCGCGAAGCACAGTGCGGCAGCGGCCAGGATCGCGCTTGGCATCCAGCGTCTGGTCAACTCCTCGAAGAACATGTTCATACGCTCGATTCTGGCATTACTTCCACGTACGCAGTGGCCACTGTGCAGACAGCGGCCCCGGCGCCCGCAAGCGCAGGGGTGACAGGCGAAATTGACACCCTGCCAATTCATGCTACTGTCGGGCGCGTGTTCCGCGCGCCGGCCCTCCGGCGCACAGGCGTAGCAACACCTCACCTGGCAGAGGCTAGTTTGGCAGCACTGATCCGCCCGCAGGGCGCGCCCGTCACCGGTCGCACGCAACCCCACGCTGTGGTGATCGGCAGCGGCTTCGGTGGACTCGCCGCGGCCGTGCGCCTCGGCGCCAGGGGCTATCGCGTAAGCGTGCTCGAGAAGCTCGACGCCCCCGGCGGTCGCGCCTACGTATTCCGCCAGGACGGCTTCACCTTTGACGCCGGTCCCACGATCATTACCGCGCCCTTCCTGCTCGAGGAACTCTGGGCGATGTGCGGGCGCAGGCTCGAAGATGATGTCGAACTGCGCGCCATCGAGCCGTTTTATCGCATCCGCTTCGAGGACGGCGAGCATTTCGATTGCAGCAGCGATCCGGCGGCGATGCGCGCCGAGGTCGCACGTCTGGCCCCCGACGATGTGGCCGGCTACGAGCGCTTCATCCAGGCCAGCGAGGAGATCTTTCGAGTAGGCTTCGAGCAGCTCGGCCATGTCGCCTTCGACAGCTGGACCGACATGGCGCGGGTCCTGCCCGAACTGGTGCGTCTGCAAAGCTACCGCACGGTGTTCGGCATGGTCGCGAAGTACGTCGCCGACCCGCGGCTGCGCCAGGTGCT
>CAYLNP010000175.1:0-5625 GCA_964384925.1 uncultured Woeseiaceae bacterium
CCGAGAATCAGCGCGTTGCCCATCAACGGCCGGAACACCTGCGTGGCGCCTTCCTCGCAGAGCTGATCGAGGCCCTTGGACAGCGCCTTCATGCGCAACGGATCCTTCAGCACGGCGCGGCGAAAAAGCTCCGGGGCGAAACTCGGAATGCCGGTGAAGTTGAGCAGCTCGCCTTCGGTGAAGGTATCGCCGATATTGATCGTGCCATGATTGTGCAGGCCGATGATGTCGCCAGCGCCAGCCTGCTCGGCATGCTGGCGATCCGCGGCGAGAAACGTCAGCGCATCGGGGATGCGCACATCGCGACCGAGGCGCACGTGGCGCAGCTTCATGCCCTTGGAGTACGAACCTGAGCAGATGCGCAGGAAGGCAATGCGATCGCGGTGCTGCGGATCCATGTTCGCCTGGATCTTGAACACGAAGCCGGTCAGCGCCGCTTCTTCCGGTCGCACGGGGCGCTCCAGCGTCGCCCGCGGCTGCGGTGATGGCGCCCACTCGACAAAGGCACGCAGCAGTTCGCGTACGCCGAAGTTGTTGATCGCCGACCCGAAGAACACCGGCGTGAGTTCGCCGCGAAGATAGGCGGCCATATCCCAGGCATGACTGGCGCCACGCACCAGCTCGACCTCGTCGCGAAAGGCCTGGGCATCGCTACCGAGCACCGCGTCGGCCTCTGCCGAGTGCAGTCCATCGATCGCATCGATCTGCTGCATCCGGCCGCGTGCACCATGGTGGTAGAGATAGATGCGATCCTCGAGCAGATGGTAGACACCCTTGAGCGCACGTCCCATGCCCAGCGGCCATGTCACCGGCGCACAGGCGATCTGCAGTACGGACTCCACCTCGTCTAGCAGCGCCATGGGCTCGCGGCCTTCCCGGTCGAGCTTGTTGATGAACGTGATGATCGGTGTGTTACGCATGCGGCACACTTCCATCAGCTTGATGGTGCGCTCTTCCACGCCTTTGGCGCAGTCGATGACCATCAGTGCAGAATCCACCGCGGTCAGCGTGCGGTAGGTGTCTTCCGAGAAATCCTCGTGACCCGGCGTGTCGAGCAGGTTGACGACACGTCCCTCGAACGGAAACTGCATGACCGAGGAACTCACGGAGATGCCGCGCTCCTGCTCGAGCTTCATCCAGTCCGAGGTGGCATGGCGTGTCGCCTTGCGACCCTTCACGGTGCCCGCAAGCTGAATGGCGCCGCCGAACAGCAGCAGCTTTTCGGTCAGCGTGGTTTTCCCGGCGTCCGGGTGCGAGATGATCGCAAACGTGCGTCGGAGCTGGTGATCGACGGGCAGATTCAAGCGGGAGGTCCAGAAAGCAGGCGACAGCTCGCCATTCTACCCGAGGCAGCCCAGACAGGCGCAGTGCGCGCTGCTTCAGGGCTGCGGGTGACGTGGCAGCGCGGCAGCCTCCAGGCACAGCACGACGGCATCCTCGCGCCCGCCATGCGCCTGGTAGTAGCGCGGCCGCAGGCCGATCTCCACAAAGCCCAGGCTGGAATACAGTGTGCGCGCGATGTCGTTCGAGGGCCTCACCTCGAGCAGCACACGCTCGGCGCCGGCCTGTGCGGCGCGCTCCAGCAGGGCGAGCATCATCTGCCTGCCCAGGCCGCGGGACTGCCGCTCGGGCGCGACGCACACATTGAGCACATGCGCCTCGGCCGCCGCAATCGACATGATCGCGTAGGCGGCAATGTGTTCATCGTCCTCGATCACCAGACAGCAGTAACCGGCGAGCAGACAGTCGCGGAAGATACCCGGCGACCAGGGATACTGGTAGGCGCGCTGCTCGATCTCGCCGATGTGCGGCAGATCGGCGGCCTGCATGACGCGCAGACGAGCGCCCAGTGCCTCGCGCGCGGCGCTCACGCA
Source organism: uncultured Woeseiaceae bacterium (assembly GCA_964384925.1). Classification (GTDB taxonomy): domain Bacteria; phylum Pseudomonadota; class Gammaproteobacteria; order Steroidobacterales; family PWYM01; genus PWYM01. The sequence continues at coordinate 1,875 of CAYLNP010000175.1, forward strand.
CGCCCTCCCCCGCTGACCCGGCAAGCCAGCAGCAGATCGTCCCAGGTCTTCGCCTTGTCGGCCGGACTGCGCAGCAGATAGGCCGGATGGTAGGTCACGATCACTGGCGCGCCGAGGCTCGGGACTTCGTGCACGCGACCGCGAAGCTTGCCGATCGGCGTGCTCACTTCGAGCAGCTGCTGGGCGGCGATTCGGCCCACCGCGAGTATCAGCTTCGGCGCCAGCAATTCGATCTGGCGCGACAGGTAGGGCCGGCACGCGCTGGCCTCCTCGGTTCGCGGGTCGCGATTGTTGGGCGGGCGACACTTCAGCACGTTGGCAATGAACACGCGTTCGCGTGAAAGACCGACCGCCGCCAGCATTGCATCGAGCAACTGGCCGGCACGACCGACGAAGGGTTCGCCGCGTCGGTCCTCCTCGGCGCCGGGGGCCTCACCGATCACCAGCCAGTCGGCCTGGAGATTGCCGACACCGAACACCGTCTGCGTACGACTCTGGTGCAGTTCGCAGCGGCGGCAGTCGGCCACGCAGGCGCGCAGCGCCTGCCAGTCCATGGTCGACACGTCTGACGCGGCAGTTACTGATGTCGCGGCAGTTGCTGGTGTTGCGGTGGGTGCTGGCGTCGCGGCGGGAGCTGGTACTGATGCGAGCGCTTGTACCGGGGCCGGGGCCGGCTCCGCCGCCGTGCGTGACTGCCACTGCACCAGGCCCATGGCCTCGAGCCAGGCCTCGCGCTGCCGTGGATCGGGCCGCGCCGGGACGCTCATCGGTGGTCTGGGCCTCTCCCCGTATCCAGGCTGCTGCGTCGCCGCCGATTCCAGCGCCACGCCCACAGCGCGGGCCCCGAACATGCGTACAGCAGAAAGCCCAGAAACAGCACGACAGGAGGATTCAGCGATACCAGCATGAAAAATGCCGGAATCACCAGCAGATGCGTGAATCGTACGCGACCACCAAGATTGACATCCTTGAAGCTGTAATAGTGAAAGGCGCTGACCATGCACACTGCCGCGAGCACCGTGATCACGAAGCCGGTCACCAGTGCGGGCAGGCCGTCGATTCCCTGCACGGTCCCCAGCCAGACCAGCCCACCCACCAGCGCGGCGGCCGACGGACTTGGCAGGCCATCGAAAAAGCGTTTGTCGGCACTTGCAACGCGTGTATTGAAACGTGCAAGGCGCATCGCTGCTGCGACCACGTACAGAAACGCTGCAAGCCAACCCAGGGTTCCCCACGCCGCACCGTACTCGGCCAGCCTTGCCACACCCCACTGATAGACCACCACCGCGGGTGCTACACCGAAGGCCACCATGTCGGACAGGCTGTCGTACTCCTTGCCGAAATCGGTTTCGGTACTGGTCATGCGCGCGACGCGACCATCCAGTCCATCGAGAATGATGGAGACGTAGATGGCGATCGCTGATGCGACAAAATTGCCATCGATGGCGGCGACGATCGCATAGAAGCCTGAAAACAGGGCCGCAGTCGTGACCAGATTGGGTAACAGATAGATGCCCTTGCGCCGCGGCCTCGGCGGCGCGATCGACGCCTTGTCTGGATCGGACTCGTTCATCGAATTCGGCAATCGGAAATCATGCTTTCATCGTGAGTGAATCATCGGCGGAAAGCAATTACACACCGCCCCTCAATCACCTGGAGGGCCGTCATGCGCGAACTCCGCAAGCACGCTGTCACCGGCCCGGACGCGGTCACCAGGAGCCACGCATGCCCGTGCATCGGCTGGCAGAAAAACTTCCGCCTCACGCGCGATACGCAGCCACGCCGCAGGCTGCCCCTGACCGATGCGCTCGCCGTAACCGATGAAGGCGCGGGCATGACCGAGCAGGGGAAAGCCATGAATCAGCAGCACCACGTCGTCACCGCCATCGCCGCGCACCCACAGCCCACGCGCACGCCGCGCCTCGCCGGTCGCCGAGCGACGCTTGTCCGTCAGTTCCATGACCTTGCCCTCGATCGGACTGCGGGCCGCGTAGGCACCCAGATTGTTGACGCGCAGCGCGACACGCAACGCCGGGCGCGCCATGATGCCCTCATCGACCCGCTCCACGGCGACCACCCGACCGTCCACCGGACTGAGCACGGCGTGCGGGTTCGCAGGCACCGATCTCGGTGGATCCCGGAACAGCAGCACCAGCAAGATCAGCGGCATCAGCAGGGCGGCTGCAAGCCACCACCATGACACCACCACGGCCACAGTCAGCGCGACCAGCACCACGATCAGAAAGGGCCAGCCATCGCTGGCCACCCACAACGCCCTGTGTCTCCTGATCAACGCTCTGGTGCTCCTCGAACTACGGCGCTTCTGGCGGCGCCAGGCTCCAGGCGGGTACGCTAGTGCAGCGCGCCATGCATCGCAACCTTGCCTCCCATTCCACGCTAGAATCACGTGCCGATCCGCTCGCCCGGAGTATCAGATGCGCCTGTCCCGTTTTCCCGTCCATACGCTCAAGGAAGTGCCGTCCGAAGCCGAGATCGTCAGCCATCAGCTGATGCTGCGCGCCGGCCTGATCCGGCGCCTCACGTCGGGCATCTACAGCTGGATGCCGCTGGGACTGCGCGTGCTGCGCCGGGTCGAACAGGTGGTACGCGAGGAGATGAATCGCGCGGGCGCACACGAGCTGCTGATGCCGGCCGTACAACCGGCCGAACTGTGGCGCGAATCCGATCGTTGGGACCGCTACGGTCCGTTGCTCCTGCGCATCCTGGACAGGCACGCCCGGGAGTTCTGCTTCGGCCCTACCCACGAGGAGGTCATCACCGACCTTGCGCGTCGCGAGATCCGCAGTTATCGCCAGTTGCCGGTGAATTTCTACCAGATCCAGACCAAGTTCCGCGACGAGATTCGGCCGCGCTTCGGCGTGATGCGCGCGCGCGAGTTCATCATGAAGGATGCCTATTCCTTTCATGTCGACCAGGCGTCGCTCGAAGAAGGCTACGCGCAGATGCGCGAGGCCTATACCCGCATTTTCTCGCGGCTCGGACTACAGTTCCGTGCCGTCGAAGCCGACAGCGGCGAGATCGGCGGCAGTCGTTCAGAGGAATTCCATGTGCTGGCCGCCGCCGGCGAGGATGCCATTGCGTGGTGCGAGGACGACGGCTATGCGGCGAACGTCGAGACCGCTGAAGCGTTGGCGCCGGCCCAGCCGCGTGGGCCGGCCGAAGAGGCTCTGCGGGAGGTCGACACGCCTGGCGCGCGCACGATCGCCGAAATCTCCGCCCTGCTGGGCGTCCCTGCATCGGCCTGCGTGAAGACATTGTTGGTCGACGGCACGGACGGCGGCGCGGTCGCACTGGTGATCCGCGGCGACCATGAACTCAATGCCGTCAAGGCGGCAAGACTGCCGCAGGTCGCCGACCCGCTGCGCATGTGTGATGCGGACACCGTACGGCGGCATACCGGCTGCGAACCCGGCTTCATCGGGCCTGCAGGACTCACCGTGCCGGTCATCGCCGACCGTGCGGCGGCAGCGCTGAGCGACTTCATCTGCGGTGCCAATCGCGTGGATACGCACCTGTCGGGCTGCAACTGGGGTCGTGACCTGCCCGAACCTGAAGTCGCCGATCTGCGCAATGTGATCGACGGTGATCGGAGCCCGCGCGGTGGCGGAGCGCTGCGCATCGACCGCGGCATCGAGGTCGGGCACATCTTCCAGCTGGGCCGCAAGTACAGCGAGTCCATGGGGGCCGTGGTGCTCGACGAGGCGGGCAACGAAGTGCCGATGACCATGGG
>CAYLNP010000176.1:0-5623 GCA_964384925.1 uncultured Woeseiaceae bacterium
ATATCTACGATCACGTGCGCTCGCCGCGCGGCAAGGGCCGCGCCAACGGTGCGCTTCACGAAGTCACACCGATCGAGTTGACCACACAGGTGCTCCAGGCACTGCGCGATCGCAACGAACTGGACACGCGTCTGCTCGATGATGTCGTACTGGGCTGCGTCACCCCGGTCGGTGAGCAGGGCGCGAACATCGCGCGCGTGGCCGCAATCAACGCGGGCTACGCGCAGAACGTGCCGGGCAAGCAGCTCAACCGCTTCTGCGCATCCGGCCTCGAAGCGGTCAACACCGCTGCCGCGCAGGTGATGTCCGGCATGGCCGACCTGGTGATCGGCGGCGGCGTGGAATGCATGTCGAGGGTGCCCATGGGGTCCGATGGTGGTGCCTGGGGCACCGATCCCTGGGTCGCCTATCACACCTATTTCGCCCCGCAGGGCATTGGCGCCGATCTCATCGCCACCAAGTACGGCTTCTCGCGCGAGGACGTCGATGCCTATGCAGTGGAGAGCCAGCGCCGGGCCGCTCATGCCTGGAAGAAAGGCTGGTTCAATCATTCCGTGGTGCCGGTGAAAGACGCGCTGGGGATGACGGTGCTGGACCACGACGAGCACATGCGCCCGGGCACCAGCATGGATGACCTGGCCACCCTGAAACCGGCGTTTGTCATGCCTGGCGAGATCGGCTTCGATTCGGTCGCGCTGCAGCGCTACCCGGAAGTCGAACGCATCAACCACGTGCATACCGGCGGCAACTCCAGCGGGATCGTTGATGGTGCGGCGGGCGTGCTCGTGGGCACCAGAAAGATCGGCCGCAAGCTCGGCATCAAGCCGCGCGCGCGCATCGTCGGTTTTGCCTCGATCGGCTCGGAGCCCACGATCATGCTGACCGGACCGGCCCCCTCGGCGCAGAAAGTGCTCAAGCGCTGCCGCATGTCGAAAAAGGACATCGACCTGTTCGAACTCAATGAAGCGTTCGCCTCCGTGGTTCTGCGCTACATGCAGCAACTCGACATCTCGCATGACGAGATCAACGTCAACGGTGGTGCGATTGCGATTGGCCATCCGCTGGGCGCGACCGGCGCCATGGTGCTGGGCACAGTACTCGACGAACTCGAACGACGCGACCGCACCACGGCGCTGGTCAACCTCTGCGTAGGCGCCGGCATGGGCACCGCGACCATCATCGAGCGCATCTGACGCGCCACCAGCACTACGGATACCCCACACATGTTTGCAAGCATCGACTACCAGCAAGACGCCGACGGCATCGTCACACTGACGATCGACCTCAAAGACCGCTCCATGAACGTGCTGACCCCGCAGTTCGTCGACGAGTTGTCGCAGGCCATCGAAAAGATCGCCAGCGATGACGCCGTCAAGGGCGCGATCATCACCTCGGGCAAGGACAGTTTCGTTGCCGGCGCCGACCTCAAGGGACTCGACGAGTTGTTCGGGGCGGTCAGGGAAGATGTCACTGAGGCCTTCGAAAAGGCGCGCAGCTTCTCGCTGATCCTGCGGCGCATGGAGACCTGTGGCAAACCCTTTGCGGCCGCCATCAATGGCACGGCGCTGGGCGGTGGGCTGGAGATCGCGCTGGCCTGTCATTACCGGGTCGCCGCCGATAACGCCAAAGCGGTGCTCGGACTGCCGGAGGTGCAGGTCGGCCTGCTGCCCGGCGCCGGCGGCACCCAGCGGCTGCCGCGCCTGATCGGCCTGGAGGCCTCGCTGCCGTTGATGCTGCAGGGCAAGCATGTGCCCCCGTCCAAGGCGGCGGAGCTCGGCATCGTGCACAAGCTGGTGCCTGCCGGTGAGGAAGTTTCGGCGGCGCGGGCATGGCTGAGCGATTCGCCGGATGCCGAGCAGCCCTGGGACAAGAAGGGCTTCAAGGTGCCCGGCGGCGCGGGCGCGATGCACCCGAAGGCCGTGCAGACCTTCATGGTCGGCACGGCGATGCTGGCCAAGGAGGCCCGCCACAACTATCCGGCACCGATCTCCATCATGGCGAGCGTGTTCGAAGGCACGATCGTGCCGATGGACACCGCGCTCAAGATCGAGGCGCGATACTTCACCAGGCTGCTGCGCGACCCCGTGTCGCACAACATGGTGCGTACGCTGTTCGTCAACAAACAGAAAGCCGACAAGCTTGCGTATCGCGCGGCCGACGTGCCGCGCCTTGAAGTCCGCAAGCTCGGTATTCTGGGTGCCGGCATGATGGGCGCAGGTATCGCCTACGTGTCGGCCATGGCCGGTCAGCAGGTGGTGCTGCTGGACACAGATCAGGCCGCCGCCGAGAAGGGCAAGGCCTACTCGGAAGGGTTGCTGAGCAAGGCCGTCGAGCGTGGCAAAACGGCGCAGTCCAAAGCCGCCGACATCCTCGGGCGCATTCACCCCACCGTCAGCTACGATGACCTTGAGGGCTGTGACCTCGTCATCGAGGCGGTGTTCGAGAATCGCGAGATCAAGGCCGATGTCACGGCGAAAGCGGAAGCGCTGCTGAGTGAGCAGGCGATCTTCGCCTCCAACACCTCGACCTTGCCGATCACCGGGCTGGCGCAGGCCAGCCGTCGTCCCGGGCGCTTCATCGGGCTGCATTTCTTCTCGCCGGTCGACAAGATGCCGTTGGTCGAAGTCATCGTCGGTGAGAAGACCAGCGAGGAAACCATTGCCCAGGCGCTCGATTATGTCGCCGCCATCCGCAAGACGCCGATCGTGGTCAACGACAGCCGTGGCTTCTACACCAGCCGCGTCTTCGGCACCTACACCAACGAAGGCATCGCGATGCTCGCCGAGGGTGTGAATCCGGCGCTGATCGAGAATGCCGCGAAGTTCGCCGGCATGGCCGTGGGGCCGCTGGCCGTGACCGACGAGGTCACGCTGGACCTTGCGTGGAAGGTGGCCACGCAGACCCGTCAGGACATGGGCGAGAAGTATGCGGCCAGTGTAGGTGAACCGGTCATCCGCAGGTTCGTCGAGGAACTCGACCGTAAAGGCAAGCGCTTCGGCAAGGGGTTCTATGACTACCCGGCCGATGCGCCCAAGCACCTGTGGCCGGGTCTCGCAGAGGTCTATCCACCCGCCGACGAGCAGCCCGATGCCGCCGAGGTGACACAACGCCTGCTCTACATCCAGGCGCTGGAAACCGCGCGGTGTCTGGAGGAAGGTGTCATCACCCGCGCCGAGGACGGCGACATCGGTTCAATCTTCGGTTGGGGCTTCCCGCCATACACGGGTGGTACGCTGTCATACATCGACACAATCGGCATCCGCAGATTCGTCAAGGAGTGTGAGCGCCTCAGCCGCCGACACGGCAAGCGCTTCAGACCCTCGAAGTGGCTGAAGGACCGCGCCAAACGCGGCGAGCCTTTTTTTCCTGGCAGCGCGAAGTAGCCGGGCGATGACTTCGGTCGGCTACCAGACGGTGGATTACGCACTGGACGACGGCGTGGCCAAGGTGACGCTCAATCGCCCCGAGGCGATGAACGCATTCAATCAGACCATGCGAGGTGAACTTGCCGATGCGCTGAAGGCAGCCGCAGACGATGCCGATGTCCGCGTGGTCATTCTTGCAGGCAACGGCCGGGTGTTCAGCGCAGGTGCCGATCTCAAGGCGGGCTTCCCCGACGGCGCGGCGGTGCGTCATCAGCTGCGTGAGGAGTACAAGCCCGGTCTGCTGGCCATCACCCAGATGGACAAGCCGGTGATCAGTGCCGTGCACGGCTCGGCTTCGGGCATCGGTCTGAGCTTTGCGCTGGCCGCTGATCTGGTGGTGATGGCGCAGAGTGCATTTCTGCTGCTGCCTTTCTCCAATATCGGACTCATCCCCGACGGTGGTGCCAACTGGATGCTGCCACGTGATATCGGCTACCGGCGTGCCTTCCAGATCGCCGTCGAGAATGAGCGTCTGCCCTCCGCGCGCTGCCTCGAACTTGGCCTGGTGAATCGCGTCGTCGCCGACGACCAATTGCTCCACGAGGCCCACAGCTGGGCCCGCTCACTCGCCAGCCGGGCACCGATTGCGCTGGCGCTGACCAAGCGTGCGATGCGCCGCGCGGCACAGATGAGTTTTGCCGAGGTGATCGATCATGAGGCCGAGCTGCAGGCCCAGTGTATCGACAGCGAAGACTGCCGTGAGGGTGTCACTGCATTCCTGGAAAAGCGCAAGGCAACGTTCACCGGCCGCTGAAGGCAAGGGAGAGACACGATATGAGCCGCCAGATATTCGATATGGAACACGAGATGTTCCGTGACTCCGTTCGCAGCTTCCTCAAGGCGGAAATTCTGCCGCACCGGGAAAAGTGGTACGAGCAGGGTGTAGTTGACCGTTGGGCGTTCGAGAAGGCCGGCGAGCAGGGCCTGCTGATGATCTGGGCCGATGAAAAGTACGGCGGTCAGGGTATCCGCGACTTCCGCTACGAGCAGGTCTTCATGGAGGAGATGGCGCGTCACGGGGATCCGGGCTTCTTCGCAACGCTGCACAGCCGGCTGGTCGGTCCGTACCTAGGCGAACTGGGCAACGAGGAGCAGAAGCAGCGCTTTCTGCCCGACATGATCGCCGGTCGCAAGATCCTTGGTATCGCCATGACCGAGCCCGGGGCCGGCAGTGATGTCGCCGGTGTGCGCACACGCGCCGAGGAACATGAGGATCACTGGCTGCTGAACGGCTCGAAGACCTACATCTCCAATGGCATCAACGGCGACGTATTCGTCGTGGCCGCCCGCACCGTGCCCGGAAAGTCGCATGGCCTGGGTCTGTTTCTGGTGGAGTCGGACAGCGACGGCTTCGAACGCGGGCGCAACCTGAAGAAGATGGGGCTCAAGTCCCAGGATACGGCAGAGCTGTTCTTCAACAATGTACGCGTGCCAAAGGCAAATGTACTCGGTGATGCCACTCGCGGGTTTTACTACCTGATGCAGTTCCTGGCCGAGGAGCGGCTGATCGGTGCGGTGGGTTACCTTGCCAATTGCGAACACGCCTTGGCGATCACGCTGGACTATGTCAAGGAACGCAAGGCCTTCGGTCAGCGCGTAGGCGATTTCCAGAACACCCGTTTCAAGCTCGCTGACATGCGTACCCAGATCGATGTCGCGCAGGCGTTCATCGACCAGTGCGTCATGCAGCACAACGAGGGCAAACTCACCGCGGAGATGGCGGCACGTGCCAAGCTGTTCACCTCGGAGCTCGAGGGCCGCGTCATGGACGAGTGCGTGCAGCTGCACGGTGGCGCCGGCTACATGGACGAATACGAGATCTCGCGCATGTTCGTCAACGCGCGCATCTCAAGGATCTACGCGGGCACCTCCGAGATCATGCGGGAAATCATCGCACGTTCCATGGGGCTGGATCCGCGCAAGCGCTCGCCCAAGGGCAGCGAGCTGCCCGATGCGCACTCGCCGCGCGTCGCCAACGGCTAGCAACGCATCAGTCAGCATTGCGGACCGTTGCCGTTGGGATCGTTCGCGCCGATTCGAAAGTAGCGGCTGCCATCCAGATAGGTGCGCCCGTCCTCGAAGCTCACGACATGCTGCTGTATCGCCCCGTTGTCGTGACGCAGTTCGAGCAGGTGCGCGCCACTCGAACCGATGATGACCGACCAGATGCCGCTGCCCTGACCGCTGCCGTGGGCTGA
>CAYLNP010000177.1:0-5618 GCA_964384925.1 uncultured Woeseiaceae bacterium
GGCCGTGGACGTGATTCCATTCGTCGAGGTTGCCGATGACGCGATCGCCCCCGGATCACCCGAAGGTCCGGCCGGCCGACGCGTCGACGAAGACATGCTGCTCGCCCTGGGTGCCTACACCGATCAGCTGGCGGCACCCGCAGCCCCTGAAGGCCTGGATCCCGATCTCGTGGCCCAGGGAGAAATGATTTTCATGACGTCTCGGGATGCCGGTGGCGCCAACTGTGTCGGCTGCCATACTGCGGATCCGAACTCACCCGTGGAAAACGATCGCATCCGCCCGATCACGGCGATGTATCCGCGCTACGAGGATGACCTCCTGGTCCTGTTTGGCCGCGCCGCCGTGACCGAGGGGCTCAGCGACGTGCAGACCACGCTGGCAGGTCCGAATCCCGAGTATGACTTAACGCTCGTGGTGCTTGATGCGAGCCTGCGTGGAGAGCCGCGTGGTTTCGCCAAACCCCTGCTGCTGGGACTCGCCGACAAGGATGAGTTTCTGCATAACGGCTCGGTGGTTGCACCCGGTGTGGAGTCACCTACAGCGGCCGAGAGTCTGAACTGGCTGCTTGACCCGGCGCGCGGTGCAGACAGTCCCCACCCGTTCTACTTTCCCCGGGTCACGGAAGCCGATGATCCCGACGGTCGCGAAGCGCTGGTGGAATACCTGCTCAGCCGCGGGACCGACTGACCTAGGGGTGCGGCCGGCATGATGTAGACCGGCTCTGTGCGGCGGAATACCGGCCTGCACCTTGCGACAACATCACGGCCTCTTCCCCAGGGACGAGGCCGTTTTTTTGCAGGCGCCTTCGGAAAGTGCTGGCTTACAGTTCGATCTCGACCTCGTAAGCATGGAATGATATAACACTCGGCATGCCTCGAAACCTTTCCCGGCCGAGCCTCGCCAGTGAGGCAAGCTGCTGGCAGCCGCGCGCGCGCTGGTCCAAGTCTTGCGTGGAGACGGTGACCCTGCGCAGCGGCTTTGATCTGGTGCTCAGCCGCATAGACGGCGGCAGCTGCGCGTTTCAATATCTCGAGCCCGACGACATGTTCGGTATCGGCTTTCATCTGCGCGGCGGTGCAAGCTTCGACATGGACGGCACCAGGTTCGAGACCAAGCCACTGGAGGCCTGGGCAGGCGCCGCACCACGCGGATCGATGTCTACCTTCAGCCTGGCGTCGCACGGGTTCCACACAGTGTCACTTCGATTCGCACCCAGCGCGATCTGTGAGCTGCTTGATCGGCACGGTTGCGAACGCGGTGGTCTGCTTCACGAGATGGCGGGGACGGCCGGCAGCAGGGTCTCTGCCGCACGCCTCTCGCATCTTGACCCTGCGACCGCGCAGCTCATCAGCGCGATGTTCACGACGCCTTACACGGGTGCGGCGCGCAGGCTCTTTCTCGAATCCTGCGCGCTGGGCCTGCTGGCCTCGCAGATCGATGCTGCTGCGAGGCCGATCAATCCGCCACGCGCGCTTGCTGACGACCGGCTGCTGCAAGAGGCCCGCGCCTGTCTCGACGTCCACCTGGACGCGCCGCCGTCGATCCTCGAGCTTGCGCGGATCGTGGGTATCAATGATTTCAAGCTCAAGCGCGACTTCAAGGCGCGCTTCGGCACCACCATTTTCGGGTATGTCCGCCAGCGCCGGATGGAGCGCGCCGCCGCGCAGCTGCATGCTGGTCTCTCGGTCTCAGCTGCTGCCCAGGCCGTCGGCTATGCCTGTCCACGCTGCTTCGCCGATGCGTTTCGCCGGCATTTCGGCGTGTTGCCCAGCGCGATTACCCGGGCCGCGATGGCAGATACTCCCGCGCACCGCAGCTGAAACTCCCGCACACCTCGGGCCGCCGCCGGGTAGCCATCGTAGTCTGGAACCTCATCTGCAGGGGGGGCCATGACCCGCAATAATCTGTTCACGCTGTCCTGTGCTTTTGCCGCGTTGGTGCCGGCGTCCGCGGTCGCCCAGCCGACGGCTGCCGAGAACTCTTCGGTGCTGGAGGAAGTCATCGTGACTGCTCGCCAGCGGGAGGAATCCGCCCGCGACGTGCCGTTCGCACTGACGGTGCTTGACAGCGACGTGCTCGCTGCACGTCGCATCGACGATACGCAGTCGTTGTTCCGGCAAGTCCCTGGGCTTTCGCTCACCAGCTTTGATGACGGACGTTTCGCCTATTTTCAGCTTCGCGGTATCGGCCCGCTCAGCCAGGCGATCAGTCCGGATGATGGCTCAGTCGTCACCTATATCGACGGTGTGCCTCAGCCAGTCTACGCCTCGGAATTCGCTTATCTCGATCTCGCCCGCATCGAGGTGCTGCGAGGTCCTCAGGGCACCCTCTTCGGCCGCAACAGCCAGGGCGGTGCGCTTAACATCATTACCCGCCAGCCCGGTGATGCTTTCGAGGGCAGTGTGCGGATCGAGGGCGGGGAGACCCGCTATGGCCTGGCGCAAGTCTCCCTCGCGGGACCGTTGTCCGCCGATCGTGTTGCAGGGACGTTCGCGGCTCGCGCCTCAACCGTGGACGGATTCATCCGCAACGTAGCACCTGGCGGCGGCAAACTCGGCGACCGCGACAGCTATGCCGCGCATGGCGCCCTGCTGATTACGCCCAATGGAGACAATGGCGCGCGCTACTCGCTCAGGGCAAATATCGATCGCCAACTCAGTGATCCTTTCTACTATGTTCTGCGCGGCCAGCCCGAGGATATCGTCGAGCTCGATCCGGAGAACCGGGTAAGGCGCACCGGCTGGGGCGCAAGCCTCAAAGGCGAGTTTCCGTTCGAGCGCGCGGATCTCATCACGATCACCGCCCTTAACGGCTTTGATAATCACCAGGTCACCGATGATACCGACGGCTTGATCTACGGACCGCTCTTCGGTGGTCTGCCATCATCCGTCTTCCTGCCGCCGCTGGATTTCTCCGACTGGCGTGAGCGCGAGCGACGCATCTATCAGGAGCTCCGTGTGGCAAGCAAGCCGGGCAACGCGCTCGCCTGGACTGCAGGCGCGGTGTATTTCCGTTCCGATTTCGACGTTGACCTCAGTAATCGGTCGAGCTTCTCGCCTATCCTCAACGGCGACCGCGACGCCGAGCAGATCATCAATTCCTACGCCGCGTTCGGGGAGATCACGGCGCCGCTCATGAGTCCGCGTGTGCAGGGCACGCTCGGCCTGCGCTACACCCGCGATGAAAAGGATCTCGACGCGACTTTCACCGGCGTTGGCTTCCCAGGTAGCGTCGCAAGCTTCTCCGAGCAATCCAGCGCGAATTTCAACCTCTGGACCGGCCGCGCGGCACTCAGCTATGCAGCCTCCGACGACGTCAACCTCTATGCGACCGCGGGACGCGGTGCCAAGAGCGGCGGCTTCCCCCGCTTCACCCTCAACGCCGCTTTCGGCGTTGCAAGCGAGGCCTATGCCGAGTCGACGTCCTGGACTTACGAGGCGGGCGTCAAGGCCCGCGTGCTTGGTGGGCGCGGCCGCATCGATTTGTCCGGTTTCTACAACGACGTGACCGACGAACAGTTGTTCGTTCTGGATTTCGTCACGTTCAGCTTTGTCCCGGTCAACCTCGACACGCGCAGCTACGGCCTCGAACTCGAAGGCGACGTGAGCCTGGGCCGGGGGTGGACGCTCGCCGGAGGCCTGCAATGGACCGACGGCGAAATCCGCGATGCGGATGTTCTGTCGGGCGCCACGCCCGGCAATCGCATCCCCAACGTTGCGGCGTTCGGCTCGACACTGACGCTGGGCTATGAAGGCGCGCGAACGGCCCTCGGTGGCTTCTCTGCTACGCCGGTGGTCACGCTGACGCACCAATATGTGGGTAAACGCGCCGCGGATGTCGCCAACAACTTCGACATGCCCGGCTATCACAATGGGGATGCGCGCCTGGGGCTGGGCTTTGGCCAGACGCAGGTCTATCTGTTCGCACGCAATCTGCTGGATGCGCGCCAGGAGATCAACGCGGTGCTGTATGGCCCGGGGGTCGAGGGGGCATCGCTGGCCCGCGGAAGGATCGTCGGGTTCGGGCTCACAGCGAATTTTTGATGACGCAGTATGCCGTCACGGCGCAGTTCTACGATGCGGTGAGCGTTCAGGCCCATGAGGCGGTCCATGCGCGGATGGCGGGCGTCCTGGCGGGCCGAGAAACGGGTGGATATCCAATCGTTGATATAGGTGCCGGCACCGGTCTGACCACCCAGGCGATCGCGCGAGCACTGCCGGACACAGAGATCTTCGCAATAGAGCCCGACGCCGCGATGCGGCCGGCGCTCATGACCCGGGTTTGCGCTGATGCGGATCTGCGGCGGCGCGTCAGCATACTGCCGATGTCTGTGCTGACCGCTCCTCTGCCGCCGATAATCTCGGTTGCCATCGCCAGTGCATCCCTGGTTCATTTCAGTCCGCAGGAACGCAATGCTCTTTGGGCCCTGTTCGCCGAGCGCCTGTCGGATGACGGATACGCCCTGATCGAAATCCAGTGCCCGGTGGCCGAGGATGTCGCGGAAACACGCCTGACGAGCGCATGTGTGGGGCAAGTCGAGTATGAGGCCTGGGCAGGTGCGCGACGCATCGATACCGATCGCCAGCAATGGCGAATGACCTACATAACCCGCATCGACGGCATCGAGATCGATCGCCAGAGCACAGAGTTCACCTGCTGGACGACCTCCGCGGAGCAAGTCCTTGCCGAGGCGCATGCTCACGGGCTTGCCGGTTCCTCAGAGCGTGGCCTTGTCGCGCTGCGGAAAACCTGACCGCGCGGCCCTGAGCTTCAATTGCAATCGGCTTGCTGCAGCTTCGCTGGAGAGCCACTGCCCAACAATGTCCGTCGCATCGTCACGGTCGCTGCCGTCATTGCAACGGGCTTCGGCGATCGTCGCGAGTTCGTAAACAGGCTGCAAGCCCGACCGCGTCGGCGCGCGGGGAGTATCTGATACCATGAACTTGCTATAGGGACGCGACTGGCAGGAGCATGAAGGGCGGCGGACGAATAGCAGCGACGATCAATCGATCCGTGCGCTTCAAGGTGATGGCCATCGTGCTGCTCACCACCCTGTCGGCACTGCTGGTGTCGACGCTCGCACTTCTGGCCTATGAGGCCGACAACTACAGCGAATTCCTCATAAGCGATGCCGCTACGCAGGCCGACATCCTGGCGCGTGTCACGACACCTGCGCTGCAGTTCAATGATCAGGCAGCGGCCCAGGAAAACATCGCATTGCTGGCGGGTCGGCGGGACATTCTGGGTGCGGCGGTGTACACACCCGATGGCGAGGTGTTCGCGCGCTACGCCCGCGGCGATGCCGAGCAGAGCTGGCCGGTGTTCTCAGCGCAGAACGACATGCGGCTGCGGCCCGAGGGCAGCGCCCGGATGCGCGATGGCAGCCTCGAGCTGTTCCACCCGATTCTGGCGAGCGGAGAGCGTATCGGTACGGTATACGTGCGTTCGTCCTACGACCTCACCAGTCGTCTGCGAGACCATCTGCTGATTCTCGGCCTCGTGATGCTTCTGAGCCTCGGCGTGGCGGGTGTATTCTCGGTGTTTCTGCAGCGCGGGATCACCGCGCCGGTGCTGGCCGTCACCGACGTTGCGCGGAGAGTTCTGGAACAGCGCGACT
>CAYLNP010000178.1:0-5565 GCA_964384925.1 uncultured Woeseiaceae bacterium
TTGCCGCCGAGCTCGGCCTGGCGGCCGGCGACCGGGTCGTGCATGCATGGTTCGATCCCGGCTGGCCGGAAGCCCTTGCTGCCCCCCGCTCCTAACGGCGCAGCAGCGGCAACCACCGGGCAAGGCTCAGCAGACTCATCAGTGCCGCCGAGACGTAGGTCAGTGCCGCCGCGGTGAGGAGCTTGCGCGCGTGCGGCTCGTCGCCAGGCATCAATACACCTTCGCTGCGAAGCAGCGGCATGGCGCGCCCGAAGCTGGCATCGAGTTCTGCGGGCAGCGTCACCAGATGCACGGCGGTCATCAGCAACATCGAGCCGAAGGCGGCCACCGCGGCGACCAGGCCCAGCGATGGCGAACGCGTGGCCAGCACCAGCACCGGTGCGGCCAGCAGTAGCATGGGTGCTGCCTTCTGCGCGCTCATGGCCACGCGCACCAGCGATCCGCGCAGCCGCAGGGGCACGAAGCCGCGATGATCCTGCAGCGCATGCCCCACTTCGTGAGCCGCCACGGTGATTGCCGTCAGGCTCTTCGTGCGATAGTTGACCTGGCTCAGCCGCACGGCCTTGGCCTCGGGGTCGTAGTGATCGCCGGCCTCGGTGACCTCCACGCGCACCGAGGTCAGGCCCAGTCCGTCGAGCAGGCGGCGGGCAAGCTGGGCGCCGCTGATCGGGTAGCGGTCTTCGGGGGAGGCGTACCGGCTCATCACACGTTTGACCCAGAACGCAGGCCAGAACAGCAGCGCGAGCAGCACAGCGATGACGACGAGCCAGATCATGGAAATTCGACCGTGACCCGCGTGCGGGCGTTCCCCGGCGAGGCTAGAAGTGAATGATCGGTGCCGGACGACCGGCGCGGCGCACCAGGCTGATCTCCAGCAGCTCCAGGCGCTCTGCCTCGCCCGGAACATGCACCGACACTGTCTCCTCGATCCGGTCGCTGTCCAGCAGCCGGCTTTCGTTCATGGCCAGACGCGGCTCGCCGAATTCATCCGTGATCCAGGCCGAGCCCGTCAGCGTGCGTAGTGAGGCATCGTAGCTGGCCGGCACGGTGTGCAGTTCGGGCAACTCCGGCGAGTAGTAGGTGTATTCGTACAGGCCCGTCCGGTCGTTGAAAGACAGGTAGAAAAGCGAGTCTGCGACGCTCACCGCACGGGCAGTGCCGTTGACGCTGCCGAATACATCGAAGCGGTCATCGCAGCGGATCGTGGTGCCGTTGAGGGCCCAGCGACAGGTGCGGGTCCCGCGTGCCTGCAGTGCTTCGCCTTCCGGGGTGCGCTCCGTGCTGGTCAGGGACCACTGTCCGATCAGTATGTCCAGCGCCTGCATGCGTTGGTGGGGCAGTTCAGCGCCACTGTCCCCTGAGGCGGTCTCCAGCGCGGCCGGCTGGGTGGGCGTGGCGTAGCCGGGCAGGCAGAGCACCGTCAAGCCGGCCAGTATGGCCGAGAGGATAACGCCGTGACGCATCGTGTGTGACATCGGGATTACTTCCACGTATGTGCCGCCCCAGTCAAAGTTACAGTACCACAGGGGCCGGCCCCTGGATTCCGCCACCTCTCACGGTGACGACCGCCCCCTGAATCATCCCTGAACGAAAAAAGCGGAACGCCAGCGCCACCCGCCCCCCGATCTCGCACTTTTCCCAAAGTCGCACGCTGAGACGGCGAAACCTGCCGACGGGTTTGAAATGACCTGGCATGTCACGGTGGGCATCTCGGACTGCGCGGTGAAAACACTGACGTTGCGCAGAAGCAACGTTTTCGCCTGAAGAAAGCCCTGATGATGAAATAGAATTGCGCATAATACTCTGCGCAGTCGTTCAACATAGCGCCACAACGCGGCAAACACTATAAATATCGGCATATCATCAGGATATCCCGCAAATCTTCCTGCTGCCGCACTTCGCTGAACATCGCGCGACCGGCGCCAGCGCTGAATTGGTCGCACAGAGTTAATGCGGGACCAGGGTTGAATACGTATACTCGAGATTCGCTGACTGAACGTATGACGTAAAAACGCCACATCCATCAAGCCGATTTGGCGGCGTTAATGGTACTTTACATTGTTGCGCATCATCAGCACCACTTAAATTGGGAGCACACAACTCATGAAATCAACCAATCTCAGGCTGGCAATCCGGCACGCGCTCGCTGCTGGTGCGGTCGCTACGGCATTCGGCGGCGTTACCGCCGTTGCACAACAGGCCGATGCAGACCCTCAGGAGACGCGGGTAGCCTCTCTTGAGGAAATCGTCGTAACAGGATCGCGCATCCGCCGTACCGGTTTCGACACCATGGTGCCGGCCACAGTCATCGATGCAGATTTCATCGGCAAGGCCGGCTATACGAACATCGCAGATGCACTGAATGAAATTCCAAGTTTCGCGCCCCCGGATGCAAGCACCGAGGGTGATCAGTCTGCTTTTAGCGTCGGCCAGAGCTTTGTGAATTACTTCGGCCTGGGCTCGCAGCGTACGCTGACGCTGGTCAACGGTCGGCGGTTTGTTTCCTCCAACGCACCGACGATTTTCTCGGATGGTGATCCCGGTCTGCAGGTCGACCTCAATACGATTCCCGCCGGCCTCATCGAGCGTGTCGAGACAATCGCCGTGGGCGGAGCGCCAATTTACGGCGCAGACGCCATCGCAGGTACAGTCAATATCATCCTTCGGACCGATTACGAGGGCTTCGAGATCGGCGGCAGCTGGAGCGATGCGGTAGGCGAGTGGGACGCAGAGGAGCGGCGTGCAAACTTGCTTTACGGCACCAATATCAGCGACGGTCGCGGCAACCTCGTGGTGAGTTTCGAGTACAACGATCGCGCTGGGCTTCTGGAGAACGAGCGCAGCCACCTCAACGCGGGCTACCAGTTCCGCGAGCCTGCCGGGGAAAGTGAGTTCACGCGCGTGCTGGTCTCCAATGCAACCGCGAATATCGTATCTCGCGGCGGCGTGGTGACGCCGGGGTCGCTGCTGATCCCGAATTTCGGTCTCGGCGCTATCGGAACCAACACCGACGGCAGCCCACGCTTCCTGCAGTTCGGACCCGACGGATCCCTGGTGCCCTATAATGTCGGCACCCCCACCGGCAATGCCGTCTGGTCGGTGGGTGGCGAAGGGATTTTCCTGCCCGACCTGACCTCGCTGTTCACGCCGATCGATCGCGTGCTCGTCAATTCATTCATGACCCATGAATTGACCTCGGGAATGGAGTTCTTCGGCGAGATCTACTACGCGAACACCAAGGCCACCGAACTCGTGAACCAGCCCGCGTACCAGTCTGGCTTGTTCGGCGAAGAATCCTTTGCACTGAACTTTTCAATAGACCACCCGCTGCTGAACCCCGCGGCTCGCCAGACGCTGGTTGATGCCGGGCTGGACAACTTCTGGATCCAGCGTGCTTCTACCGACCTGGGCGACCGGCGCGGCGACCAGCAGCTGAACCTGTGGCGGTTCGTTACCGGCCTGCGCGGTGATGTCGATGTCGTGAATCGCAATGTCACATGGGATGTGGCCTATATTCGCGGCAGGTCGGTGTCAGACACCCGTACCACGGAACTGATCAACGATCGGTTCTTCTATGCGCTGGACGTCGTCGATACAGCAGACGGCCCAGCCTGCCGCGTCGTGGCGGATCCGTCGAGTCGGCCCACCGATCCATCCGGATCATTCGGCACGAACCTGGGCCAGGGCGTATTCAGTGACTGCGTGCCGCTGGACATCTTCGGCTCCGGACGAGCAAGTCAGGCCGCAATTGACTATGTGAGTGCTGATGCGACAACCAAAACGACCATCACGCAGGAGGTGTGGTCGCTGAATGCCCAGACAGAGGTGTTCAGCATGCCTGCCGGCGACTTCTCGGTGGGCCTCGGATACGAGTTCCGGCGTGAGGGGGCGGACTTCGCCACTGATGGCATCACCTCGCTTGGCCTCGGGCGATCAGTAGCCATCGGTTCGACGGCGGGCGCCTACCGTACGGACGAGTTCTATGGTGAATTCTTCGCACCGATCGTGTCACCGGATATGGACGTCCCAGTGGTTTTCAGCGCATCCGTGGAGGGCGCATACCGCTCGGTTCGTAACTCCTTTGCCGGCCGTGACGATGCATGGACGATCGGCGGACGCTTCGCACCGGTTCAGGACGTCGAGCTGCGCGGTAACGTCACCCGTTCCGTGCGTGCACCAGCGATCACCGAACTCTTCCTGCCGCTGTCGGGAAATTTCGTTTTTGCAAGCGACCCGTGTGACCAGCGTTTCGTTGGGGATGGCCCGAATCCGGCTACCCGTCGCGCCAACTGTATCGCAGACGGTATCGATCCCGACACCTTCACATCGAACGTCGTCAATGCCTCCGTGCAGGGACGTACCGGTGGCAACGTCAACCTCGAAAACGAGACGGCGGACGCCTGGACGGTCGGTATGGTGCTGCGTCCGCGCTGGGTGGATGGACTGACGATGGCGATTGACTATATCGACATCGATCTTGAAGACGCCATCGAGAGCTTCACTCTGACGCAGATCATGCAGTCGTGCTATGACCAGGACTCGTTCCCCAACACATTCTGCGACCAGTTCATCCGTCTGCCGAATGGTCAACTGCCGGCCGTCGATGCATTCACGTCCGGATTCGTCAACGCGGGCGAGCGCAGACTTCGCACCATCACCGTCGACCTGGATTACCAGACGGAACTCTCCGACTGGGGCTTCATCAGCAGCCGCGTAAACAACCCTGGAATTCTGGGGGCGAAGTTGCTGCTGAACCTGCCGCGCGAAGACATCACGCGGGTACAGGAATCCGAGGATGACCGGTACAACCAGCCTAACCAGCCGAAAATCTCGGGCCAGCTCAATCTGAGCTATTCGAGAAACAGCTGGGATGTCTTGTGGCAGACGCGTTACATCAGCTCGTCAGTCATCGACAATGACGACGCTCCCAATGCGCGGGACATCATGAGCCTGGGCCGGGCCTTCCTGTTCAGTGCGGCTGTTGGCTACAACTACAACGAAAATATCCGCTTTCAGCTGAACATGAACAATGTGTTCGACCGGAAGCCCGAGCCTGCGGCTATCGCGAGCGGCTGGGACAATGTCTACGGCAACCTGGGTCGGTATCTTCGCTTTGGGTTCAACGTCAAACTGTAAGAGGGCGTAATCCGGTTGAAGCTCAGTGCAGAGCTTCAATCAAGGCGGCGGGCTGTCATGGCCCGCCGCCTTTTTCTTTTCGCTCGAGCCCCAGATTCCCGCGGTTCCAGGGCGGCTCAGCCGTCGAACTCCACCAACAGATCATGCGCCGCCACCTGGGTGCCCACCGGCGCCACCACAGCCTTCACGGACGCATCCCGCTCAGCCCGCAGCACGGTTTCCATTTTCATCGCCTCGATGGACACCAGGGCATCTCCGCGCGCGACTTTCTGACCCGCTTTCACCGACACCGACACCACCAGGCCAGGCATCGGCGCGGCCACATGCGCCTCGTTGCCCTCCTCGGCCTTGCGATTGGCCACCGCGGTGGCCGTCACGGCGTTGTCGTCGATGGTGACCGTACGCGGCTGACCGTTGAGTTCGTAGAAC
>CAYLNP010000179.1:0-5560 GCA_964384925.1 uncultured Woeseiaceae bacterium
GGCCCACAGCGACATCAGGCAGTACATGTTGGCCGGGGTGATCTGGGTGCCGAGAGTCTTGAAGACCAGCTTGCTGTAACCCATCCAGATGGCGGGTGCGACGATACTGGTGTCGCAGGGGTCGGGCAGACTGGCATGCAGGTAGTCGAGCAGGGTGCAGTACACGGCTCGGTGTACCGCCCCACCGCTGCACACGCCCTTGGCGGCGACCTGCCAGTAGGCCTTCAGCGCCGGCCCGCTGAGCGGCCTGGTACCTGCCGGCGGAAAGATCACGGTATTCATCAGCAAGCGCGTCTGCCGGTACTGCTCGACAGCCAGCTCGTGATCGCCGGAGGCGGCGGTGGCCACCGCCAGCCACATCGACGGCAGACCAAGATCCACCATGCGCTGGCCGGCCACGATGGCCTCATCTATATGTCCCAGGTTGAGGCGCGCGACACACAGCATGGCGAAATTGCGTCCGTTGACCGGGTCGAGGTCTACCGCGGCCTCGATGTACGGCAATGCCTCGCGCGTACGGCCGATATAGAGCAGGAACGAGCCCAGGCGTAGCGCGACATCAGGATTGTCGGGCTCCAGGCGATAAGCTTCATGGGCCAGATCCAGTGCCCCGGTCGGATCGTTCTCGGTCCAGCGATGAATGCCCAGCAAGGCGCGGGCGTGGCCCTGGCCGGGCTCAAGTTCGACGGCCTTCCGGGCGCATGCCGCCATGCGGCTGGATTGCTCGAGCCGGTCGAGACACGGTGTGTAGACGGCCGTATAGGCATGCGCTTCGGCAAGGGCGGTCCAGCCGGGCGCGAACGCCGGGTCGATCGTCAGCGCTGCCTCGAGCAGTTCCACCGCCCTGGCAAGCACACCGTCGCCGATCGCGCGCATGGTGAGGGCGCGGCCCTGCAGATAGAGGTCGTAGGCCGATGCGTTTGGCAGCGTACGGCGCTGGCGCGGCACGTCGATCTGCAGCGCCAGGGCATTGCCGAGTTCGCGACTCACCGCTTCTGCGATCTCGTCCTGCAGGGCGAATACATTGGCGGTCGTGCCCCGAGCGCTGTGAGACCAGCGCCCGAAACCGGTGTCGCCTTCGACCAGAGACACGTAAACCCGGATATCGTCGCCCTGGCGCTGGATCGAGCCCTGGATGAGATACGCGACGCGCAGCGCACGGGCAAGCTCCAGCAGCGATGAGGTCGACGTGGGGCCGATGAGCAGCGAGCCACGCCCGGCGACCAGCAGTTGTGGCACCTGTCCCAGCGTAGTGACCAGCTCGTCGGACAGCCCCTGGGCGATAGGCGCCGACGCATCGTCCGCGCCGATCGACTGGAAGGGCAGGATACCAATCCGGGTTCGCGCCTCGGCCTCGCTCGCTGCAATCGTGGGCAGGCGGAGCTGCCAGGCATCAAGCAGCCCGGCGTATTCATGATAGGCCCCTTGATGATGTAAATCCGCCAGCGCTGCGTCGACAGCCTGCTTGAGTCGTTGCTCGACCTGCCCACGGCGGGTCGCCAGCCACGACTCGAAGACCGCGCCAAAGTCGATCCGACCGAGCAGCGGCTTGCCGCCGATCTCGAGCAGGCGTTCACTCGCACTTGAATACGCCCCACCCGCAAGCACCGCTTCCAGCTCGGTCAGATCGGAACGCACGCTCGCCGCGTTGACGGCAACGCTCTCGCGGGTGACCTCGAAGAACTCCGGCTGGAACGGCGCCAGCTGCTTCTTGAGGGCAAGCAGCGTCTGGCGCAGGCTGGCACGAGCCTGGGCCTGGAAACGGCCATGCCACAGCAGCTCACACAGACGTCCACGTTCGATCGCAACACCCCGGGGTGAGGCACAGGATCGCCAGAACCGCGCGTGCGCGCTTCCCGGTGATGTCCAGCTCGTCACCGTCTGGTCGGTATACCCGAAACGTACCGAACAGGGTGACACGAAGCCTGGTATCGATATCTTCCGACGCCCGCGTTGGCCGCGGCATTGAGATTGTCTTCACGGCGGCGCTAGTGATCCCCTCGGTGTTTCCCGTACAAGCTCATGCCCATGCCGCCTCACGGGAACTCAGCAGCAGACAGCGCGCGTCCGGATTTTTTTGTCGCGGCACTGTGCGTGAGCCATGGTAACCCGGATAAGTGGCGATTTTCTCTGGATCGAGGGGGCTGCCACCGCGAGTTCCTGAAAACACCAACAATCGATTCACGGTGGGGTGTTCCTCAACCATGAAGAAGCGCACCATTCACACCATGGGCCGCTGGCGACCTCCGGGCATTCCCGGTTCGAAATACATCACCCCGGCGGGACGGCAGCGCCTGAAGGCGGAGCTCGACCACCTGTGGCTGAAGCTTCGTCCGGAAGTCACCGCCGCCCTGTCTGCGGCCGCCGCCGAGGGCGATCGCTCGGAGAACGCCGAATACATCTACCGCAAGAAGCAGCTCGGCGAAATCGACCGGCGTATTCGCCATCTGCGCAAGCGCCTGGAAGGGATACGTGTGGTGGAGTCCGTGCCCTCGGACCCCGACCGGGTGTTCTTCGGCGCCTGGGTGACTGTTGAAGATGCCCAGGGCGTGGAGCACTGCTATCGCATCGTCGGCCCGGACGAATTCGATCATGAGCCCGGCTACATCAGCATGGACGCGCCTCTGGGCAAGGCGCTGCTGGGCCGGCGCATCGGTGATGAGATCACGGTGGCATTGCCATCCGGCCCCTCTGAACTGGCTGTCATTTCGGTGGAATACCGCGAGATGCCGTGAGCACCCGTGCTCGACCGGCAAGCCAATCGTAGAGCGCTACAGCTGCTGGAGCACGTGCCCCCCATCCACCACCAGCGTCGTGCCCGTCATGTACGCCGAGGCCTGCGACGCCAGCAGCAACAACGGCCCCGTGAAATCGGCATACTCGCCGATCCGGCGTTGCGGAATACGTTTGACCATCGCACCGGCCGCAGGGGTCGCGAAGAAGTCGCGATTGATATCCGTGAGCACATATCCCGGTGCCAGGGCATTCACGCGGATACCGAATCTGGCCCATTCGAGCGCCTGCGCACGCGTCAGATGAATCACGCCGGCCTTGGCGGCCATGTAGGCGCCCAAGGCCTTCGCCGCACCGATGCCAAGCACCGAGGCGATGTTGATGATCGTGCCGGGCTGCCCGGCCTCCGACAGACGCCTTGCGGCCTCGCTGGCAACCAGATGCACGCCCTTCAGATTGATGTCCAGCACGGCGTCCCAGTCAGCCTCGTCCATCTCGTGCAGCAGCGACTCCCGGCTGATGCCCGCGTTGTTGACGATCACGTCGGGAAGCCCGGGCTGTGCGGCACACTGGTCGAACAGCGCCGTGACGGAGGCCGAATCCGAGACATCGACGCGATAGCAGTACGCCTCCCCGCCGTCTGCTGCGATTGCCGCAGCCGTGTCGCGAAGCTTGTCCTCGCGGCGTGCCGCCAGGACGAGCCTGGCCCCGGCCGAGGCCAATACACGGGCGAAGTGGGCACCCAGTCCGCTGCCAGCGCCGGTCACCAGCGCGGTGCGCCCCTGCAGGGAAAAAACGTCGTTGTACATGACCTGCTCCTGAAGCTGTAGGCGATAATACCGTGGCGCCATTGGCGTCGCCCACCTGACATGAGGACACAGATGCAGATCACCGCCGCCGTCACCCGCGACACGACCAGTCCACCGCACCTGGAAATCCTGTCACTGGACGAACCTCGCCCCGATGAACTGCTGGTGCGCATCGTGGCTGCCGGCATCTGCCACACAGACCTGTCGGCCCCGCAGTTCGTGCCCCTGCCGCTGGTGCTCGGCCATGAAGGCGCCGGCATCGTCGAAGCGGCGGGCGCCGAAGCCCATGGCTTCGCGCCGGGCGATCGGGTCGCCCTGACATTCGGTTCCTGCGGCGGTTGCAGTGCCTGCCACGAGGGCGCACCGGCCTACTGCGATCACATGATGACGCTGCAGTTCGGCGGCGTGCGCCTCGATGGCAGTACGACGATGCGCCAAGGCCAGGGCAGTGTGCACGGGGCGTTCTTCCAGCAATCGTGCTTCGCAAGTCATGCGCTGGTCACGACCCGCAACGCCGTGCATGTGCCCGACGATATCCCGCTGGAGGTCGCCGCGCCGTTCGGCTGCGGCATCCAGACCGGGGCCGGCACGGTCATGAACATCCTCCGGCCAGGCACCGGCGACAGCCTCGTGATCTTCGGCGTCGGCAGTGTGGGCCTGGCCGCCGTCATGGCGGCGCGACTGAGCGGCTGCCGCCCCTTGATTGCAGTCGACCCACACCCGCAACGCCGCGAGCTTGCCATGGAGCTGGGCGCGACGGCGGCGATCGATCCCTTCGCAGAAGACGATCTGGTTGCGCGACTGCGCGAACTCACTCGCGGCGGTGCACATGCCAGCATTGAAACTGCCGGCACGATCAGCAGCTTCACCAGTGCCGTAGACGTGCTGCGCATGCGCGGCACCTGCGCACTTGTCACTGTCCCCAACATGGGCAAGCCGTTCGACTACTCGCCGATGAACCTGCTGTTCGGCCGAAAGCTCGTGGGTGTGCTGGAGGGTGGCAGCGTACCTGCAGTGTTTCTGCCCCGTCTGTTCGAACTCTATCGCAGCGGCCAGCTGCCTGTGGACCGGCTCATCACCCGATACGCATTCGCAGACATTGCCACTGCACTGCAGGACGCAGCCCAGGGCCGCGCGATCAAGCCGGTGCTGAACATGGCCTGAACACCGCCCAAACGGACGTGTTGTCCATGCGCTGACCCATGTCGTATTGAACATGCGCGACCCGTGGCTGTCGTAGCATCAGGTTCGTTGTTCCATCACACTTTGAACTCATCGCGCCAGGGGTAATGTCATGCACCGACTGTACAACGCCGGATTGATCAGCGTTCTGGCCGCTTGCGCGGGCCTATGGGCCAGCGTGCCATCGCAGGCCGATGCCCCGGTTGCTGCGGAGTCGACCCACAATCGCAACGGTGAGATCGTCACGCTGACGCCGTTTCGCGCCACCTACAGGGTCAGCGCAGGCGTACTCAGCGGCAACCTGGTGCTGTCGCTGGAGCATCGAACGGGCGATGACTGGGTGCTGACGTCAGTGGCTACAACTCGCGGCGTCGCACGCGTGTTCCGCCGTGGCGAACTCGTCGAGCGCACAGTGCTGCGCTTCACCGACGAGGGCATCATGCCGATGGAGTATCACCGCGACGACGGCATCAGCGGCCCGGATCGCAACGCCGCGCTGATCTTTGCGCACGCCGACGGGCGCGTCTACGGCAGTGATCGCGAACACACGGTCGACCTGCCGCTCGACGGCGGCGTGATCGACAGGCTGTCGATGCAGGTCCGGCTGATGCGCGATCTGACCGCCGGCCTGCGCCCGGTGGAATACGCGGTCGTCGACCGTGGCGAGATTCGAGAGATGGACATCACCTATGCCGACGTCGAGCGCATCGAGGCGGCGAACCAGCAGCTCGACACCTTGCGAATCGACCATCAGTCGCGCAACTCCAGCCGCAGTACGCGCCTGTGGGTGGCCACGGAACTCAACTACCTGCCGGTTCGCATCGAGCAGACACGTC
>CAYLNP010000180.1:0-5545 GCA_964384925.1 uncultured Woeseiaceae bacterium
GCGCGGCATCAAACCTTCGGACATCCTTTGTCGCGAGGCCTTTGAAAACGCCATCTCGCTGGTCATCGCGCTGGGCGGCTCAACCAACGCCGTGCTCCACCTGCTGGCGATTGCCCATGAGGCGCGCATCGACCTGTCGCTGGATGATTTCACGCGTCTGGGTCGCCGTGTGCCGGTACTCTCCGATCTGCGGCCCAGCGGACGCTACATGATGTCCGAGCTGATTCACATCGGCGGCATCCGTCCGCTGATGAAGACGCTGCTCGATGCCGGCCTGTTGCATGGCGATGTGCTGACGGTCAGCGGCGGCACGATGGCTGAGAACCTGGCGGACGTGCAGCCCTATCCGCAGGGCCAGGACATCGTCCGGCCGCTCGATCGCCCCATCAAGAAGAACAGCCACCTGGCGATTCTCTACGGTAACCTGGCCCCTGAAGGTGCGGTGGCAAAGATCTCCGGTAAGGAAGGCCTGTCGTTCAAGGGTCCGGCGCGTGTGTTCGCCTCCGAGGAGGCGGCATTGCAAGGCATTCTTGGCGATGTCGTGCAGCCCGGCGACGTGGTGGTGATCCGCTATGAGGGCCCGAAGGGCGGCCCTGGCATGCGCGAGATGCTCAGTCCGACCGGGGCGATCATGGGCAAGGGCCTTGGCGACTCTGTCGCGTTGATCACCGACGGGCGCTTCTCCGGGGGCAGCCACGGCTTCGTGGTCGGCCATGTCACGCCGGAAGCCGCGGTCGGTGGCCCCATCGGGCTGCTCGAGGATGGCGACATGATCACCATCGACGCCGAAGCCATGACTATCGATGTGGCGCTCGACGACGCTGTGCTCGCGCGCCGGCGCAGTAACTGGAAGCCGCCTTCGCGGGAACCACTGCGCGGTATGCTCGCCAAATACGCACACCTGGTGAGTTCCGCATCCACCGGGGCGGTCACCGATCTCGGGCTCAACCAGGACGACTGACGCAACAATGCAGTCCGACATCACGCCGGTGTTCGATCCCAGGCTCAGCGCGTTTCCCGATTCGCGCTGGGTGGTACTCAAGTTCGGTGGCACGAGCGTGTCGAATGCCGCGAACTGGCAGCGCATCGCCACACTGCTTCGCGCGCGCATTGCCGCCGGTCACCGTGTGCTGGTCGTGCACTCTGCGCTGTCGAGCGTATCAAACCGTCTCGAAGATCTGCTGGCCGCAGCGATCAGCGGCCAGCATGCCCCGATCATCGATGAGATCGTCAGTCGCCACCAGGCGCTGGGCAGCGCCCTGAACGTGCAGGCCGACACGGCGCTCGCACCGTACTTCCAGGAGCTGCGCCAGCTGGCCGCCGGGATCGAGCTCGTCGGCGAAGTCAGTGCCCGCGTCCATGCCCGTGTCATGGCCACCGGCGAGTTGCTTGCGACCACTCTGGGTGCGTTGTGGCTCAACGCCCAGGGCATCGAGACGACCTGGACGGACGCGCGTGGGCTGCTGCTCGCACTCGAGGACAGCGAAAGTCACGAGCGGGCGCGCTTCCTGTCGGTGAACTGCGCGTTCGGCGAGGATCCGGAATTGCTGGCGCGTGTCGAAGCGCTGCCCGGCGTGGTGCTGACGCAGGGCTTCATTGCGCGCAACCGGGACGGCGATACCGTGCTGCTCGGACGCGGCGGCTCGGACACCTCCGGGGCCTATCTGGCCGCACGCCTGTGCGCCCAGCGACTGGAGATCTGGACCGATGTGCCGGGCATGTTTTCGGCCAATCCGCGCGCCGTGCCTTCGGCCCGCCTGCTGCGAAGCCTGCATTACTTCGAGGCGCAGGAGATTTCCTCGATGGGCAGCAAGGTGCTGCACCCACGGTGCATCCCGCCGGTGCGTCGCAGCGGGATACCGCTCTACATCTTCAGCACCGAGAATCCGGACTGGGGCGGTACGGTGGTGTGCAGCGATCACGGTGACGAGACGGCCCAGCTCAAGGCGATCTCATCGCGTACCGGCATTACGCTGATCTCCATGGAAACCCTGGGCATGTGGCAGGAAGTCGGCTTTCTGGCGCGGGCCTTCGCATGCATCGCCGATCACGGCCTGTCGGTCGATCTGGTGTCCACCTCGGAGGCCAACGTCACGGTGTCGATCGACAGTCAGGCCAACGCGCTGGATCCGGCCGTGCTCGACGCGCTGGTCACGGAGCTTGGCCGCATCTGCCGCGTTCGCGTGATCGAGAACTGCGTGGCTGTGAGTCTGGTCGGTCGCAGCATTCGCGCGATTCTGCATGAGCTCGGGCCCGCGCTGGAGGTCTTCGAAGAGCACCGCATCCATCTGCTCACGCAGGCGGCCAACGACCTTAACCTGACGTTCGTCATCGATGAGGACCAGGCCCACCGTCTGGTGCAGAAGCTTCATCATCTGCTGATGCGCAAGCACGGCCAGGGCGCGGTGTTCGGCCCTACCTGGGAACAGCTGCAGGGGGTCATCCATGCCCCACAGGTCAATGTCCAGCAACCGTGGTGGGTGAGCAAGCGCGATGCGCTGGTCAGCATCGCGAAGCGCGAGTCTTCGGCCTACGTTTACGATCTGGACAGCGTCGCACAGGCCGCGCGTGGCCTCACTGCCCTGGCGCATGTGGACGCCGTATTTTTCGCGATGAAGTCGAATTCCAATGTTGAGATACTGCGTTGCCTGTACCGCGAGGGCCTTAATTTCGAGTGCGTCTCACCGGGCGAGATCGCCAGAGTGCTCGAACTGTTTCCCGAGATCGACCGGCGGCGCATTCTGTTTACGCCGAATTTCGCGCCACGCATCGAGTATGCGCAGGCGCTGGAGCAGGGCGTCTGGGTGACGCTGGACAATCTGCACCCGCTGCGCGCATGGCCGGAGCTGTTTCGCGGCCACGAACTGTTCGTACGCGTGGACCCCGGCCAGGGCCGCGGTCATCACGAGCATGTGCGCACGGCGGGGGCTCACTCGAAATTCGGCGTTCCGGTGTTCGAGCTCGATGAGCTGAGATCCCTCGTCGATGCGGCTGGCTGCACCATCGTCGGCCTGCACGCCCACACGGGCAGTGGCATTCTCAGCCCCGAGAACTGGCAGGACACCGGATCGGTACTCACCGAGCTTGCCACGCAATTCGAAGACATCCGCTTCCTGGATCTGGGCGGTGGGCTGGGGGTGCCTGAACGGCCCGGTGAGCGTCCTTTGGATCTCGCGGCACTCGATGCGCTGCTTGCCGGTGTGCGCAATGCCAATCCTCAGCTTCAGCTCTGGCTGGAGCCTGGCCGTTATCTCGTCGCGGCAGCAGGTGTGCTGGTCAGCGAGGTCACGCAGACCAAAGGCAAGGGCGATGTGCAGTACGTGGGCATCGCCACGGGCATGAACTCACTGATCCGTCCGGCGCTCTACGGGGCCTATCACGAGATCGTCAACCTGAGCCGGCTCGGCGAGGCTGCCACGGAGATCGTCAGCATCGTCGGGCCGAACTGCGAAAGCGGCGACAAGCTGGGCACCGATCGCCTGATGCCGGTGTGCGAGGAAGGTGACGTGATGCTGATCGCCAATGCCGGGGCGTATGGCTACGTCATGAGCTCGAACTACAACCTGCGCGCCCCGGCACGCGAGATCGCGATCTAGCGGTCCATACTGCTCAGCTTCTGGGGTGTCTGTTGCCCAACTCCGCACACACATCCTCCAGACTCAGATCCAGAGTGCGCAGCGCGAGCATCGTATGGAAGACGAGATCCGCGGCCTCGCTCAGCGCCTCATGGCGGTTGCCCGTGGCCACTGCAAGGGCGAGCTCCACGCCTTCTTCGCCAACTTTCTGAGCAATCTTGGATGCACCCTGCGAGACGAGCCGCGTTACGTAGCTGCCGTCGGGACGGTCGCGAAGCCGCTGGTCGATGATGGCCTCGAGTTCGGCGAGGAATGCGTGCGAAGCAGCCATACTACGATCCTCCAAGCGCCCGGACGTGAACGCCCCGGGCGCTCAGCCAGTCCTTGAGTTCGATGATGTCGATGACACCCTTGTGAAACACACTGGCAGCCAGCGCGCCATCCACCCGGGCCTGTTCGAAGACCTGCAGGAAATGCGCCGGGCTGCCCGCACCCCCGGAGGCAATCAGGGGCACCTGGCAGACCTCGCGAACGCGCGCGAGCTGCTCGATGTCGTAGCCCTGGCGCACGCCGTCTGAGTTCATGCAGTTGAGCACGATCTCGCCGGCGCCGCGCGACTGCACCTCGCTGACCCAGTCGAGGGTTCGGCGTTGTGCCGACTGGGTTCGATCGGGGTCCCCGGTGTACTGATAAACCTGCCAGTCGCCGTGGCCGGCCATGCTGTCGATGCCTATGACCACGCACTGCGCGCCAAAGCGCCGTGAAAGACGGTTGATGAGGTCGGGGTCGGCAAGCGCCGGTGAGTTGACGGAGATCTTGTCGGCGCCGAGATTGAGTACCTCCTCCGCATCGTCTACCGAGCGGATGCCGCCGGCGACGCAGAAGGGAATATCCAGTACTTCGGCCACGCGGTTGACCCAGCTGCGATCCACCCTGCGACCCTCGGGACTGGCCGTGATGTCGTAGAACACAAGCTCGTCGGCACCACGCTCGCGATAACGCCGAGCGAGTTCGAGGATGCCACCGACGTCCTCGTGGTTGCGAAACTGCACGCCCTTGACGACGCGACCGTCGCGCACGTCGAGGCAGGGAATGATTCGACGTGTCAGCATGGCAGGTGCAGGGCGCGGCTCATGGGTGATCGCTTGACGCACTGGCCGGGAGGAACGCCTCCAGGCCGGCGAACACCAGCTTTCCTTCCAGCAGGGCGCGACCCGAGATCGCGCCCGCAGCACCGGTGGCCGCCAGGGCATGCAGGTCCTGTGCATGGCGTACGCCGCCGGACGCCTGTACCGCCAGTGCCGGGTGACGTTCGCAGCACTGCTGATAGAGCGCCAGATTCGGGCCCTGCATGGCGCCGTCCAGGTCGATGTCCGTGCACAGCAGATGCTGCAGGCCATGTTCGAGATAGCGATCCAGTGCCTGCCAAAGGCTCATCGCCGAGGCCTGCGTCCAGCCATGCGTCATGATCATCGGCTCGCCATCGATGTAGCGGATATCCAGCGCCAGTACGATGCGCTCCGGACCCAGCCTGGCCATCCATTCGATCACCTGTTCAGGTTCGCGCACGGCCAGGCTGCCGATCACCACCCGCGAGGCGCCTGCGTCGAATTGTGCCTGCACCGCATCCAGGCTGCGCAGGCCGCCGCCCACCTGCACACGCAGACTGCTTGCGGCAATGATCTCGGCGATCGTGCGGGTATTTGCGCTGGTGCCGGTGCGGGCCCCGTCGAGGTCGACGACATGCAGCCAGGCGGCGCCTGCATCGCTGTACTGCTGTGCAAGCTCGGCAGGAGCCACGTCGTAGTGCGTGACCTCATCGAAGCGACCCTTGTAGAGGCGCACACAGCGACCTTCGCTGAGGTCGATTGCGGGGATCAGTTGCATGGTGACTCGAGTGCAAGGAAATTACGAAGCAGCCGCTCACCGACCGCGCCTGAGCGTTCGGGATGAAACTGCATGCCAAAAAA
>CAYLNP010000181.1:0-5539 GCA_964384925.1 uncultured Woeseiaceae bacterium
CGAGAAACAGCATGTGGAAGTGGACGTTGAGGTTAAGCGCGCTGCCGAAGCGCTGCACCAGGGTGACCGCGCCGGTCTGGGCCGTCCGACGGGAGAGCCCGGCCTTCCTGGTCAGGTGCGTGGCGATGCAGCGGTAGACGATGCCCAGCACCCATCCCATCACCTCGGGCCGGCGCGCGAACAGGAAGCGCAACGGGTAGGGAAAGCTCAGCACCCACTGACGAATCGGCCGCTTGGGAAAGACCTCCTCCACCAGCAGCGCCGCACTGCTCCATGGGTAGAGTATAGCGCCCCTGCATAGCAAGTGACGCACAACGCATTTTCCCTTGCCGCGCGGAGCCTGCAGTATGGCTTGGGTATAACCAGATTCTGCGGTACGCGCCCATGACAAATTCAGAGACACGTTTGGTCCCGATCCGCTCACGCCATGGAGAGGCGGACATTCATACCTGCATTGCCGGGAGCGGGGATCCCGTGCTGCTGGTGGCAGGCCTAGGCGGGCGTGCGGTGTTCTGGAATGCCCAGGTCCCCACGCTGGCCAGGCATTTCCGCGTCATCACCCACGACCATCGGGGCACCGGCGCCAGCAGCCGCTCGCCAATCATCTATTCAGCCGAACAGATGGCCGATGACGTGCTGGCACTGATGGACGCCCTCGAGATCGAGCGGGCGCACATCGTCGGTCACTCCACGGGTGGGTCGATCGGCCAGTTCCTGGCGCTGCGAAACCCCACACGGGTGGCAAGTCTGGTGATGTCGGCCTGCTGGGGAGGCCCCACGGAGCTGTTCATCGAGACTTTTCGCCTGCGCCGGCAGGTGCTGATCACCCAGGGACCACAGGCCTACTACTTTCTGGGCTCCCTGCTGGCCATGCCGGCGCAGACGCTGGGACGGCACTTCACATCACTTGCCGACCATGTCGGCGACCGCATGGCAGACTTCCCCGGTCTGGAGATCGAGCTCAGCCGCCTGGCCGCAGTGATGTCGCACGATCTGCGCAATGAGCTGGGCAATATCAAGACACCCAGCCTGGTCATCGGCGCCGAGGATGATCAGCTCACCTGCGCCGACATGCAGCGTGAGGTGGCCGAGCGCGTCCCCGGTGCACGTCTGACGTTGCTGCCGCATGGCGGACACTTCTTCCCGGTCACCCGGTCGGACGATTACAATGCACTGGTGCTGGAGTTTCTGCAGTATCAAACACTCTCCCGGCCCAGTGATCGATCCAAGAAAGGTGCGATGTCATTAGCAATCCCGTGACCGATCCCTGGGGAATTGTCATCCAGCCCGACGCGGCTGATTCCTACTGGCAGCCGCTGCCCTCGCGTGGCTATGTCAATGTGGCCCTGCATCCGGGCAACACGCCCTACGACGGCTTCTGAGCGGGACTGCAGGTGCTGCCCCCGGGCTGTCATGTGCGCGAACATGGCCATCTGCAGAACCACGAACCCATCTTTATTGCCGAGGGCGAGGGCTACTGGGTGTTCATGCCACCCGGACTGGAAGACTGGTTTGCCGCCATCGGACGGCCGCGCAGCGCCGGTGAGTCCATGCCCGAGTCGTTCCAGCGACCCGACGACGTCGCAGAGGTCATGGCGCGCATGCGCTTCGTGCCGCCGCGAGCCAATCAGGACAACTAGCCACGCAGACTTGCTGGCTTACGCGCACGCTGCGGCGCTGCCCGATCCTCACTCAGTAGTTGTAGGTCAGGGTCACACCGGTGGTGCGACGCTCTCCAAAGAACGTACCAAGAATGTTGTTACTGGTCGCCTGGATGATCTGCAGCGAGTTCGATACGTACTTCTCGTCCGTCAGGTTCCTGACCCAGAAGCGCAGCGCGAATCTGTCCATCTCAAGGCCAATCGATGCGTTCGTAATCGTTCGCGACGGTGCGATGGCTGCATTGATGGAGTCGGCGAAGTGGCTCGACTGGTAACCAATGTCAGCGCGGACCCAGTAGTCAATGTCTGCTGTAAGCGCACTCTGCCACTGCACACCGGCGGACAGCTGCGTCTTTGGAGAACGCTCGATCGTGTTGCCGCCGATACTGGCGTCCACCGGGCAGACCGTGCCATCGCAGGGCGGTGGGAACGACGCGTTGCCCCGGGTAAAGCGTTCATCCACCGTGCCGCTGTCGTAGGTGGCATCCGTGTAGGACGCCGCGAAATCGAAGGACAGGTTCTCCGTCAACAGCACGCTGCCTTCCACTTCAGCACCCCAGATCGAGCCGTCACCGAGGTTGGCAGTGAGTGTCCCGGTGAAAGCGGTACCAAGGGGGTCGAGCACGTTGATCTGCATGTCATCCCAGTTGGTATAGAAGACCGCCGTATTGACGATGGCCCGACCACCAAGCAGCGTGCTTTTCAGACCCAACTCGTAGGTATCGTTGAACTCGGGATCGAACACCCGCAGTGACGGCGACACGGCGTTGGCATTGAAGCCGCCCGCCTTGGCGCCCCTGGCGGCGGCACCATAGAGCATCAGATCCGGCGTGAGGTCGTGCTCAACGGTGATGCGCGGCGTGAAAAACTTGAAGGTCTCGTCGCCGATGAGTATCACCGGGTTTGTAAGCTGGTTGGTCGTGGTGATCTTCTCGGACGTGTAGCGCCCCTCGACGGACAGGCGAGTCACATCACTGAAAGCGTATCCCACTTCAGCAAAAACGGACTTCGCTTTCGTCGTGGTCAGTTCACTGTTGAATATGAAGTTGCTGAAATCGGGAAACGAGGTGGATTGGCGACTGACATTGATCGGGGTCAAGGAATTCGGAGGCAGGTTGATGCTGGCCGTGAAAGGGTCATCGACGCCATCCATGTAGAAAGCGCCCGCGGCGCCGGTCCAGCGACCGCCATTATCAAAGGTGATGCGCAGCTCGTGCTGATCATAGTCGATATCACCGGTCGGACCACCCTGCCAGTTACACAGGACCGGGAAAGCAGGCGGCCCGAGAATGGTGCCGCAGTTGATGGTATCGGATTCCGCAGGGCTGGCTGCCGCCGAGAAAGCCTGGATATTGCTGAAGGAGTAGACGACGGACATGGCCTCGTTGATCTGATAGTCCGCCGAGATGCGGAAAATATCGACGTTCGCCTGTCGGCCGAAGCCGCGGGGGTCCATGGTGGCCACGTCGCCCGGAACAGGATACTCGCCGCAGTAAAGGCTGGGATTACCCCCTACCTGCAGCGGACCACAGTTGCCGGTTCCGTCCCCCGTATTGAGGCGGGAAGTCGCGCGAATTTCCTCGCTGCGTTCGAAACCATAGTAGCTGGCGTTGAGGGTCAGCTGATCGGTAGGCGTCAACAGTATATCGACGGAATAAGCCTCGTTATCCCAACCGCCGATGTTGCCTTTGGTGCCCAGGCTCAGGGTGGCGGCAGCGTTCGGGTGATTGTTCTTCCATGACCCATCGAACTCCGAGCTCTCGTAACTAAGCCGCACGGCCAGCACATCTTCAATGATCGGCAGTGTACCGCCGAACAGAAACTCCGCACGCTCGTCGCTGCCCACGGTCGCAGCGGCGTTGAATGCCACCTCGTGGCTCGCCTTGACAGGGATCAGATTGATCGCACCGGCGAAGGCGTTGCGGCCGTAACGAGCGCTCTGCGGGCCCTTTACAACCTCGATACGCTCCAGGTTCTGCAATCCAAGATCCACCAGCCAGGAACGTGGCATGTAAACCCCATCCAGGAAGGTCGCCACAGTTTGCTCTCGGGCAAAAGTGCGAAGCGTGGTCTGCCCGCGAATCACCGGGTTGGCGTTGCCACCCTCGAAGTCCTCAAACGCGAACCCGGCGGTAAACCGCGCCACGTCGTCCAACTCGGTGATGCCGCGGCGAGCGATGGCGTCACGGCTGAACGCCGTCACAGCCATGGGGATGTCCTGCACGCTCTCCTCTCGCTGGCGCGCCGTGACGATGATCGTCTCGATCTCCAGCTGCCGGCCCTCGGCGCCTTCCTGCGTGGCAGCTTCCTGTGCAGAGGCAGTGACCGTTGCCCCGGCCAACGCCACAGACACTCCCAAAACGATCGGACGCAGTGAAAACCCCGAAATCCTGGCACGCATACGTTGAGCTCCTTGTCGCCCCCAGAGACGCCTGACGATTTATGACCAGTGCATCAGGTCATTGCCGTTGCACTTTGCTTTTCTAAGAAGGGACGATCTATGTCGAGATCGGGAAAGTCCAATGCAAACCACAGCCGACGTCATGCGTAAGACACATATTGGTCCGCGCTATGGATATACCTCGGTCGCATGGCCGTGTACGCATAACTGATTGCACGACCCTGCCGGATGCTTCCTACGGCTTAGTGGACACCCTGGAATAACTATTCAGGAGTGTCGAGATGCCGAGACCAGGACCGAGGACGACGTACAAGTACAGCGATGAATTCAAGGCGACGGCCGTCCGACTGAGCGAGTTGCCAGGTGTCGAAGTACAGGACGTAGGCGCTTCGCTTTACATTCACCCGTTCATGTTGTCTCGTTGGCGCAAGCAGGCGCGGGAGGGACAGATTGTGATGAAGGGTGTGAAAGTGGACAAAGCGGCTTCGGCTGAACTCAGGGAGTTGCGCAAGGTCAAGCAGGGCTACGATCGCCTGAAGGTCGAGCACGAGCTTTTAAAAAAAGCCATCGAGTTCACTTCCGAACGAAGGGCGAGATCTTCGAGTTCATCGATCGACACAAAGAAGCCTACCCGGTGAGGATGATTTGTCGCCTTCATGGGGTGAGTCCGAGCGGGTACTACGCGTGGCGAGCTCGACCGCTAAGCCAGCGAGCTATCGAGGATGTCGAGTTACTTGATCAGATTTCTGAGGTGTTCAAGAAAAGCGACTCGACGTACGGCAGTCCACGAGTGCATGCGGCACTGAGGCGCCGTGGCGAGGTGGTTGGCAGACGGCGGGTGGAGCGCTTGATGCAGGAAAGCGGCATACAGACGTGTTCTCACAAGCTGTACCGAAGCATTCCGGGACTGGGCCGTTTCTTTGCCAGTTGCGAGAACAAGGTGCACGACCTTCAGATCACCCGGCCCGACCAGCTGTGGGTAGGTGACGTGACCTACTTGAAGGTGGGCGGAGCGTGGCGATATCTGGCGACGGTGATGGACCGATGCTCGCGTCGCATCCTGGGCTGGTCGTATGGCCACGAGAAGACGGCTGCGTTAACGGCTCGAGCAATGAGACGGGCGTTGAAGACGCGGAAGCCAGCACAGGAGACGATCTTTCACAGCGCCCGTGGGGTCGAGTATCTGGCCAGTTCATACCGTGAGCTGCTCGCCAGGAACGCGATTGGGCAAAGCGCGAACCGGCCGCGCCGGATGACAGACAACGCGCACATGGAGTCATGGAACAAGTCGATGAAATCAGAGATGTACCATCGACGCAGCTTTAGTGACGACCGGTCGTTACGGGTAGCCATTCGAACCTACGTAGACTTTTACAACCATGAGCGACTACATTCCGCATCAGGATACAAGCCGCCAGTGGAGTTCGAGCGCCAATGGTGCTAATCAGTGGGTGTCCACTTTTCCGTAGGAACTCTC
>CAYLNP010000182.1:0-2998 GCA_964384925.1 uncultured Woeseiaceae bacterium
CGCTCGCCGCTGGATCACATCCGGTGCTGCTGACGCATCCGGTGTTGTTTCTCGCCGGCAAGGGCGGGGTCGGCAAGACCACCTGTGCGGCACTCGCAGCGCTGGCCTCGGCGCGGCGCGGCCAGGCCACACTGCTTGTCTCCACGGACCCTGCCCACAACCTCGGCGATCTGTTCGGCGGCCAGGGTGCTGCAACCCGCGCCGTCGAGGCGAATCTCGATGTACTGGAGATCGACCCCGATACCGAGACTCGGCGCTACCTGGCCACCGTGAAAGACAACATGCGCAGGCTGGTCAGCTCACCGATGATCGCGGAAGCCGAGCGCCAGATCGATCTGGCAGGCAGGGCGCCCGGGGCGGCGGAGTCCGCATTGCTGGAACGCGTGGTCGCCGTGCTGCTCGATGAGCGCAAGGCCTACGAGCGGGTGGTGTTCGATACGGCGCCGACCGGCCATACCCTGCGTCTGCTCACGATGCCGGCGCTGATGGGCGTATGGATAGATGGCCTGCTGCAGCGCCGCCTGGCCCGCCACGAGGAACGCGCCGGCTGGCTGGCCGCGCTCGAGGTGCCCACCGATCCGGTATTCGAGCTGCTGCAGCGGCGCAGGGCGCGCCTTGAGCAGGCGCGCACGCTGCTGCTGGATGGGCACCGCACAGGCATCGTGTTCGTGCTGGTACCCGAGGCGCTGCCTGTGGCCGAAACCCGTCGAGGCATCGATGAACTCGCAGCCCACGGCCTGCACACCACCGGGCTTGTGATCAACCGCGTGCTGCCCGAGGCGATCGCCGATGATTTCTTCCGGCAGCGCAAGGCCCATGAGCGTGAATGGCTCGAGCGCATCGATCAGACGTTCGCGGGGTTGCCGCAGCTGCGCCTGCCGCTGCTGGGGGGTGATGCCGATACCCCCGGCGCGCTGGCCGAACTGCTGGCGGGTGTGGACTTTGCCCCAGCCTGAAAAATGCGTGCGTGGCGCCCCGACCTGTGCTAGTGTGTCGGCCACGTAGACGCCGTACGGTCAGCGTCTCCTCTCTCGCGGTCGCCATTTTTCGGTCAGCCTCGAAGTGTTTATCCACACCAGAGCCTAGACCGGCCCCGAGCGAAAGCTCCGGGTAGGCCACCTGAGGAGCTCCACCCAAAAATGTCTTTCGATACCCTCGGCCTGTCGGCCGAATTGCTGCGTGCCGTGGCAAGCCAGGGCTACAGCGTGCCCACACCCGTCCAGTCCCAGGCCATTCCGCTGATCCTTCAGGGCCGCGACATCATGGCCGGGGCCCAGACGGGCACCGGCAAGACCGCCGGCTTCACGCTGCCGATGCTGCAGACATTGTCCACGCGGCCTGCCACCGGCGCGGTGTCCAACGGCCGACGTCCAGTGCGTGCGCTGGTCCTCACACCCACGCGCGAACTCGCAGCCCAGGTGCACGAGAGCATCGTCACCTACGGGCGCCACCTTTCGCTGAAGTCGCTGGTCGTCTTCGGCGGGGTGAGCATCAATCCCCAGATTGCCGCGCTTCGTCGCGGGGTCGACATTCTCGTGGCCACCCCCGGGCGGCTTCTCGACCATGCCAGTCAGCGCACCGTCGATCTGTCGGCCGTTGAGTTTCTGGTGCTCGACGAAGCCGATCGCATGCTCGACATGGGCTTCATCCGCGATATTCGCCGGGTGCTCAAACTGCTGCCGGCGAAGCGTCAGAATCTCCTGTTCTCGGCCACCTTCTCGAGCGAGATACGCCAGCTCGCCGATGGCCTGCTGTCCAACCCCGCCAGCATCGATGTCGCGCCACGCAACACACCGGCCGAACTGATCGATCAGAAGGTTCATCCGGTCGACAAGTCACGCAAGCGCGAACTGCTTTCGCTGCTGATCGGCAAACAGGACTGGC
This sequence comes from uncultured Woeseiaceae bacterium, assembly GCA_964384925.1. Taxonomy (GTDB): domain Bacteria; phylum Pseudomonadota; class Gammaproteobacteria; order Steroidobacterales; family PWYM01; genus PWYM01. The sequence goes on from CAYLNP010000182.1 coordinate 1,885, forward strand.
GCCAGGTGCTGGTGTTCACCCGCACCAAGCACGGTGCCAACCGGCTGGCCGAACAGCTCGAGCAGGACGGCCTCACTGCGGCGGCCATTCACGGCAACAAGAGCCAGGGTGCGCGTACGCGTGCGCTGGCCGACTTCAAGGCCGGCAAGGTGCGCATCCTTGTTGCCACGGACATCGCCGCGCGCGGTCTGGACATCGACCAGTTGCCCCACGTGGTCAACTACGAGCTGCCGCATGTGCCGGAAGACTACGTTCACCGTATCGGTCGCACCGGCCGGGCAGGGCGCAATGGCCAGGCCGTCTCGCTGGTCTGCGTCGATGAAAAGGACCTGCTGCGCGGCATCGAGCGGCTGCTGGGTGTGAACCTGGTCAGCGAGATCGTGCCGGGCTTTGCCCCCGATCCCCGCGTGCGCGCCGAGCCGATCGAAAACGGTCGGCGGGGCGGCGGCGGCAAGCCCAAGCGACCCGGCGAACAGTCGCGTCACGGCGCGCAGGCGCATCACCGCCCGGCAGGTCGTTCAGGCGGTGCCCGTCGCAGGCAGGGATCACGCAATACAGGAACCCGCGTCTAGCGTAGTACCAAAGAATTTGCCGTCACCGGCATCTCATCGAGCAGCAGTTTGTGGTTTGGTTGCTTGCCGATGCTCTCACGATCAAGCCACCTTTCATTACGAGTAATAGCATGAATATCTATGTTGGAAATCTGGCCTACAGTGTGACCGAAGACGACCTGCGCGAAGCATTCTCACAGTTCGGCTCCGTGCAAAGCGTCAATGTCATCTCGGACAAGTTCTCGGGCCAGTCCAAGGGCTTCGGGTTTGTCGAGATGTCGGACAACAGCGAAGCTGAAGCTGCGATCCAGGGTCTCAACGGTACCGCACTGGGCGGCCGGAGCATGAAGATCAACCAGGCCAAGCCCCGCGAAGCGCGTCCCGCACGCAGCGGTGGCGGCGGCGGTGGTGGCGGTCGCTGGTAAGCGGCCCGCTGGTCTACGCATGGCGCACGCTGTAATGGCGCGCTGCGCGGACGATCTCATCGAAGGGCCCCTTTGTGGGGCCCTTCCTTGTTTTGGGCCTCGCTGGTACTGCGCGGCTTGATTCCAAATGGCGGGCTC
>CAYLNP010000182.1:3098-5528 GCA_964384925.1 uncultured Woeseiaceae bacterium
CTGGCGGTTGACTGGTACACGGATGGCACCACGGAGCAGGACATGAGTGCAGGGACCGAAGAGCTCAGAGCAGGCGTTACGACTGAACCGTTCGTCACCGATCAGCAGGTGTTGATCCAGCGGCTGCGGCGCGTGTTGGGTGACGGGGCAGTATCGACGGATCTGCCTGCGCGCGAGGCGGTGTCTGCCGACGTCTACGCTGCGGGTGCGACCTGCAGCGCGGTAATCCGCCCGCAGGATGCCGATGCCCTGGCGCATGCGGTGCGGTTGCTCACCACAGGGGGCGTGCAGGTGATCGCCCGTGGGGGTGGACTGTCGTACACGGGTGGCTATGTACCGCTCAGCGCGAACAGTGTCGTCGTCGATCTCTCGGCGATGAACCGGATCATCGATGTTTCGCCGCAGGACATGACCATCACGGTAGAGGCCGGCGTGACCTGGCAGCAGATTCACGAAGCGCTTACGCCGCTGGGCCTGCGACTGCCGTTCTTCGGCACCTTTTCGGGCCGCCGCGCGACCGTGGGCGGGGGGCTGTCCAACGGTGCGCTGTTTCACGGCACCGCCCGCTACGGAACGGCCGCCGACTCGGTGCTGGGTCTGGAAGTCGTGCTCGCCGATGGTCGCCGACTGGTCACAGGCCAGGCGGGGTTTCGCAATGCCTCCAAAGCTTACTACCGTACCTGCGGGCCGGATCTGACCGGCCTGTTCCTGCACGATGCCGGCGCGCTGGGTATCAAGGTGCAGGCAACATTCCGCATGATCGAGGCGCCGGCGGCGTTCGGGTATGCGTCGTTCGCATTCACCGAAGTGAACGCGGCAGCGCGCGCGCTGGCCGCGATCGCGCGTGCTGGCATCAGCGAAGACGCATACGTATTCGATCCTGCGACGACGGCAAAGAACCTGTCGGCGACCTCGACCCGCCAGGGCCTGGCGATGCTGATGTCGGTGGCGCGAGCCGAGTCGGGCTGGCTGCGTGGCAGCGTCGCCGCTCTGCGCATGGCGCTGGCCGGACGCGGCGCGGTGCCCGAAGGCGCCTGGTCGTTGCATGTCACCTGCGCCGCCAACTCAACCGCAGCCGTTCGTCATGATGTGCAGCGATGCCGTGCACTGGCGCAGGCCGAAGGGGGCCGCGTGATCGCCGATTCGGTACCGCGTGCGGTGCGCGCCCAGCCGTTCCCGCCTTTGAATGGTGTGCTGGGACCCAAGGGCGAGCGTTGGGCGGCGCTGAACTGCAAGGTGGCACACAGCGACGCACTCGCCATGATAGAAGCCGTCGAGCAGGTGCTGGCGCCGTTTCGTGCGCGAATGGAAGCGCACGCCATCACGACCACGCAGCTGCTGATCGCGATATCCAACCACGCCTTCAGCGTCGAGCCGGTGCTGCACTGGCGTGACGAATGGTTGCCGATCCATCACGCCAGCCCGGACGCCGATCATCTGGCAACACTCGATGAGCCGGCCGCGGATCCGGAAACGCGCGCGCTTGTGGCCGAGATTCGTGGCGTGCTCGTGGCGATGTTCGCCCAGCACGGTGCTGCGTCGAACCAGCTGGGCAAGACCTATCCCCACCTGGCGATGCTGCAACCGGAGACTGCCGAGCTGCTGCGTGGCATCAAGCAGCAGCTCGACCCGGAGGGGCTGATCAATCCTGGTGTGCTGGGCCTGCCCGGTTAGCGGCAATTACTCGCCGTCGGCGGCCTGCGCCGGACCGATGGCTTCGGCAATGGCCTTTCGCAGCGCGTCATCGTCGGGTGTCGTGCGCGAGCCGAACTCGGCAACCAGTTGGCCATCGCGGTCGACGACATACTTGTGGAAGTTCCACCGTGGCGGTGTGGCGCCCTGTCGGGCCAGCTCGGCGAACACCGGGTTGACGGCGCCGCTGCTCACCGCGCTCGGGGCCAGCATCGTGAAGCTCACGCCGTAATTGACGTAGCAGACCTCGGCGGTGACGGCCTCGTCATCATCTTCCTGGCGGAAGTCGTTCGACGGAAAGCCCAGCACCACCAGGTCCTCGTCGCGCAGCTCCTGCCACAACGCCTCGAGCCCGCCGAACTGTCCGGTATAGCCGCAGTAGCTCGCGGTATTAACGATGAGCAGCGGTTTGCCCGCGAACTGGCAAAGCTCGACCTGCTCGCTGGAGTGCAGCCGCTGCTGCGTGTCGTTGAGCAGCGCAGGGCAGGCGGACGCGCCAGCCGATGAAGCGAGCATTGTGACTGCCAGTGCCTCGCCAAGAAATCCGATGGCCATGCCGTTGTCTCCCTGAGGTGATGCGATAGTGTGGCGCCACGCCCCTCGGGCGTGCCATGAAAGGTCAGCCGTGCTTCGGCGCCAGCGGCTTGTCGGTAAACAGATAGTCCTTGAGTTCCTTGTCCATGCCCGGATCCTTGCGGCGGATCCATTCGAGTGTCATGGCCGCATGTTCCTTTTCCT
>CAYLNP010000183.1:0-4131 GCA_964384925.1 uncultured Woeseiaceae bacterium
CCTGTCGGTGAAGCTGCGCACCTTCGATAACCTGTTCGTGCGCATTCCCAACGAGACGTTGATCAAGAGCGAGGTCACCACGCTGACGCGCTTTGCGATCCGCAGGCTGGATCTGGTGCTCGGGGTCGCCTACAAGCAGGATATTCGCGCGGTACGCGAGGTGCTGATGGCGGTGGCCGACAAGAACACGCTCTGTCTCGATGAGCCTGCGCCGCTGTTCATCTTTACCGGGTTCGGCGAGTCATCGCTGGACATCCAGTTTTCGGTATGGGCAAAGCGCGACAGCTTCCTGCCACTGCGCAACTCGATCACCGCCGAGATCAAGGCCGCGTTCGACGACGCTGGCATCGAAATTCCGTTCCCCCACCGTTCTTTGTATACAGGGGAGGCGACCCGCCCGTTTCCGGTCACCATCGTCTCGCAGGATTCGCGCGACGATTGACAACCCGCTCAGCGCAGCGTCGCGACGATCTCGCGCAACCGCTCGATACCTTGCAGCAGCCGTGGTCCCGGTCGGCCAAGCCAGGCTTCGCTGATGGCGAAGATGCGCTCATCGCGCACGGCGGGGACGTCTTCCCAGCCCGCGCGCCGGCGCACGATGTGCGGCCGATACTTGTCTTGAGTGACGCCGCACCAGCTCATGATGACTGCCTGAGGCGCGAAGGCGCGAACCTGCGCCGTCGTCACTTCGAGGCTTTCGACATCCTGCGCGCACCAGGGATTGAATGCGCCTGCCAGGTGAAGCATTTCGTTGACCCAGGATCTGCCTCCCGGAACGATGACGGGCTTGGGCCACCATTCGACCAGGACCGGCACGCCCGGATCGCGCCGAGGCGCCTGCGCGAGCATACAATCGAATTTCGATGCCAGCGTCTCGGCCGAGCCGCGCGCATCCAGTGCCTCGCCAATGCGGCGGATATCCGCTGCCACATCGGCCAGACTCGTCGGCTGGGTGACGAGGTAGGGCAGTCCCGCCTCGACAATGCGCGCCAGGCATCGTTCGTGGCCTGGGACTGTCAGCGAGGTGATGACAAGATCAGGCTCAAGTCCGCAGATGCGCTCGACATCGATGTCGAGGTCCGCGCCGATGCGCGGGAGCGCCTCCAGCGCCTCGACGGGATAGTCCGAGTGGTCGTCCACGCCCACCAGCCAGTCGCCTCGGCCCAGCGCGCAGACTATCTCGGTGTTGGAGCAGGTGTGCGCCACGATCCGCATGCGCGCGATGATGCCACAGCGGTTCGCTAGTGCACGCCGTCTGCGGTCGCGAAGGATCGCTGACCGGCGGTGATCAGTTCGTCGATGCGCACCGCCTCGCCGCCGATTTCCTGCACCAGGCGCTCGCGCACGCCTGGCCCCAATGCCCGCCATTCGCGCATCTCCGCGGCATCGGGTCTATGTACCTGGACGCGCTGCTCGGCGAGGGCTGCGTTCATCAGTTCGTCTGTCTGTGCGGCGACCTCTGAGCGTAGTCGCGTGCGCGGCCCGAGCGCTGCACGGATGGCCGTACGTTCGGCCTGCGAGCGTGACTGCCACCACGCACTGTTGGCAAGGATCACGCCGACCTCGAAAACATGCCCGGTCAGCGTGAGGTGAGGGGCCTCGTCGACCAGGCCGGCGGCGAAATACATCACGAGATTGCCGTCGGCACCGTGAACCAGGCGTGTCTGCAGGCTGCTCAGGAGATCGCTGTAGGGGATCGGCCGGACGTCCGCCTCCAATGCGCTGAACAGCACCCGCGAACCCAGCGTGGGTTGGGTGCGGATCGGAAAATTCACCAGGGCATCGGGCGTCCGGACGGGCCGGCTGGCATACAGGTGATTCCATCCCGCCTCTGTCCAGCTCAGCACGGTCACACCGCGTGCTTCGAACAGCTCGTTGAACGCAGGCTCGAGGTAGTGATCGATAACATGATCGATCTCGGCTTCCGAGGTGAAGACAAACGGAGCGTGCAGCAGGGCCACCTCCGGCACCAGGGCTGCCGCTGCGCTCAGCGGGAAGCCACCCAGCTGCACGCGCCCACGTTGCAAGGACTGGATGCTGCGCTCGGGATCGCCAAGCTGACCGTGCACGTAGAGCGACGGTTCAAGCGACACATCCTGTGCTTCAGCCAGGTGCTCGGAGAATCTTTGCCACTGCATCGACCAGGGTGAGTTGGGTGGCGAGCTGCCGACGACACGAAACTCCGGCTCATCGGCGTCGCGTGCGCTGCACGCAGTCAGAAGCATGCCCAGAAGTATCCACCACACGCACATGGTTTTTGGAATGGATGACATGGTAAGTGCTCAGATGACGCCGCGTGCTAGCTTCGATGTCATGGCCGCGCACGTCAAGCACGGCAGCTTCGGGTGGGGACGTCCGGGCTGGCGGGGGAGCGGCAGCGCCGGTATCGTTGGCGGGGGCTGTACACGGGGTGAGGGGTCATTGCCTTGAATGCACTGCGCATCATCATCGCCGGCGGCGGTATCGGCGGGCTGGCTACAGCGCTTGGTCTGCTTCAGGCCGGCCACCGGGTGCGCGTGTACGAGCGAACCGAATGCCTTGCGGAGGTCGGTGCCGGACTCACGATCACGCCCAATGCGGCGCATGTCCTGCATGCGTTGGGTGTCTGGGACCAGATCCGGGCGCGTGCGGTGTTTCCGGCCACCGGCGCCGTGTGTGATGGGGTCAGCGGGCAGATTCTGGGTGTGCGCCAGTTCGGTGACAAGGTGACGCGAGAGTGCGGCGCCGAGTACCTGCATGTGCACCGGGCGGATCTGCACCGGGCACTGCTCGATGGCGTGCGTGCGCTCGACGCAACGGCGGTGAGCCTGGGCGACGGGTTCGTTGCGCTCGAACGCAACACGCCCACAGGTGTGCGTGCTCGATTTGCGCGCAGCGGTGCGTGTGAGGCCGACGTACTGCTCGGGGCTGACGGTCTGCGTTCGCAGGTGCGGGTGGCGTTGTTCGGGCCCGAGGCGCCCGCATTTGCAGGCTATGTGGCCTACCGTGGACTGGTGCCCGTCGAGGCCCTCGCGCCGTCACTGCTCGAGCACGCCTCGTGCATGTCGCTTGGACCTCGCAATCTGTTCCTGCGCTACCTGGTCAGCGCCGGCACTGTGCTCAATGTCGTATGCATCGGCCGCAGCAACGAGTGGGCCCAGGAGAGCTGGTCGGTACCGGCGGCGCGCGAAGAACTGCTGGGCCTGCTGCAGGGCTGGCACGCCGATGTCAGGGCGGTCGCCTCGGCGATACCACCGCAAAGTCTTTTCAAGTGGGGGGTATTCGAGCGCAGCGCATTGTCCGCGTGGCACGCAGGCAGCGTGGCGCTGCTCGGCGATGCCGCCCACCCGATGCAGCCTTTTCTGGGGCAGGGTGCCGTGATGGCCCTGGAAGATGCCGCAGTCCTTGCACGGGCGCTGGCGCGAGGACTGGACGTGGCCGAGGCGCTGACGCGCTATGAACGCACGCGCCTGCCGCGCGCGAACGACGTCATGACGGCTTCCGCAGACAACGGCCGCAAGCTCGTGCCCCGCAGCGGCAAGGACTACCGGCCCGGCAGCCATACCAGCCCCGCGTCGCTCGGATTGATGGCCTACAACCCGGTCACCGTGCCGCTGCACTGAACGCTGGCGGCGCCGCCGGGGGGCGTGCTGACCACTACGGCACGAGCACCAGTTTGCCGAAATGCTCCGCTCGACCCATGTCTTCCAGCGCCTGCGGCGCTTCGGCCAGGGGACGACTTCCGGCGATGATCGGCCGGATGTCTGCGGCGTATTCGATACCCCAGCCAAGCACCCGGTCGAGCAGCGCCGGATCGCGCAGCGGCCGATAGATGGTAAAACCGCGAAGGGCCAGATCCTTGATCATGACCTTGGCGATCGGCAGCGGCGTGTCCTGGCCGGTGATCAGCTCGTAGCTGACGATCGAGCCGCCAATGGCGGCAGCCTGCACCAGCCCCGGATAGAATGCTGCGCCCACAGGATCGAGTGCCGCATCGAAGCCCTTTTCCTGCGTGGCGGCGGCGATTCCGGCGACGAGCGATTCGCTGTCGGTGGCCACGAAGGCGTGGTCTGCCAGCGGTTCGAGCAGAGCGACCTTGTCGGCGCTGCGGCTCGTCGCGATGGTCACGGCGCCCCAGGCGCGCGCCAGTTT
>CAYLNP010000183.1:4141-5431 GCA_964384925.1 uncultured Woeseiaceae bacterium
GTTTGAGCGCCACCACGCCCATGCTGGAACTCGCAGCGGTGATCAGCACCCGTTTTCCACGTGCGGTTTCCGGGGTGATGCCTGCGAGTTCCAGGGCGCCGCCCATGGTCAGCACACCCATCCACAGTCCGGCGCCCTCGGCGTCGCTGTAGTCTTCCGGCACGGGGACGAGCGCCGCCTGATCGTAGAGACCGACATCGCGGTAGGCACCCATGCTGCACAGATCTACTCGCCCGGGCAGCAGGGCCACGCGGGCGCCCACCTTCAGCGGCTTGCCGGACAGCGCGCCGGCGCCATCGCCAGCGGTCTCGCCAAGCGCGACGATCTCGCCGACGGCTTCCTGACCGATGCAGCTCGGGAAACTGCGCGCAGGCTGATAACGGCCCTGCACATAGTTGAACTCGGAGCGGTTCATGCCGATGGCCAGCAGCCTGACCACGGCCTGCCCGGCCGCCGGTGCGGCAAGGGCGTGCTCGCGCCAGACCAGCGCGCTGGCGGGGCTGGCGTAGGCGTCGAACTGCCAGGCGTGGCTGTGTGTCGTTTGCTTGCTCATATCGTTGTCTCTTTGGCCGTCGTCTGTGAATCGGTATGCCGAAACTGGTTTCGCGCAAGGCAGCCTACACCAAGGGCGTGATCTGCGCAGATCACAGAGTGGACGACGGCGGCGATCGTCCCGCCGGAGGAGCCTTCTAGTAGCGCTGCCCGCGCTGGGCGTCCTCGAACAGCCGGATCAGGAATCCCCGGATCGATTCCTCGGCCTCGTCCCGGGTCATCAGGCGCTGTTTCTCCACGAGCACCGCCATGTCGCGCAGAGAGCGCTTGCCATCGATCAATTCCATGATGAACAGGTGAATGCGGGTCGCCATGGCCTGGTCCCGGAACGCCGGCAGGACCGGCACGGGCGTGCGCCCGGTGACCAGCCAGTCGGGCAGGGCGGTGTGACGGGGAGGCACCGGTGCCTCGGAGATCTTCTGCGCACGCATCGCGATGACGCGTTCGCTGCGACCATGTCGGCTCGCGGGTGAACACATGTACGGCAGTACCGCCTCGCTGATGGCGGGCTGGCTGAAGCCATGGGCGGCGGCAAGATCCACCGTTTCCTCGAGGCTGAAATTCATGGCAGGATCGGCAAGATTGAAGTTCAATGAGCCGAAATGCAGCCACTGTCCATCGGTGGCCAGCAGACTGTTGATGCGTGCAAGCTGCAGGTTTGCAGATTCCGGCAGAATATCGACGACCCAGGGGGTAATGACCGTGTCGAAGCTGCCGGGCAGGAACGGGGCGCGCAGC
>CAYLNP010000184.1:0-5416 GCA_964384925.1 uncultured Woeseiaceae bacterium
GGCCACCATCGCGCGGCCGTGCGCAGTGATGCGCGTGTTCTCATCGAGTGCGTCGAGTCGTTGCAACAGGGCCTGCGCCTGGGCCAGGCTTGCCGCCGGCGGGGCATCGACCCATGTCAGAGACGCACCCGAGGGCGTGCCCCAGCACGCCAGCTCCAGCGCGAGCGGCGCAAGGTCGGCGTCGAGGATCTCGGCCGGCGCGTGGCCTGCCAGCTGACGCTGCTCGGTCTGCGTCCACAGGCGTATGCATACGCCTGGGGCGAGTCGACCGGCGCGCCCGCGTCGCTGATCGGCTGAGGCCTGGGAGATGGGCGTGGTCACCAGCCTGCTCATCGCGCTGCCCGGGTCGAATCGCGAGACCCGGGCAAGTCCTGAATCGATGACGATGCGCACACCCTCGATGGTCAGACTGGTCTCGGCAATGTTCGTCGCCAGCACCACCTTGCGCCGTCCGGGTGGCGCCTTCGCCAGCGCGCGATCCTGCGCCTCCCGCGACAGTTCGCCGTACAGGGTCATGACGTCGACGTCGCCGGGCAGCGCCGCCTCCTGCAGCAACGCGTCCGTGCGCCGGATCTCGCCGGCACCCGGGAGAAACACCAGCACGTCCCCGGGATCGTGTGCAAGGGCCTCGATGACGGCGCGCGCCGCCCGCATCGGCAGCGGGCGATCATCCCGGCGTGCCGTGTAGCGTGTTTCCACGGGGTGGCCCGGTAACTCGGTGCGGATGATCGGGGCGTCGTCCAGGATGGCTGCGATGCGCTCGCCCTCGAGGGTGGCAGACATCATCAGTACGCGCAGTTCGGGCACCAGGTTGCGTTGTGCGTCCAGCGTCAGCGCGAGTCCAAGATCTCCCTGCAGGCTGCGTTCATGAAACTCATCGAAGATCACCAGCCCCACACCCGAGAGCGCGGGATCGTGCTGCAACTGGCGGGTGAGGATGCCTTCGGTGACGACCTCGATGCGTGTCTGCGGACCCACACGGCTGTCCATGCGTGTGCGATAGCCCACCAGCGCACCGGTCTGTTCGCCAAGCAACGAGGCCATGCGGTTGGCCACGGCACGTGCGGCGATCCGGCGCGGTTGCAGCATCAGAATCTTCAGTCCACCCAGCCACGCCGCATCGCGCAGGCACAGCGGTACACCCGTGCTCTTGCCCGCGCCGGGCGGGGCGATCAGCACTGCCGAGGGATGATCGCGCAGCGCCGCTTCAAGCTCGGCGACCGGCACGCGACGCCACGGATACGAGAGGGTCACGCCTGTCATCCCGCCGCGTTCGCCGGCGGACTCACCTCGCGATCATGGCGATCATGCGAGCGCGCGCTAACCTGTGACGTAACGCTCGAGCTCCTCGATGAGACTCTGCTGCTCCTGGATGACCGACTTCACGAGATCACCGATCGAGACGACACCGATCACTCGGTCATCCTCGACCACGGGCAGGTGACGGATGTATTTCAGCGTCATCAGCGAGAGTCCCTCGCGGGCCATCGTCTCCGGCGGTATCGTGAGCACCTCGGTGCTCATGATTTCCCCCACGGTGGTGGTCTCGGAGCGCCGCCCCTGCAGGATGACCTTGCGGGCGTAGTCCCGCTCCGACAGGATGCCCACGAGACGCTCGCCCTCCATTACCAGCAGCGCCCCGATCCCGCGGCGCCCCATCGTGCGGATGGCCTCGAGCACGCTCTCGTCCGGTTCGATGGACCAGATCTCGCCATTCTTGTGCTTCAGGATGTCTCTTACGCTGTGCATATCTGTGCTGCTCCCCCGCGTGCGGACACTTCCGAGTATATAGGCATCGGTGATTCCGTATATCGGCAGTGCGGGCAATAGGGCATAAGTGAAGACGTACGCATCTTCTACAGGAGTACGTCAGCATGGCCGATCAGATCATCGTCTTTCCCACCGATTTCTCGAAGCTCTCGCTGAAGGCGATTCCATGGGTGAAGCGCATGGCGCAGACCCTCGAGTGTCCCGTGCACACTGTGTTCGTGGTCGAGGAGCCGCAGATGTACGCCGCGCTGGACATGGGCCCGGTCACGCTGCCCTCACCCAAGGAACTCGCCGAGCAGGCCAAGATCCGCGTGGACCGCTTTGTCAGCGAACACCTTACGGGGGTGGCCGGGGCAACAGGTGTGGTGCTTGTCGGCCGCCCCGCACAGGAACTCACCGATTACGCAGCCAAACATCAGGCAGTGCTGATCATCATGAGCACGCACGGCTACAGCGGCATACGCCATGTGCTGCTGGGCAGCACCACCGAAGCGGTGCTGCGCCAGGCGCCGTGTCCGGTGCTTTCGGTGCGCAACGACGAGTGATCCGCGCCGGCTGTCCACCGGGAAAGGGTAGAACACGCCGAGCCCGAATATAAAGATCTCTTTATTTTTGGACCTGGCGGGTTCATACTCCGCCCATGGACCTCGAATCCCTTTCCCGCCTGCTGCATGCGCTGGCCGACACCGCGCGCCTGCGCCTGCTTGCGCTGTGCCGACGTGGCGAACTCTCAGTCCAGGAGCTTACCGAAGCCACCGACATGAGCCAGCCCCGGGTGTCCCGGCACCTGAGGATCCTGGTGGAAGCGGGCGCCCTGCGGCGGTTCCGGGAAGCACACTGGGTCTATTACAGGCTCGCCGGTGAAGGCGAAGCCGCCGGCCTGGTTGGCGAGGCCCTGCTGCGGCTCGACAGCCGCACCGGCGTGCTGCGCGCCGATACACGCCGGCTCGACGAAGTGCTGGCCAAGCGCGCGCGCGAGGCGCGCGCCGCCGCCGGTGGCGACACCGAGGCGGTATTGCCCCCGGCCGCCTGGGCCCGGCTGGAAGAGGCGACCCGCGAGGTCGCGCGTCAGGCGCTGGGCGCGGACGGGCTGGGGGATCTGCTGGACATCGGCACCGGTGCGGGTCGCATGCTGCGGCTGCTTGGCCCGGACGCCCGGCGCGCCATTGGTGTGGACATCTCGAGGCCGATGCGCCTTGCCGCGCGCAACACACTGCGCGATGCGGGCCTGGTGCATTGCAGTGTGCGCGATGCCGACATGTATGCCTTGCCGTTCCCTGCCGCCAGCTTCGATACCGTGGTCCTCGCGCGCGTACTCACCGGTGCCCAGCAGCCGTGGAACGCCACGCTGGAAGCCGCACGCGTGTTGCGCCCCGGCGGGCATGTGCTCGTGGTCGACCTGCTGCCGGATGGCATGCCCGTCGAGGCATGGTGCCGATCGCTGCGCGACTGGCTGGCCGCCGCGGGCCTGGTGCTTGCGAGCGAACAACGCCTGGAACTGCCGCGCGGCATTGCCGTAATCGGCCTCACGCGCAGCCCCCTGGCCAGTCAGGCAGCCGCCTGATCGTGTTGGCATGACATCCAAGGAGTGGTGGAAATGAGTGCAGTGATGACGCAGGCCCGTCAGGCCAACCGTGACGTGCGCGTGTCTTTCGAGTTCTTCCCCCCGAAGACCGAAAAGATGGAGCAGACACTGTGGCGGTCGGTCGAGCGCCTCAAGGCGCTGGCGCCTGATTTTGTTTCCGTCACCTACGGCGCAGACGGGTCGACGCGCGATCGCACGCATCGCGTCGTCAGGCGCATGCTCGACGAAACCCGGCTGGTGACTGCGCCGCATCTGACCTGCGTAGGCGCCTCGCGCGCCGAGATCCGCGACATCGCTCAGGCGTACTGGGCCGACGGGGTGCGCCACATCGTCGCGCTGCGCGGTGATCCGCCGCAGGGCAGCGAGCGCTATCGCCCCCATCCCGACGGGTATGCGTATGCGGTGGATCTGGTGGCGGGGCTGAAGGCGACGGCCGATTTCGACATCTCGGTGGCCGCCTATCCGGAAACCCATCCCGCCGCGCCCTCTGCCGAGTTCGACCTGGACTATCTGAAAGCCAAGATCGATGCGGGCGCATCGCGCGCGATCACACAGTTCTTCTTCGACACCGACGTGTATCTGCGCTTCCGCGATCGGGCGCATGCACGGGGCATCACGGTGCCGATCGTGCCGGGCATCCTGCCGATCACCAATTTCTCGCAGGCGGCGAAATTCGCGGACATGTGCGGCGCCTCGGTGCCTGCGTGGCTGGGTGCACGCTTCGAGGGCCTGGAAGATGATGCCGACACGCGCCAGATGATCGCTGCGAGTACTGCGATAGAGCAGGTTGAGGCGCTGCGCCGCGAGGGCGTCAGCGAGTTTCACTTCTATACGCTCAACCGCGCCGAGCTCACCTATGCCATCTGTCACGCACTTGGCATTCGCCAGCAGGCCGCCTGAGTGCAACGCAAGGAGGCCACGATGACCATGACAGACCGGGCCGCGCGTATCGCCTGGCTCAAGCGCGCCCTGAGCGAACGCATCCTGTGCCTCGATGGCGCGATGGGTACGATGATCCAGCGCGAGAAGCTCGAAGAGGCCGACTACCGTGGCGAGCGCTTCGCCGACTGGGCAGGCGATCTGAAAGGCAATAACGACCTGCTCGTGCTGACACGCCCGCAGACCATCGCGGGCATCCATCGCGCCTTCCTCGAGGCCGGCTGCGACATCATCGAGACGAATACTTTCAACTCCACGGCACCTTCCCTTGCGGACTACGGCATGTCCGACCTGGTGGTGGAGCTCAACACCGAGGCTGCGCGACTGGCCCGCCGGGTGGCCGACGAGTGCGCCACGCCCGATCGCCCGCGCCTGGTGGCCGGCGTGCTCGGCCCGACCAGCCGCACGGCCTCGATGTCGCCGGACGTCAACGACCCGGGCTTTCGCAACGTGCACTTCGATGAGCTCTTCGACACCTATCGCGTCGCTGCGCGCGCGCTGATCGACGGCGGTGCGGACCTGTTGATGGTCGAGACGGTGTTCGACACGCTGAATGCAAAGGCCGCCCTCTACGCGATCCTCGATCTGTTCGAGGAGACCGGTGAGGAGGTGCCGATCATGGTGTCGGGTACGATCACCGATGCGTCGGGGCGCACGCTCTCCGGCCAGGTCACCGAGGCCTTCTGGGCGTCGATCCGGCATGCCAAACCTCTGCTCGTGGGGCTGAACTGCGCGCTGGGCGCCGGCGAGCTGCGGCCGTATATCCGCGAACTCGCCCGCGTGGCCGACACCTTCGTCTCTGCACACCCCAACGCCGGTCTGCCCAACGCCTTCGGCGAGTATGACGACTCTCCTGAAAACATGGCCGCGGTGATCCGCGAGTTCGCCGACAGTGGCATCGTCAATCTGGTCGGCGGCTGCTGCGGCACCACGCCCGAACACATCGCGCATATCCGCCGCGCCGTGGAGGGTCTTGCACCCCGACGCTGGGCACCACGCACGCCGGCCTGTCTGCTCTCCGGCCTCGAGCCGCTGCGCATCGATACCGATGCGCTGTTCGTCAACGTCGGCGAGCGTACCAACGTCACTGGCTCGGCGAAGTTCCGCAAGCTCATCGAGGCC
>CAYLNP010000185.1:0-5382 GCA_964384925.1 uncultured Woeseiaceae bacterium
TCTTGCCCGAGCGCGTCTTGGGCAGGCCGGGCGCCCACTGGATGAAATCAGGCGTCGCAATCGGTCCGATCTGACGGCGCACCCAGCCACGCAGCTCGGTGCGCAACGCATCGCTGGTTTCGGTGCCCTTGATCAGGGTGACATAGGCGTAGATGCCCTGCCCCTTGATCTCGTGCGGGAAGCCCACGACTGCGGCCTCGGCCACCCCCGGATGGGCAACCAGTGCACTTTCGATTTCCGCGGTGCCCATGCGATGCCCGGAGACGTTGAGCACATCGTCGACACGACCGGTGATCCAGTAGTAGCCGTCCTCGTCACGCCTCGCACCGTCGCCTGTGAAGTAGCTCCCCGGAAAGGTCGTGAAATAGGTATCGATGAAGCGTTGATGATCGCCATAGACCGTGCGCATCTGACCGGGCCAGCTGTCGAGCAGTACGAGATTGCCCTCCGCGGCGCCTGACAGCCTCTGCCCTTCGCCGTCGACCAGCGCCGGGCGAATGCCGAACAGCGGCAGGGTCGCGGAGCCGGGTTTGAGGTCCGTGGCGCCGGGCAGCGGGCTGATCAGGATGCCGCCGGTTTCGGTCTGCCACCAGGTGTCCACCACCGGACAGCGTTCATCACCGACCACGCGGTAGTACCACTCCCAAGCTTCGGGGTTGATGGGCTCGCCCACGCTGCCAAGCAGTTTCAGGCTCCTGCGCGAGGTCCTTTTCACCGGCCCATCGCCATCGCGCATCAGTGCGCGGATCGCCGTGGGTGCGGTATAGCAGATGTTCACGGAGTGCTTGTCACAGACCTGCCAGAATCGGCTCGTATCGGGATAGTTGGGCACGCCTTCGAACATCAGCGTGATCGCGCCATTGGCCAGTGGCCCGTAGACGATGTAGCTGTGACCGGTCACCCAGCCCACATCGGCGGTGCACCAGTACACGTCTCCGGGCTGGTAGTCGAAGACCAGCTCGTGGGTCATCGACGCATAAACCAGATATCCCCCGGACGTGTGCAATACCCCCTTGGGTTTGCCGGTGGAGCCGGACGTGTAGAGGATGAACAGCGGGTCTTCGGCTGACATCCGCTCGGGTTCGCAGTGGGCATCCACTTGCGCTTCAGCCTGGTGGTACCAGAGGTCACGCGTGTCGTTCCAGGCAATGTCCCCGCCGGTGTTGCGCACGACAAGGACACTGCGCACGATCTGCGCTCCGGGCACCTCGAGCGCTGCGTCCACATTCGCCTTCAGGGGCACGTGTCGCCCCCCGCGCAGACCCTCGTCAGCGGTGATCACTGCGGTGGACTCGCAGTCGATGATGCGACCGGCCAGTGCGTCGGGCGAAAACCCGCCGAACACGACGGAATGCACAGCGCCGATCCGCGCACACGCAAGCATCGCGATCGCCGCTTCCGGGATCATGGGCATGTAGATGGTCACCCGGTCGCCCTTGGCGATGCCGCGGGCCTTGAGCACATTGGCAAACCGACAGACACGCTGATGCAGCTCCCGGTACGTAATGCGGGCATCGCGTGTCGGGTCATCGCCTTCCCAGATGATGGCGGTGTCGTCGGCTTTATCCGGAAGGTGACGGTCAACACAGTTGGCGCAGACGTTGAGCTCGCCGTCGGCGTACCAGCGAATGCGGAAGTCCTCCAGCGCGAAGGAGACATCACGGATCTGCGTGGGAAATTTCATCCAGTTCAGGCGCGCAGCCTGTTCGCGCCAGAAGCCTTCGGTGTCGCGGATGGATTCTGCATAGAGCCGCTGGTAGCGCTCGCGCGTCACATGAGCGTGGCTGGCAAACGGCTCCGTTATCGGGTAAATCCTGCTCATGAGCTCCCCCGAGCGTCTGCAATGACTGATTCCCGTGCGGCGACGGCCAGGTCCGGAAAATCCGTGAACAGGCCATCGACGCCCACATCCTGCCAGAGCCGTCGCAGCAGCCCGGCAAAATCCTGCTCGCCTGCGGGCAGTCGATCCGCCCTCAGTGTCCACGGATGGACGGCGAGCCCGGCGGCATGAGCGCGGGCCGTCAGGCCTGTATCGCGGCCCTCGTGCCACACATGTCCCAACCAGGGGCCAATGGCATCGACATCGCGGGCCAGGGCGATCAGGCCCTGGGCGGTCAGCGGATCGCTGCCCTGCCAGTCCCCCTGACCTGAAGGCTCCCGGTCCAGCAGCTGCACCAGCGGCCACGTCACTCCGCCTGCGCGCAGCCTGCGAAGTTCCGCGGGATCGAAGCACTGCAGGAACACAGGTGTGGCGTGGTCCCCGGGTGCCGCGCGCGCCAGGCACTCGATCACGGCCTGCCCCAGATCGATGCCCTCGTCGCGATGCCATTGCGGATGCTTGAGTTCGACGTACAGGCCTACGCTGCGTCCGGTGGCACGGTTGAGACCCGTCACCAGCGCGATTTCGTCTTCCAGGGTATGCAATCGAAACCGGCCCTGTCGGGGCGGAAACCGTCGCGGGAATACCGCGCCCCGGTCATCGCCTGCAAGACGCTCGGTGACTGCCAGATCGCGGATCTCCGCCAGCGTGAAGTCACGGGCGTACCAGCGCCCGTCCGGGCGCGCGCGCTCCGGGTAGCGTTGCATGACATCGGTGACACGGTCGAGATGAAGGTCGTGGACGACCAGCAGCGCATCGTCGCGCGTGGCGACGATGTCCTGCTCCAGGTAATCCGCCCCCTGGCCGTAGGCCAGCGCCTTGGCTTCCTGGGTGTGTTCCGGCAGGTAGGCGCTGGCACCCCGATGGGCGATGACGAGCCGCGTGTGGCTGCCAGCCATGGGCTCAGGCGCTGTCCTTGATCCCCAGCCGCTCATGCATGAGCGGACTGGTCGTCGTGTATTGCAGATGGACCTTCTTGCCGGGCGAGAGATGTTCCTTCGCGGCGAAGGCGGCCAGTGCAGCCTCATGAAACCCCGACAGGATGAGCTTCTTCTTGCCGGGGTAATGATTGACATCGCCGATCGCGAAAATGCCGGGAATATTGGTCTGGAATTTCTCGGTATCGACGTTGATCGTCTTGCGGTTGATGCCCAGGCCCCATTCGGCGATAGGCCCGAGCTTCGGCGCCAGGCCCCAGAACACCAGCAGACTCTGCAGCGGCACGGTCATCTCGCTCTCATCGGGCAGGCGCAGCGTCAGCCCCGTGAGTTGTCCGGCCTGAGCGGTGAACCCCTCGGCGCGACCCTGGATGAAACGCATGCGTTCGGCGTCGCACAGCGCACGCATTTTCTCCACTGACGCCGGCATGGCGCGGAAATCGTCGCGACGGTGCACCAGCGTCATCGAGGCGGCTTTGCCACACAGCTCGAGGGTCCAGTCCAGCGCAGAGTCACCGCCTCCCAGTACCACGACATGGCGGTCGTAGAACGCCTTGGGATCGCGCACGCGATAGTGCAACTGCGTATCTTCGAAGGCTTCGATGCCCTCGATGCGCATGCGCCGGGGCTGAAACGAGCCTACGCCACCGGCGACGAACACGGTGCCCGCATTGAAGCGCGTGCCATCGGCCGTCACTACCAGAAAGCGTCCGTCGTCACGGCGCTCGACGATCTGCACCTCCTCACCGAGATGGAACTGCGGCTCGAACGGTTTGATCTGGGCCATCAGGTTGTCGATGAGTTCCTGGCCGCTGCACACCGGGATTGCCGGAATGTCGTAGATCGGTTTGTCGGGATACAGCTCGCTGCATTGCCCGCCGACCCTGGGCATGGAATCGATGACGTGGCTGCGGATGCCCAGCAGGCCGAGTTCGAATACCTGGAACAGGCCACAGGGGCCCGCGCCGATGATCAGTGCGTCCGTTTCGATGTCCATGGGGTCCCTTCACATGGTGTCAGCCCGGGCGTTCACGACGGCCGGGCCTGGTTAGGCGGTCTGCCAATCACGGAAAGTCGATGACCTCCCAGCGCTGGGTGTCTTCGTGGCGGGCCTGCAGGCGGATGGCATCGACTATTTCGCGTTCATTCCAGCCCACCACGACATCCGCCCGCGACGCCACTTCCTCAGGCATCCGATCCACGCCGCCGAAGGGCTCGATGGCGATCAGGGGTTTGTCCAGCGCGCCCGCACAGTCGAGCTGAAAGCGCAGCATTTCCGGCGCGCTGCCGTGCAGACTGGCCACCAGGATCACCACTTCGGCAGGGCGCATCTGTTCTCGCAGCGCATCCTTCATCGCCTGCACGCCACCGCTCGCCGGCACCGCGTCAGGATTCGAGTGATTGACGTAGAAGAAATTGCTGGCGTGCTCGAGATATTCGAATACGCGCAGGTAGTCGGCCGTGGCCTCGAAGCCGTGCGCCACGAACAGCCTGATGGGATTTTTCTCCGACATCTCGTCCTCTCCCCTGTCGGGCCGCCCGACGCCAACGCGACGGTATAACCGGCCGGTAGCTTTTGCAACGCCGCAGCCGCTCGCCGGGCGGGATCAGTCACGCGGTGGTGACGTAGCATCAAGTACACTACCCCGATGCGCCTGATGCTCTACAACATCCGCTATGGTACCGGGACCGGCGCCCAGTTCCACCTGCCGTGGCCGGGCGCAGGGTACGTGCTGGGAAACCACGGCAACCTGGCGCGGCTCACCGACTTCATCAAATCCCGGGATCCGGACATCGTCGGCCTCATCGAGGTGGACACCGGCTCGATCCGCAGCCGGCGCATCAACCAGGTCGACGCCATCGCCGAAGCGCTGGGGCATTACTCCGCCTACCAGTCCAAATACGGTGTCGGCTCGCTGAACAACGTACTGCCGATCGTGCGCAAGCAGGGCAACGCGTTTCTCGCCTCGCCGCGCGTGGCCGGCGAGCGCTTTCATTACTTCGAAACAGGTATAAAGCGTCTTATAATTGAGCTGGAACTTGATGAAGTTGCGATATTTCTGGTGCATCTTTCGCTGAAATATCGGCATCGGCATTTCCAGCTGCGACACCTCTACGATTTGATCAGCAGCCAGCAGAAACCGGTCATCGTCGCTGGCGATTTCAATACCTTCTGGGGCGGCCACGAGATCTACCTGTTCATGAAGGCCGCGGGTCTGCGCAGCGCCAATCTCGAGGGCCTGCCCTCCTACCCCAGCCACGCACCCCGTCGCGAGCTGGATTTCGTGCTCTACAGTGAGGGCATCGAGGTGACCGGATTCGAGATCCCGCAGGTGAAGTTTTCCGATCACCTGCCACTGATCTGCGATTTTGAGATCACGGAACAGGCACAGGCGGCCACTCAGGCCCGCCGGGAGGCAAGCAAGGCATGATCGCGCCATCACCCCACTGGCAACGCCATGACGATCCCCAGGGCATCACCTGGCTGACACTCGACCAGGCCGGAAGTCGCAGCAACACCCTGTCGCGCGCCGTGCTCGAGGAGCTGGCCGGCCTGCTCGAGGA
>CAYLNP010000186.1:0-3477 GCA_964384925.1 uncultured Woeseiaceae bacterium
TTCCCACCAGCCGCGATGGCGGTAAAACAGCGGCATCTTCTCGGCGATCGGATTCATGTCGGCTCCGGGCGGGCGGCAACAGCATCATCGCCGTCGTTCTATCGCTCCAATGTCCTCGAGCAGCCCGTCCAGGTCCGTGAGCAGCTCGTCGCGCGAATCTGTCAATGCCCCTTCGCGCAAGCGTGCCACGACCCTCACTGGCCTGACAACGAGATCCTGGGCGTGCCGACATAACACCGGCGCTGGCGGCACGGAGCCATCGTGATACCAGGTACGCTCGAGCTGGGCGGCCGACAGGGCATCCATCAATGCGACACCATCGAGCACCAGCGTAATATGCTCGACGCACTCGGGATACTCGCGCGCGATATCACCTGCCACGGGCAGCGCAGTCGCCACCAGGCTGCGCGCCTGAGCGTCCAGCTCGGCCGATGATGCGGGCAGTGCGCGCAGCTGCCCAGCCAGTGACTGTGCCTGGGCTCGCAGTCCGTCCAGCCCGCCTGCCGCCGGGGTGACCACGGGCGCTGCAGCGCCCTGCGCAGCGTCGTCGCCCCGTGTGCAGCCCGCCATGGCCAGTATGCATGCGCAGATCACCCACGCGGCACCCGCCATGGCGCGCGGCAGACCCTCGGGTTCAATCTGCTCGATCATGTTTGCAGCTTAACTTCGTTCCAGCATGCACGGCGTGCGACAGTTCACGCGCGCGACCGCCCGCCATGCGCCGTACCCTCGCCGACCCCCCGCATTGACGCCACCGGGGCTGTGGGCTACCGTCCACGTTGACGGTGCTTCCGCATGGAAGCTAAGAGGGAATACCGGTGACGGCCAGCGCGGCCTGAATCCGGGGCTGTACCCGCAACTGTGAGCGGCAAGCCTGACATCGTGACGCCACTGGATGCGTAAGTATCGGGGAAGGTGATGTCCAGGCGCTTAAGCCGCAAGCCAGGAAACCTGCCGTCACGTCGCTGTACTCCGGGGCGGGTTTACCCCTGAGCTGCGTGGGATCGTTCCCCGTTCGAGGCGACAGGAGATACCGGGCGCAGTGGCCCGGTCTTTCGCCGCTCGAGCCTGCTCCGGGAGGGACAGGCCGCGGCCTCGCCAGCGGAGAGAACGCAGCAGTGAGCCCCATCCGACGCCACGTCAACCGGCCTGATACCGCACCCGGCTGCCTGGCCGGGGCAAGAACACGGTCATCGGCATTTGTGAATTGTCGCGCTGCCGCGGTGCTTGCAACACTGCTGCTGCCCGCCAGCGCGCTGGCTGCATCCGCGCTGCCTGACCGACCCAATGTCGTGTCATTGGACTACTGCGCCGACCAGTATGTCCTCGCGCTGGCTGACCGCACACAGATCCTGGGCATCTCGACCGGACCTGAGGATGAGTTCAGCGCCCTGCGGGCCCAGGCCGTCGGCATACCCCGCGTGCGCGATATCAGTGAGGACGTCCTGGCGCTGCAGCCTGATCTGGTCGTGCGCGTCTACGGTGGCGGCGCGAGGACACAGGCCTTCTACGCACGCCTGGGCATCGCCACGCACCAGGTGCCCCTGGCAAATGATTTCGCCGATGTGCGCTCGGCCATCCGCGAAACCGCTGGCGCGCTGGGGCACCCGGCGCGCGGTGAGGCGCTGATCTCACGCATGGACCGATCGCTGGCGGCCGCCGCGGGCGGCAAGTCGGCACCGCAGGTCCTTTACGTCACCCCCGGGGGTGTCACGACCGGCGCGGGCACGCTGATGCACGAGATCCTCGATGCCGCAGGCTTCGTCAATGCCGCAGCCACGGCCGGCTGGCACGGTTGGCAGAGCCTGCCGCTGGAATCGCTGGTCGTCTCGCCCCCCGAGCTTTTCGTCACGGGCTTCTTCGGCATGCGCGCAGGCCACGTCGAGCACTGGACCACCGAGCGCCATCCCGTGCTGCGCGATCTCTTCCGGCACACACCGACGGTTCACCTGGACGGTGCGCTGCTGTCCTGTGGCGCATGGTTTATGGCCGAGGCAGCCCTTCAGGCACGCGAGCAGGCCGACGCACTGTTCGACGCCCCCATCGAAGCACGCAGGTGAATCTCTACACGCTCAACCTCGCCATGGCGGTAGGCGCTGTGGGGGTGATCGTGTTCGCCTGCCTGTTCGGCAGCGCCCCCGTCAGCGTCACCGACTCGCTGCTCGCCTTCATCGGTCAGGCGCCGGAGCCGGTGCAGCTGATCGTGCTGGAGATTCGTCTGCCGCGCGCACTTGCCGCGTTCGGTGTGGGCGCAGCACTCGGTGCCAGTGGAGCATTGCTACAGGCGTTGCTGCGCAACCCGCTGGCCGATCCGGGGGTGCTGGGCATCTCGGCCTCGGCCGCACTGGGCGCCGTCGTGGCAATCTATTTCAATGTCACGATTCTCGGCGCCTTCGGGCTGCCGGTGATGGCGATTGCGTTTGCAGGCGGCGCGATGCTGGTGCTCTACATGCTGGGCGCCCGCAAACTATCGGCGGTGCAGCTGATCCTCGTCGGCGTGGGCATCTCCAGCTTCGCAGGCTCGCTGACGGCGCTCGCCATGAATCTCTCGCCCAATCCATTCTCGCTGGCCGACATGGTCAACTGGCTGCTGGGCTCGGTGGCCAACCGCTCGTTTGCCGATCTGGCGTTCGCAGTACCCTTCTGGGCGGTCGGCGCCGTACTGGCCGCACTCGTCGCGCCCGGGCTGCGCGCGCTTGCGCTGGGCGAAGACACCGCCTACACGCTGGGCGCCGATCTCGGGCGCATCCGCATGCTGGCGATCGCCAGCTCCGCCTTGCTCACCGGTGCGGCCGTGGCCATCGCCGGCGCGATCGGCTTTGTCGGCATCGTCGTGCCCCACCTGGTGCGGCCGCTGGTGCGGCATGATCCGGGCGACCTGGTGCTGCCCAGCGCGCTGCTTGCGGGTGCACTGCTGACGCTGGCCGATACCGGCATCCGGCTGCTGCCGTTCACTCAGGAGCTCAAGCTCGGCGTGGCCGCGGCGCTGATCGGCGCGCCGGCGTTCATCTGGATTGCGACCCGACTGCGGAGCATCGGGCGATGAGTGTGCTGTCGCTCAAGCAGGTCTGTGTCGACCTCGACGAGCGTCCCATCCTGCGCGACATCGACCTGCAGGTATCGGCAGGGGAATTCGTCGTACTGGTCGGCCCGAATGGGGCCGGTAAATCCACGGCGCTGCGTGCTGCGCTGGGGCTGCTGCCACTGACCTCGGGCAAGGCGTGTGTCGATGACAAGCCGCTGATCTCGCTGGGCGCACAGGCGCGCGGCCGCCTGCTCAGTTACCTGCCGCAGCAACGCGAACTCGCCTGGCGTCTGCGCACCTGCGACCTCGTCGCACTGGGCCGGTTTGCCTATGGCGGTGCGCCGTATGAACGGCTCGCCACGCAGGAACGCGCCATCATCGATGAAGCGCTGGCACGCGTGGACATGACTGCACTGGCGCAGCGAAGTGTTGCCACCCTTTCGGGTGGCGAA
>CAYLNP010000186.1:3487-5345 GCA_964384925.1 uncultured Woeseiaceae bacterium
GGCGCGTGCGCACCTGGCGCGTGCACTGGCCACGCGTGCGCCGATCCTGGTCGCCGATGAACCGACCACGGCGCTGGATCCGCGCCACCAGATCGATGCGCTGGCCACGCTGCGCGCCGAGGCCGATGGTGGCGTGGCGGTGGTCGCGGCACTGCATGACCTGGATGCGGCGGCACGCTGGGCCGATCGCATCGTCGTGATCGATGACGGGCGCGTGCTGGTCGACGAGCATCCATGCTCGGCACTGAGCAACGAGATGCTGATACGAGTCTTCAGGGTGCGTCGCGGGGAATTCCATCGCTTCGAAGCGATCTGAGGAAAGCGCCGTGTCGGGCGACGTCAATTCGCGGTGGAACTCCGCTGGATCAAGTCAGCGGCTTCCTCGATGTTGATTCGGACCATCGCCGGATCGGTTGCCAGATAATCGAGTGCCACTGTGGCCCGTTGGCGAAAATCATCGGCACGCAAAAGCCCAGCCCTGGCCAGTAGCTCGATGTCCGTCCGGTCGTGATCCTGAAACCGGCCTACCTTGGTCACCGCAAGGTCCAGCGGGCTGAGCAGGTGTAAGTTGATTCTGCCGTTTGTGCTCGAATACAGCAGTCTGGCATCCGCGAAGCAATCGGGATGACGCAGACCGATGTCCATGCTGTAGCTTCCATCCAGGGCCAGGAGGCGCTCCTCGCCGTTGGCATCCAGGTAGGCTACGGTCACGTTCCTGTCCAGCAGCATGGCGCGTTGGAAGTGGATGTCAGCATCCTCCGAGTAACGGGCGTGCTGTGCAGCGTGTCCACCGGCCTGTTGCAGGTGCATGAAAGTCGCCGTCCCGCCAGCCAGAAACGCCGCAACGGTCTGGTCCGGACGAACGGATTCGGAGAGACGATCTATAAGTTCATGCAGCGCTTCCTGGAGACTGGCCTGCATCAGACGTGTCCGGTGTACGCCAGCTGACGAAACCGCTGGATGTCGGCACCGCGGGTCAGCTTCCATTTTCGCGCGAGGTCGTCCCTGGTTTCAGTGTGAACCAGCTCGCCAACCCGCAGAGGTTCGGGCATTGACTGATTGCCCAGACGTTCGCCCAGCCGCCTTGCTTCAGCCAGCAGGCGGGTGCGGTGGGGTGCGAATCGCGGCCCGCCCAGCTGGGCGATCAGTTCCAGCCAATAACCGGCACGCCGGAGAGCGGAGTCCTTGAAGACCCGACCCGTGCGCGGGAGGTCACCGCGGGCAATTCTGTCCAGGACCGGGGCCAGATCGCGCTCCAGATCTCGTTGATCAACATAGGGAAGCGGTTGTCGAATCAGTCTTTGCCAATGGCTCGGCGCTGGCTGCCGCCGCGCAAGTTTCAACGCGAGCAGTTCCAGCACATGATCGGGCGCCTGGTGGGTTCCGCTCAACCACCGGTCAACGGTTGAATTGCTGTAGCCCCCGGCGGCGTTGAGCGGCTTGCCAAGCAACCGGGCGATGTCGCGCCGACGCAGGGCGTAGCGGAGCATCAGATCTTCAAGGCGAGCGTTGTTGTCCACGCCCACACTCTACGCAGTTACGGCGTAGATAGCCACCTTCAGCCTGACGCTCCTACGCTTTCACCCTGGCCCCTGGCATCACGGTGGCATAGGGCACCGGCGTCCGAAAGGCCTGGTCGAAACTCATTGCGCTTGTGCGCATCCAGATCGCCCGGATGGGTCCTGCGTGCGTGAGCAGCAACGAAGCCTTGAGCCCGCCGTCATCGCGCGCGAGTTCATCGAGCACGCTGAAGACCCGCGACTGCAGGGCTGCGAAGGATTCGCCTCCGGGCGGCGCGCGATGTAACGGATCTGCGGCCCAGTAATCGCTCTCGTGACGAGAGATGTCCTGCCAGAGA
>CAYLNP010000187.1:0-5306 GCA_964384925.1 uncultured Woeseiaceae bacterium
GCGCCGGTGCTGGCCGTCACCGACGTTGCGCGGAGAGTTCTGGAACAGCGCGACTTCCGGCTGCGCGCCACCAAGACAACCCAGGACGAGATCGGTCTGCTGGTGGATTCATTCAATGCCATGCTGGCCGAAGTGGGCAGAACGACCGAAGAGCTCGAACTGTCCAACCAGCAGCTCAGTCGGGAGACTGACGAGCGGCGAAGTGCCGAGGCCGCGCTTCGCCTTGCCGATCAGCGCAAAAATGATTTCCTCGCCACGCTCGCACACGAACTGCGGAATCCACTGGCACCGATGCTCAGCGCGCTGCACCTCATCGAGCTGGCGCCGGCCGGCAGACACGCCGAGAACGCCCGTCAGATCATGCGCCGCCAGCTCGACCACATGGTCCGGCTCATCGACGATCTGCTCGACGTGTCGCGCATCACACAAGGGAAGTTCGGCATCCAGATGCAGATCGTGGAACTCGTCGCCGTCATCGAAAGCGCCATCGATACAGCCAGACCGCCGATCGAGGCGCACGGGCATACCCTGTCTGTCGAGCTTCCGGAGCAACCTGTCCATCTGCGCGCGGATCCCGTGCGGCTGTCTCAGGTGTTTTCCAATCTGCTGAACAACGCCGCGAATTATACCGACCCGGGGGGACGTATCGAGCTGACCGCCGAGATCCTGCCAGGGCGGGTGCGCGTGGTTGTCGCCGACAACGGCATCGGCATGTCGACCGAGACTCGCGCCACCGTGTTCGACATGTTCAGTCAGGCAGCGGTCGTCGCTGAGCACGCCAGGCAGGCCGGTCTGGGCGTAGGTCTGGGACTGTCCAGGCGGTTGATCGAATTGCACGGAGGAACCATCGAGGCGCACAGCGCGGGCATCGGGCAGGGCAGCGAGTTCAGCGTGGAACTGCAGACCACCGACGCCCCAGCCGTGGTCGCCGGGGCGCCCGAAGGCTCCAACAGCGCCGAGACCACATCTGCTCCGAATTCGCTTCGCGTATTGCTGGTGGACGACAATGTCGATTTCGCCGTGACCATGGCGATCCTGCTGGAAGGCCTTGGCCATCAGGTCGCCGTGGCCCACGACGGGGCTCAGGCGATCGAGCGCGCTGCCCGGCTGCAGCCGGATATTGCGTTTCTGGATATCGGTCTGCCCGACATGGACGGCCATGCGCTGGCAGGGCACCTGCGGGCATTGCCGACGGGTGAGCACCTGGTCCTTGTTGCCGTCAGCGGGTGGGGGCAGGAGGAGGATCGGGCGCGCTCCCGCGAGACAGGATTCGCCCGGCATCTGGTGAAACCTGCGGGGCTGGAACGTATACAATCGGCGATGGCATTGGTCGAAGGCGCGGGGTCGCAGCGTACGTGAAACGCCAGTCAGGCCGAACCGCCCCGCACGCCTTTGCGGCCTGGAGAGCTGGCACGCAGCGATTCTTCTTCCGCATGGCCGGTTCAGCCATGACGGCGTGTCTGGCTACATGTCTGCGGGCTTATCGCGTATCGGCTCCCCCGCCGCCTGCGCACGCGCCACCATCGTCACCTGGTCCTGCAGTAGCGTTCGCATACACAGCAGCAGGAATACAGCGGCCAGCAGCTTCGCCGAAAGGCCGATCAGCACCGCCCACGACGAATTGCCGTCCAGCCATACGCTGAGCTGGCCGACCGCGTATGGCCCCAGCGCCAGCCCGATGAACGTCATCATCAGAAGAAAAAGCGCACCGCAGGCGCTGCGCATGCGCGGCAGCACAAGGTCCTGCATCGTGGATGCACCCGGGCCGATCCACATCGCAGTGATCAGTGTCAACGGGAAATTCAGCAGCAGCGCCAGCCACAGAATGTCCGTGGTGAAGACGATGAAGGCCAGCGGCAGCGGCGCGATTGCCACGAACAGTCCGACCCAGATGCGCGCCGCCGTGAGCTGGCCGAAGTTTTTTGCAAAGCCCGAGAGCACGGTCATCGCGCTCCAGAAGGCCAGGCCCCAGGCGATCAGCTTGCGCCGATCCCAGACATCGGCAAGCCGTCCGAGTGGCAGCCCGAACACCGCGTAGAACACCGCGAATGCCGTGCCGTAGAGAAAGCCCAGCTGATCGTCGCGCAGTCCAAGATCCGCCTTGATCGCCTCGTTGAGGATCGAGAGGATCTGCCGGTCGAGAAAATTGAAGACATAAACGATGACCAGCACGCCCAGCACATAGCGGGCGTACCCATCACCGGGCACGGGGATTTTCGCCGGCGCAGGGGCGCCCGGGTCAGGGGGAGAGCTCAAGACTCAAAGGCCGGGTGCGTTCGTCAGAACGGCTTTGCAATACCCAGAAACGCCGTCGTGGCGATCGTCACCCAATAGACGTAGGCCATGCCGCGACCCATCGCAAGTTCGCGCGACAGGCGTGCCTCCAGCGGCTGACGTGCATCGCCGGTCACGGTCGCGAGCTCGCGGAAGATCTGCGTCCAGTGGCGCATGATGAAGCGCAGACCGAGCCCGATCACCAGGGCGAAGGAGAACAGCAGGATCTTGGTGGAATACCAGTCCTGCGTGAACGGCCGGCCGTTGAGCAGGGAGGCAATCGCGGTGATCGCCAGCAGCGGAATGAGCACGTAGCGCAGGCGCTCGTCCCACCGGGTCAGCATGACCCCGGTATCGGTCTCGCGCTTGACGAAGGCGCTCCAGGTCAGCGTGAGCCAGGCGGCGGTGAGCAGCCAGATGACGATCAGCCACATGCCGCCCAGCGGCTGGGCACCGAGGTTGTAGCCCATGTGCAGGCCCAGCGGCAGCAGCAGAATGATGCCGGTGCGCGCCAGGATGTCGATGCGGTAGGCGGTCTCCATGTGGCGGCGGCGCTCATCGAGCGCCAGCTTCGGGTTCGCCACGTTGTACGCGGACTGGAAGACGCCCCATTCCCCGCCCAGCCAGTACACCATCGCCAGCACATGCAGCCATCTGAGGATTTCGTGTTCGGTGATCATCGTTGCTCCCGTCGCGGCCCAACCGCCGCATCGTGGTCCCCACGCGCTTATTGGATTTTGTCATGGCGACCCCTCGCCATAGGTATTTATACCGCGTCTCGCCCCGCCGGTGGGAAGCCGGAATGTCTGCACCGCCGGTCGGCAATGCGACAATGGTCCCCATGGACAGTGTATCGACGGATCTCCACGAGGAATTCGCAGCGCCCGTACTCGCGGCGCTGCAGGCGCATGAGACGACGTCCGTACTGCTGAGGCAGACGCCGCAACTCCGGGCCGATGCGGCAAAGGTGGCCATCTCCAGCGATTTCGCCGGGCAACTGCTGCTGCGTCACCCCGAGCTGCTTGCCGTCCTGGTCCAGGCCGACGAACTGGCGCGGCCGCCAACCCCCGCCGCGCTGGCCACCCGGCTGGATCTTGCGGGGTGTGAGAGCGAAGAGGCGGCGATGGCCGCCCTGCGCGCGCATCGCCAGCGCGAACTGCTGCGCATCGCCTGGCGGGATCTTGCCGGCGGGGCACCGGCCGAGGCGATCCTGCGCGAACTCAGCGAGGTGGCCGATGCCGCGATTACCGCCGCGGTGAACTGGTGCACAACGCAGCTTGCCGCAAGACACGGCGATCCGCGCGATGCGACTGGCGAGTGCCAGCAGCTGGTGGTGCTGGCCATGGGCAAACTCGGCGGCGGTGAGCTCAACTTCTCCTCGGACATCGACCTGGTGTTTCTCTATCCCGCGGCAGGGGAGACCGACGGCGAGCGCGCGCTGGACAACGAGCAGTTCTTCGTGCGCCTGGGCCAGCGCGTGGTCCGCCTGCTCGATGCGGTGACGGCCGAGGGCTTCGTGTATCGCGTCGACATGCGGCTGCGCCCGTTCGGCAGTGCGGGGCCGCTGGCGGTGAGTTTCGATGCTTTCGAAAACTATCTGCAGCAGCACGGACGCGACTGGGAACGCTACGCCTACGTCAAGGCGCGTGCGGTCACGGGAGCTTCCGCCGCCCAGCCAGTCTTTGATGAGGCGCTGCGACCGTTCGTCTACCGCCGGTACCTGGACTACGGTGTGTTCCGTTCGCTGCGGGACATGAAGGCCATGATCGAACAGGAAGTCGCCCGGCGCGAACTCGACGACAACGTCAAGCTCGGCCCGGGCGGCATCCGTGAGATCGAGTTCATCACCCAGTGTTTCCAGCTCGTCCGCGGCGGTAACGAGCCGGCGCTGCGCACACCTTCGCTGCTGCAGGTCCTGCCTCGGCTTGCCCAGCGCCGCTGCCTGGGGGAGTCGCCTGTCGCCGCCCTGCTGGCGGCGTACGCGTTCCTGCGTCGCCTGGAAAACCGTCTGCAGATGCTCGGCGATCGGCAGACACACGAACTGCCGCAGGACGCAATGGGGCGCCGGCGAATCGCGCTGGCCATGGACTTTGCCGACTGGGATGCATTGACCAGGGCGCTGGCGGCGCACCGCGCGCAGGTGCAGCAGCAGTTTCGCGAGATCGTATTTGGCGCGGCCGATGAGCCCGGTGCACACGGGGAGCGATCGCGCCCGTGGGCGGCGCTGTGGAGCGCCCCGGGCGCCAGCGATGCCGAGTCGGTGCTGCGCGAAGCAGGCCTCCAGGCCGACGACGCCGCGGCAATCCGCGAGCGACTGGTCAATCTGCGCCACGGCGCACTGTATCGGCGTATGGACGAACCCAGTCGCCAGCGACTCGACGTCGTCATGCCGGCCATGCTGGCGGCGTTGACGGGCGTCTCGGCGCCTGCCGCGTGTTTCGAACGGCTTCAGTCGATCATCGAGGCCATCGGCAGGCGCAGTGCCTATCTGGCCCTGCTGGCAGAGAACCCCGCGGCGCTGACACGATTGCTGGATATCGTCGATCGAAGCGGCTTCCTCGCAGCCCAGCTCGCGACCTGGCCGATGCTGCTCGACGAACTGCTCGATGACCGCCTGCTCAAGGCAACACCGACCCGCGAGCAGTTCAGCGAAGACCTGAGCCTGCGGCTGGCGGCGCAGGAGAGCGCGGACCTGGAAGGTCGGCTCAATGCGCTGCGAGAGTTTCAGCGGGTGTGCACCTTCCGCGTCGCGATCGCCGAGATCATCGGCGAACTGCCGCTGATGAAGGTCAGCGACCGGCTCACCGACATCGCTGAGCTGGCGCTCGGGTTTGCCATGAGCATGGCCTGGCAGGAACTGGTGGAGCGGTATGGGGAACCCTGCTGTCGTGACCTGCAGTCGGGGGACATTCGCGGCACCGGTTTCGCCATCATCGGCTACGGCAAGCTTGGCGGGCTGGAACTGGGCTACGGCTCCGACCTGGATATCGTCTTCGTGCACGACGACAGCGGTGAGGAATCGCACACAAGCG
>CAYLNP010000188.1:0-2149 GCA_964384925.1 uncultured Woeseiaceae bacterium
GATGGTGAGGATGTGATCGGGCTTGTGGTCGTTGATGTAGTCGATCATCGCGGCCAGCGTCGTGGACTTGCCCGAGCCGGTCGGCCCGGTCACAAGCACGATCCCGCGCGGATGCATCGAGATGTCCTTGAAGCTTTTGGGTGCGTTGAGATCCTCGAGCGTGAGAATCTCGGAGGGAATCATCCGGAACACCGCACCGGCGCCACGCTGCTGGTTGAAGGCGTTGACCCGGAAACGCGCCAGCTTGGGGATTTCAAACGAGAAATCGGTCTCGAAGAACTCCTCGAAGTCCTTGCGCTGTTTGTCGTTCATGATGTCGTATACCATTGCGTGCACTTCCTTGTGCTGCAATGCGGGCATATTGACGCGCTTGACGTCGCCGTCGACGCGGAGCATCGGCGGCACCCCTGCGGAGAGGTGAAGATCCGACGCCTTGTTCTTGACGGCGAAGGCGAGAAGTTGCGCGATATCGACGGTCATGTCGTGGCCTTGCGAATCTGGCTGACGGCGGACGAATTTACCATAAGGTCCGAAGCACCAAACCTAGTATAGAGAAGCGCTGGAGCCAAAGCGTGACTGATCTCACGGATAGCTTCCGGCGGGTGAAGCTCGAAATCGAAACTGTTGCGCAGGTCGCAAAACGTAATCCGGCGAGCGTCCGGCTTGTGGCTGTCAGCAAGACACGCAACGCCGCCGAGGTGCTCGCCCTGGCAGACCTCGGGCAGCGCGATTTCGGCGAGAACCAGGCCGCCGAGGGCGTTGCGAAAATCCGTGCCTGCGCACGGGCCGGGCTGCGCTGGCATTTCATCGGCCAGCTTCAATCCAACAAGACCCGGCTGGTCGCAGAGCACTTCCAGTGGGTGCATTCGGTGGACCGCTACAAGATCGCCGAGCGTCTGAACGACCAGCGCCCCCCCCACGTCCCGGCGCTCAACGTCTGCCTGCAGGTGGCTGTCAGCGACGAGCCCTCCAAGGGTGGCGTGGCACCCGACGAGCTCCCCGCGCTGGCCGCACGGGTCGCCCGGTTGCCCAGGCTGCGGCTGCGCGGATTGATGTGTATTCCGCCCGCCCCGGAACACCCCGACGACTCGCGACCCTATTTCGCGCAACTGCGCGAACTAGCCGCAGCCCTGCGCGCCCAGGGCCTGCCGGTCGATGAACTGTCGATGGGCATGACCGCGGATCTTGCGGCGGCCATCATGGAAGGCGCGACGCTGGTGCGGGTGGGCACCGCGATCTTCGGTCCCAGGCAGCGTCATGGGCAGCATCCACCCGCTCCAGAGGAGACGCCGGCATGAACCCGGAAGTCCGCATAGGTTTCGTTGGCGCCGGCAACATGGCGCGCAGTCTGATCGGCGGCCTGCTGCGTCGTGGCCACCCGGCCGAGCGGCTCGAGGCCACCGACCCGGGTGCCTCGCCCCGCGCGGCGGTCGAGGCGCTGGGCGTGCGCGTCGGCGCAGACAACGCGGCGCTGGCCGAGCGTGCCGATGTGCTGGTGCTGGCAGTGAAGCCTCAGGTGATGTCCGAGATCGCCGCCGACATCGGCGCAGGCGTACGCCAGCATGCGCCCCTGCTGATCTCGATCGCGGCCGGCATTCCGAGTGCGCGTCTGAGCGCCTGGATGCAGGCACCCAGGGCCGCGATCGTTCGCGCGATGCCCAATACGCCTGCCCTGCTGGGGTGCGGGGCGACCGGTGTATTCGCAAACGCGGCGTGCACGGACGCCCACCGGATGCTTGCCACCGACATTCTGGCCGCGGTCGGCACCGTCGAGTGGGTGGAGACAGAACGCCTGATCGATGCCGTGACCGCGGTCTCAGGCAGCGGCCCGGCATATTTCTTTCTCCTGATGGAGATGCTCGGCGATATCGGCGCCCGGCTGGGCCTCGATGCGGCGACGTCGCGGCGGCTGGCAGAACAGACGGCACTGGGTGCCGCACGCATGGCCACCGAGTCCGACGTCGGCGTCGCCGAGCTCAGACGCCGGGTCACCTCGCCGGGCGGCACCACGGAGGCTGCGCTCGAATCCCTCGAGCACGCGCGGATCCGTGCTATTTTCGCCCACGCGCTGGAAGCCGCACGCGATCGTGCCCGCCAGCTCGGCGGCGAAACCAAGGATGAATGAATGAACAACGCACTGATTTTCCTG
>CAYLNP010000188.1:2249-5213 GCA_964384925.1 uncultured Woeseiaceae bacterium
CCCGGTGCGTCGCATACTGCCGACGCTCGGCGGTCTGGATCTCTCCCCGCTTATCGTGCTGCTGCTGATCCAGGCTGCGCTCATAGCGATCCCGCTGGGCGGCGTGCTGTACTGACCCATACCGCATAAATTGGTTTATAGTGACCACAGTCCTTGGGGGAGGCAGACCCGATGCACACCCGCCTTATCCAGCGCCTTGTATGGCTGCTGATGCCGTTGGCCTTCCTGGTTGCCTGCAGCCAGGCTGACGAGGACGACGCGCGCGAATTTCCGCCGGCTGCAGAGGCCACGGAGTCGTTCCGCGACTTCGGCGATTACACCGTACATTTCCGCGCATTCCGCAGTGATGACTTGAGCCCGCAGGTGGCCAGAAGCTATGGCATCACGCGCAGCCAGAACCGCGCGCTGCTGAACGTCTCGATCATCCGCAAGCAGGGCAGCGCGATCGGTACGCCGGTCAAGGGTGCGATCCGCGCGGAAGTACACAACCTGGTCGGGCAGTACAAGAACATCCAGATGCGCGAGATCGAAGACGACACGGCCATCTACTACATCGGCGAGACCTCGATCAGCAACGCAGAGACGCTGATCTTCAATATCGATGTCACGCCGATGGGAGAAGGCAGTCGATTCTCCGTCCGGTTCCGTCAGCAGTTCTATACCACGTGACCGCCACACTCCCTGGCACGAAAACCCACACGCATCACAGGTGTTCCGTGTGCCAGCAGCGCTGTGCTATCGTCTCGACGCGCAGTGTGGCGATTGAATAATTTTGCCCGCCGCCAACGGGACCGTAGCGACTACCCATCCATCGAAGGAGTACGAATTCATGGCAGCCAAGAAAAAGGCCAGCGCCACCGCAAAAGCCGCCCCCAAGCCGCCGACCAAGTCTGAAGTCTTCAAGACGATTTCCGAACAGACCGGCCTTGCCCGCAAAGATGTCGCGGCAGTGTTCGAGTCGTTGAGTGCGCAGATCAAGAAGAACCTCGGCGGCCGCAATGCCCCGGGTCAGTTCACGGTACCGGGCCTGATGAAGCTCACGGTGCGCAGGAAGCCTGCCACCAAGGCACGCAAGGGCATCAATCCGTTCACCGGTGAAGAGACCATGTTCAAGGCCAAGCCCGCCTCGAAGACCGTCAAGGTCACGGCGCTGAAGGGCCTGAAGGACATGGTTTGAACTGAAGGTGCGCCTCGCCCGGCACTGTAGGCCGGGCGGACCCTTCGAAACATGCACGCTGGAGCACGGATGAGTCCGGCGTGCATCTAATCTTCCGAACCGCTGGCCTCTTCGCGCACGCGGTTTCGCAGCCGCAGCGTGTCTGCCTCCCGGACATACAGCAGTCCGGAGACCTTGCGCACCAGTGATTCCTCTCGCTGGTGCAGGTCCTTGTCGGCGAAGGCCACGCGCCACAGCATCTCGATGATGGCCAGTTTCTCCGCCTCGGTCAGCGATTCGTGCAGCTGGCGGGTGAAGCGCTGCAGTGAAACCGCATCGTTGAGTTCGGTCTCGGCCATTGCCATCAGCGCCTCGGCCTCTTCGGCCGGCAAGCCGAAGTGCTGCTGAAGCTGCGCGAATATCACCGCACTTTCGACAATTTTCTCGGCGTGGTCGGCGCGCGCCGTCTCCACCAGCAGCACGGCCGTCGCCAGGCGGATCGCCTCCTCGCGCGCCTGGGCGGGCTGACTCGGCTCGGGTGACAGCAGCCGATCCATGATCTCCTTGAGTGTCCGGATCATCGCAAGGCACCTGCGGGGGTGACGCCCGCTTCGGGGTCCTCCTGCCTGTCAGCAAGAAACGCCTCGACGATCTCGCGCAGCGTGGTGAGCTTGCCGTGAAAGAAATGACCCGCCTGGGGCAGTGTGACGAGCTGCGGACCTGGCGGCGCATCGTTGAGCCACTCGATGAGGGCTTCGGTCGACACCACGTCGTCGTCTTCGCCCTGCACGATCAGCCAGCGCGGCAGTGAGGCGGCTTCGCTCAGGTCCAGCGTCAGGCGCGTGACGGCGGGCGCAACCGTGACCAGCACGTCTGCGCCGCTGCGCAGGGCTGCATGGAGGGCGATCGCACCGCCAAAGGAAAACCCCAGCAGCCACAGCTTGCGGTCGGGCCAGCGCGTCTGCGCCCACTCCACCACCGCCAGCGCATCGTCGACCTCGCCCGCGCCGTTGTCGTGGGTGCCCTGACTTTCGCCGACGCCACGAAAATTGAAGCGCACGGCCGGTGCACCCAGCCGTGCGCAGGCGCGGACCACGGTATGCACGACCTTGTTGTCCATCGTACCCTGATACAGCGGATGGGGGTGGCAGACCACAGCCAGTGCCTGTCCTGCGTCTTCAGGTGGCAGCTCGGCGCGCGCCTCCAGAGACCCGGCGGGGCCGTCGATGCGAATGACCTGAGTTTCGGTGGTCGTGGTGGTGGAACTGTTGATGAGCGCAACTCCATGTACAGGAGGCACCAAGCATGCAGCACAGCAATGATCGCGGCAAGGCAGACACCGGGTCGGAGCCCGTGACAGACGACGCATCAGGCAGCGCCACGATCGCACTCGAGGCGCGCTACTGCGCACACAACTACCATCCTCTGCCGGTGGTGCTCAATCGCGGTGCGGGCTGCTTTGTGTGGGACGAAGAAGGCCGGCGCTATCTGGACATGATGAGCGCCTATTCGGCGGTCAGCCATGGTCATTGTCATCCGCGGCTGGTGGCAGCGCTGTGCGAACAGGCGGCGCAACTCAGCGTGGTGTCGCGCGCGTTTCACAGCGATCAGCTTGCGGGTTTCCTTGCCCGAGCCTGTGAACTGACCGGCCAGGCCAGGGCACTGCCGATGAACACCGGCGCCGAGGCGGTGGAGACGGCGTTGAAGGCTGCACGAAAGTGGGCCTACACCGTCAAGGGCGTGCCCGCCGATGCCGCCGAGATCATCACCTGTACCGGCAACTTCCACGGCCGCACGATCGCGATCGT
>CAYLNP010000189.1:0-5207 GCA_964384925.1 uncultured Woeseiaceae bacterium
ACCATCACCAGCGGCATTGGTTTGCCAACGGAGTTTGACGTAGAAACGACAGCGACACTGCCGCGGTTTCTTGTGAGCTACGCCCTCTCCGACGAGACCAACCTTTACGCCAACTACGCCAAGGGAAATCAGCCTACTCAGGGCTACGCGACCTATTTCCTGCTGACGCCTGAGCAGCAGGAGGTCGCGCTGGCGGCCGGTGTGGTACCCAGCGCGCCTGAAGCCAAGGTGGAAAATTACGAGATCGGCATCAAGCACCGCTCCGCCGACGGCCGCTTGTTTGCCAATGCGGCCATCTACTACCTTGAGTGGGTCGGCCGCCAGGGTGTGCGTACCGTCCAGGTGGACCTGGATGGGGACGGCATCATTGCTCCGGGTGCTGCGCCGAATGGCGAGACGTTCAATGCCGTGCCTTTCGAAGCAGGTGACAGCAATACCCGGGGTATCGAGCTCGATGGTGCATACAGCCTGACAGATCGTCTCACTCTGGGCGGCAGCGCAAGCTACGCCAAGACCAACATCACCAAGGCGCTCAATGAGACCCTGCCGCTGCGCTTTTTCGGCATCACTGACGCCAAGGGGTTCGAGTATGGTCAGGTGCCCAAGTTCAGTGGCGCAGCGTACGCGGATTACGAGGCGCCCATGATGGGCGATCGTAGCTGGTTCGTCCGAGCCGATGTGACCTATATCGGCCGCATGTGGGACAGCATTGCCAATCTTGCGTATGTGCCCAGCCAGGTCCGCACCAACCTGCGCGGCGGCATCCGTGCCGACAGCTGGGATGTGACGGTGTTCATCAACAACCTGTTCGATGACAAGACGCTGGAGTCGGCGCGCTACCAGAGCGACAGCGCCACCGACCCGTTCTTCTTTCAGCTCTCGGCATCCGAGGCCACGCTCGCCAACAAGCGGCAGGTCGGCATCACCGCCACATACAGGTTTTAAGACTTTACGGTGACAGAGAAGGCAGGGTGGTCGACGCGCGTCGTCGGCCACCCTGCTTTTTTTTGTCAGCGGGCTTCTGGCACTGCCGTGATGCCTGACTCAAGCAGGTTGAAGATTCTGGGTTGATGCAGGTTCAGGTGGGCAGACGCGCCAGTGCCATGACCCGATACGCCATACTGACAGGTACGTGAACGCCGTTACACAGCACCAGCTGGAGGTTGCGACCGCGGTCCTCCCACGATACGACTCGATCCGGCCGTACCCACCAAGACCGATGCACCCGCAGGCCCGCATCATTTTCAGAGAGTTCATCGACGGCAGTTGCGAAGCGGTAGCGAACAAGATCGGAGCCCTGATCGGAGTAGATGCGTATGTAGTGCTCTTCGGCCGTGACTGCCCAGATCTCGCTGTCTGGCGGCAAACTTGATCGCTTGAGGAACTGAGGAGGTGGCACGGTAGCCACCGTCGTTTTCGGCAGAGTTGGCGTAGAGAATTGTTCCTCAGGATAGCGGAACCGGGAATATCCGAAGACGCGATGGAAGAAGTACACGACGGCCAGCATCAGAAAAAAGCCCGGTGCGATATAGCTCGCCAACGTGGCCGCATAGACCAGCGAAAACTCCGGGAGGGGCGCATCCGGGTACAGCGCGCCGACTTCGGCCTGGGCATTGGCCCAGTCGAAGATTGCCCGATAGAGCGGGCTGAGCAACAGCGCCTGCCCCACCGAGCCTGTCAGGCACAGAAACCACCAGCGTGGCCTCCACGGCCGCAGGAGGTGGAACGCAACGCCTGCAATGACGTTGGCAGCCCACCAGCCAGCGCAAATCAGGATCAACCAGGTGGCCAGGGCCACTGGGAGGGGCAAAACTGCGGGCGCGCCGGCCCGCGCCAGCGTGAGCACACCAGCATAGGCTGCCGGGACCAGCAGAAAGTAAGACAGGCGCACGGCCCAAGGCGGCCACTCGCCTCCAGTCAGCGCGCCGAAGTCCGATTGCCGATCCACGAAATCCCCTGTCATGAACGCGCAGTCGCGCCAATCCACCCGGCACGAAGCCTTTCTCCCGACATTAATCGGTCCATACGTGACATACAACTTGCCGAGGTCAGAGCGCCTAAGCAAAGTCCATCGTCGGGCACTCGGCACATCCCTCCGTATGCGCTGAGGAGACAGGCAGTATGAAAGGAGACAACCAGTATGAGAAGCAGCGACAAAAGGTCGGCTGATTCGGTTTCAGCGGATACCCCCTCGACCGGCATCAGCCAGGACCCAATGGCTGCGAAATCGCTTGCCCGCCGTGATGTGCTGTGTGGTCTGGGACTCGCCACTGTCCTGCCCGCTACCCTGGGCGCAGCCCCTGCGGCGGCCGGTGAGGTCAGCAGCAAAGACAAGCAGGGGGCGGGCCGCTGGACGTCGACGTTCATGGCGCTCGATCCGGTCGAGTCCTTCCGCCAGGTGATGCGCCTGCAGCGCAGCCTCTACGACGAAGACGATATCCTTCACTGGTATCACTTCATCATGTTTGCCGTTCTGCCTGACGCCCCGACGGTCCCCGTGGTTCGCTGGGAAGGCATCGAGTTCTCCCGGCATGAACGCATTGGCGAAAACACTTATCGCCTACACGGTCATAACCTGTCTTACCCTCGCGACCTCCAGACTGGCGAGTTCGTCGACACGGTGCGCAATCCCGTCATCGGGCGTGACGTGCCGATATCGCCGATGCGCCTGGTGGAAGACCCGGGCCTTATTCGCTCCCCGGCAGGCACGGTCACATTGGACAACGTCGGGGCGCTACCACGCATGGACTATCGAATGCTGCGCCGCGAGGGCGGGTTTGTGAAGGTGGACTCCATCCGTGTGCCGCCGGCGACCTGGCCTGCGCCGTTCATCGAGGCAGGATACGAGGGCGCGCGGGCAGAGCTGTTCGACGATCCGCGCCACCTGTGGTTACCAGCCGAGGTCTCCGGCGCCTACGTGTTCCCCTGGCCTGCATGGATGCAGATGGGTGATGCGCCGGGACACATGCTGGGTGTCTGGAGTGGTCACAAGCTCAGGACGGTCGACGAGCTGCCGGAAGAGTTTCTCACTCGCGCCAGGCGCGAGGATGCCAACTTGCTCGAGGTGGATCGCGCGGCCTTCGCCCGCAAAGTGCCAGCCTGAACTCCGTTTGGCTAACCGAGCCCGCTTGCCCATGCATTCTCCTCATGATGGAGAACGTCATAGTGATTGCTGATTGCACAGACACGTCGTTAATCTGACCGGGAGCAATCAAGTCAGCGCGACCGTACTCCTTCGCCGTCCCCGCGGCGGGGTCAGGCGAAGGTGTCGCAGCAGCGGTGTTTTTTTGACGGGTGCTGCTGGTAGCGCTTGTTCACGCTGCCGGAAGATACCGGCGAACGCACGGAGCATGGCATATGAATCGACGTGGCTTTCTAGCCGGTAACGCGGCACTCTCGGCGCTGGCGATGGTTCCCGGCACGCAGGCTGGGGCCGCAGGGCGGGAAGAGGGGCGGGGGCTTAGAATTCCCGCTGGCACCCGGGCCGAAGACATGGCATTGAGCCAGGTACGCTCGGAATTCATTTTCTTTGACGACCCAGTCGAGGAGTTCCGCCAGCATCTTCGTCTGGAACGCGACTTCGTCGAGGACGAGGGCAGCACGCTGACCTGGTATCACTGGATCGCCTACGTGATCCCCGCTGGCCGCACGCCGTTTCCGCTGATGGCCTATGAGGGCATCGAGTACAGCTATTACCGGCGGGTGGCGGAGATGGAATACCGGATTCACGCCCACAATCTCTCCTATGTGCGCGACATTCACACGGGGGCGTTCCTCGATACCATCGAAAACCCGCTTACCGGGAAAACCGTCAAGGCGATGCCCACGGTCTTGCTGCATGATCCCGGCACGCTGGCCTCACCCAAGGGGTTTCGTAACCTTTCTGGCACCGGGCAATACTCACAGCCCTATCGCAGGTTCAGAATCGAGGACAATCTGCTGAAGCTAGACAGCGTGCGCACGGCCCCACCTGACTGGCCGAGCACCCACATGGAAAACTCTTGCCAGTGGACGGACCTCAGGTACTTTGAGAATTCGAAGATCACGTCCCTGCCGGTGCATTTCGCGGGCAGCTATGTGTTTCCTTACCTGCCGTGGCTCGAGATGGGGGATCTTCCTGGAAACATGCTCGGGTTCTTTGACGGCCGGAAACTCAACAATGCGGCTGAGATTCCCCGGGACTTCCTGGAACGCACCGAGCGTCTCTATCCTGAGTTGCTGCAGCCCAGGTGGGAAGAATTCGAGCGTCCCATTCCCTTTCCGCTCTGATCGGATTGAGCCAGCGGTGCTGCTACAGAGCAACTTAAGACAGGTGATGCAATGAGTGCAGAAAGTCGCGACGGTATTGAGTCCATCAGTCGGCGAAATCTTCTGGCCGCGGGAGGGTTGGGCGCGGCCGGCGCCGCCTTGAGCGGGAGCGTCGCCCTAGGGGCGGGATCAAGGCCCGCGACTGGGGACCTCGAAATCGCCGTCGACGGCAAGTACGCCGCCACACCTTTACGAAAGGACACGCTGCGGGTCACTGCGGTGCAATCGAGAATGCGTGCGGTGCGCGATACACGTAACCCCGGCCCGGAGATGAAAGCCAATCTTGATCATATGCTCGAGTTGCTCGATATGGCCAACGGCTTCCCGGGTCCGCAGGATCTCGTGTGCTTTCACGAGCAACCGATCATGGGCTGGAACCCCTGGTCATTGCAGGAAGCATTGCGTGTGGCAATCGAGATCCCCGGTCCGGAAACCGAGGCGCTCGGAAGGAAAGCCAGGGAGTACGGTTGCTACATCACGTTCGGAACCTATGTGCGTGATCGGGACTGGCCAGGCCACCTGCTTCTGAACGGCGTGCTCATCTCGCCTGAGGGCGAGGTGGTTGCGAATCACTGGAAGACGAACAATATGCGCGGGTTCCGACCGGGTTGGGATCTGTTCACGACCTCCATTTATGATGTCCTTGATCGATATCGCGAGATGTATGGCGAGGACGCGGTGCTGCCGATTGCCAGGACCGATATCGGAAACATCTCCTGTTCGATCACCCCCGGTCAGCCGGACGTCATACGCGCCCTGGCAGTCAAGGGCCTTGAACTTCGCCTCAGCTCCTCTTCGGGTGGATACAACCTCGACGAAGCAAAGATCATCTCCCAGCACAACAGGTTGTGGACGGTCGTCTGCAATCAGTCGATCTCGCCGGAACAGCCAGGATTCCC
>CAYLNP010000190.1:0-5167 GCA_964384925.1 uncultured Woeseiaceae bacterium
TCAGCGCCGAAAGGCTGCGTTCATAGGCCGCGGCTGCCGCAAGGCTGGTCAGCGCGGGGAAGATCGCCAGGGCGAAGCCGATTTCTTCGAGTACTTTCGTGGAGAGTATCGGCGTCACGCCGCCGTGCGCCATGTTCGCCATCATCGGCGTGTCTATCTCGCGGCAAACCTGACGCATCTCCTCCTCGCTGGTCAGCGCTTCGGGAAACAGGATGTCGGCGCCGGCGCTGGCATAGAGTTCCAGACGTCGGAGCATGCCATCGAGCCCTTCGCCCTGGCGGGCATCCGAGCGCGCCGCGATCAGGAAGTTGCGCCGGTCCTCACGCGCATCGCAGGCCACGCGTATTTTCTGGGCCATCTCCTCGGCGGGAATCAGACGCTTGTTGGGCGTGTGGCCGCACTTCTTGGGAAACTGTTGATCCTCGATCTGGATCACCGAGATGCCGGCGGCCTCATAACCCCGCACCGTATGTGCGACGTTGAGCAGCCCGCCAAAGCCGGTGTCCGCATCGGCGATCACCGCCGCACCGGTGATCTTCACCAGCGTGGACATGCGATCGAGCATCTGCGTGTAGGTCGACAGGCCGACATCGGGCAGTCCGGCATTCGAGGCCATCATCCAGTAACCGGAGCCGTAGATGATGTCGAAGCCGACCCGGCTGGCCACCTTGGCGGCAATCATGTCGGGCACGCCAGGGGCGAAGAAAAACTCACCGGCGTCGAGTTTGTCGCGTATCAGCGAGTCGGTCATTCGTGGGTTCCTCTAAGGGTTTACGCGCGCTTGGGCTTGCGGGGTTTCGTCGGCTTCGCCTTGGGGCCGGAGGTCGGCTTCGAGGGTTTGCGTGCCGACGGGTGTTTGGGTCTCGCGCCAGGCCGCGCAGTCACCGCCGCTTCCTGGTCCGTGAGCGTGCGCAAGCCCAGAGGCCGCTGGCGCACACGCGTGCGGCGCAAAGTCTCGAGAATCTCTGCTGGCAGATCTGCCGGCAGTTCGACCGTCGAGTAGTCGTCGAACAGGTCGATGCGACCGATGTTGCGCCCCCCCATGCCGGTTTCGTTGGCGATTGCGCCAACGATGTCCTTCGGCATGGCCTGATGGTTGCGACCCACTTCGATGCGGTAGCGCACCAGCGCGCCGCCGGGATTGATCTGCTTTACCGATGCGCGGGGCGGGGCCTCGCGCATCGAGCGATGGGCGTCAGCGATGTCCGGACCCTGGGCGGGGGGCAGTTGCAGCGGACGCTCCCGCTGGGCGAGAAAGGCAAGTGCGGCCGCAAGCTCGTGCAGATCGGCAGCCCCTGCGGTTTCGAGATCGCGCACGACGTCACGGAAAAAGCCCAGTTCCTCGGTGGCGATCACGTTTTCGATCTGCTCCCGGAACTGCGCGACGCGACGGTCCGCAACGGCTGCCCGTGATGGCAGCGGCAGCGGCTCGATTTTCTGACGCGTCGCACGCTCGATCATGCCAAGCATGCGCATCTCGCGCGGCGTGACGAAAAGGATGGCCGTGCCGGTGCGTCCGGCGCGACCGGTGCGGCCGATCCGGTGCACGTAGGCTTCCGTGTCGTACGGCACATCGAAGTTTATGACGTGGGTGATGCGCGAGACATCCAGGCCGCGTGCGGCCACATCCGTGGCGACGATGATGTCGA
The DNA here is from genome assembly GCA_964384925.1 of uncultured Woeseiaceae bacterium. Lineage (GTDB taxonomy): Bacteria > Pseudomonadota > Gammaproteobacteria > Steroidobacterales > PWYM01 > PWYM01. The sequence continues at coordinate 1,650 of CAYLNP010000190.1, forward strand.
GCCGACCCTGCTTCAACTGGTCGATCACGCGTTCGCGCAGCGGCTGGGTGAGGTCGCCGTTGAGCGCCGCGACGGCGTAGCCGCGGGCCTCGAGCTTGTCGGCGATCTCCACTGTCGCGGTCTTGGTGCGCACGAAGACCAGTGCGGCATCCAGCGCCTCTTCGGTCTCGAGGATGCGCGTCAGCGCGTCGAGTTTGTGGGGTGCCGCCACCTTGCAGTATTTCTGCGTCGTGGCCGCGACGGTCGTCGTGCGCTCGCGGATCTTGACCTCTTCAGGTGAGCGCATGTGCTGACGGGCGATGCGCCGGATGGGCTCGGGCATGGTCGCCGAGAACAGCACCACCTGGCGTTGGGCAGGCGTGTGCTCCAGGATCCAGTCGACGTCATCGACAAAGCCCATGCGCAGCATCTCGTCGGCCTCGTCGAGGACCAGCGTGCGCAGGCGATCCAGGCGCAGGGTCTTTCGGTTGATGTGGTCCATGACCCGCCCGGGAGTGCCCACGACCACGTGCGCGCCCCGCTGCAGCTGCTTGAGCTGTGCAGCCATGCCCTGGCCGCCGTACACGGGCAGCACCTGGAATCCCGGCAGCTGGCGCGCGTAGCGCTGAAACGCTTCTGCCACCTGGATGGCAAGCTCGCGGGTGGGAGCAAGCACCAGTGCCTGCGGGTCACGCACGGAAAGATCCAGCCGGCTGAGCACCGGCAGCGCGAAAGCGGCGGTCTTGCCGGTACCGGTCTGCGCCTCACCCAGCAGATCGCGTCCGGCAAGCAGCGGCGGAATACAGGCGGCCTGGATCGGCGAGGGGCGCTCGTAGCCGACCTCGGCCAGTGCGGCAAGCAGCGGTTCGGCAAGCCCGAGCTGGCGGAAAGAATCGATTGTTGTCGTCATGAGACCTGGGCGGTGCGCTGGCGGGGTGGGAGCGCCGCGTACCCGGGATTTCCGGTCACGGAGCCGTGGCAGGCGTGCGATGTTACCGGAGTAGGCTCGCGCTGGCACGCACGAGGTGAATGCCCCCGCCCCGGAGCGGCCTACTTGCGCGAGACCATCATGACGCCAGTCACTGCAATCACGCCGCCCACGAGCATGCTCGGCAGCAGCGGCTCACCCAGCAGCAGGACGCCGAAGCTCGCGCCGAACACCGGGACGAGATTGGTGAACATGATCGGCGTCGAACTGCCCAGCACCCTGACGGCCTCGTAGTACCAGACGAATGCCACGGCCGTGCCGAAGACACCCAGATAGATGAGCGCGACGATCACGCCCGGACGCGGGGCCGAAATTCCGGCGACCATCGCCTCCGGAATGACCGCCAGGGCCAGCAGCAGGGTCCCCCATAGAGAGGCGTACGTCGTGGCCGCAAACGCAGACAGGCCGGTCAGCACGCTGCGCCCCAGCAGAGTGTAGGCGGCCCACGCGCAAACGCCGCCGAACATCAACAGCTCGCCAGGACCAACCGACCCACCGATCGAGCCTGTCACGTCTCCCCGAGAGACTACGATCCATACGCCAATCAGAGCCACGACAATGCCCAGCCAACGCCGGGGCGTGAGGCGATCGCCAAACACCAGGGTGGCAACGGAAATCGTCACGATCGGATTCAGGGCGATGATCAATGACGTGCGGCTGGCCGGGAGCTGCGAAAGCGCGCCCATGAAAAAAAGATTGTATGCGAATACCCCGGTGGCACCGAGCAGCAGCGTGGCCAGCGCCTGGCGAGCACTCAGTCTCGGCAAGCGCTCGCGGGAGATCAGCACGAACACGAGCAGTGCCGCGCAGGCGATCACGTAGCGCAGCAGCGACGCGGTGGCCGGCGGTATCTCGACGGCGACGATACGCCCGGCGATGAAAGTACCGCCCCAGATGGCGGGCACGGCAAGCAGTCGCAGGTAGATTGAGCCAACGCTCATCTGGCCTGCTGGCAGACCTCGCCGAGGTCGTTCCAGACCTGCTGATCGACCAGCCGCCCGTCGCGCAGTACGAATCTATCGATGAAGCGTACGTCGCGCAAGCGCGTGCCGTCGAGCGCCTCGCCGTTGAGCACGCCGCGACAGTAGACAATGGCGTCTCCGTCACGATCCAGCGTGTCGAATCCCTCGTAGCTTTTGGTGACGAAACGGTAGCGGCTTGCCGCCCACACCGGCAGATCGGCCAGCCGCGTCAGGCGCACACCGCCCGGAAAGCACATGGTGAACTCCGGATGCAGCAATGCCTCGGCGCGATCGAGCTCTCGCGCTTCCATCGCGCCGAGATAGTCGCGCACGACCTGCTCCGGCGTCATCGTGGGATAGGCTCGCCCGGTCGATCGAACTCCGGGGCGAAGATGATCCGGCCTGAGTCATTGTCGACGATGCAGGGCGCATCGAACCAGTCGATCCGAAGCTCGGTACCGTAGCTGTCGGTGATGCGCCTGCGCCATTCGTCGGTGTAAAAGGCATCGGCATGCGCGCGGGTCTGCCACTCATAGATGCCGCCCGCGCGGGATTCGTTACCTATGTAGTACTTGCGCAGCAGTCCGGGTGCCTGCTGATAGGTAGGAGCGGTGGCTTCTAAGAGCCGACGCTGGTCTGCCAGGCTCAGCGTGCTGCGCTGACGCGGGCTGAAGGTGACGATGGCGACGATCATCTACATGATCTCGGGATGATCGTGCTGCGGCTGAAGACAGGCGGCAAACGCGTCGGCCGGGGTCAGGCTGTCGTCCCAGAACTGCGCGACGATCCGGCGCCCGGTCACCCCGTTGCTGGCATCGCTGCACAGGTACATCGCCGGCGGCACGATCACGTCCCCCGGCAGCAATCGCGAGCGGGTTCCGACCTGGCCGGGCACCATCGCCTGGGTGATGAAGTCGGTGTCCGCGGCGCCGCCGGGCAGCAGGATGTTCACGTCGACCCCGTGCGGCGCCAACTCGCGCGCCCACGTGACATGCGCGGTTTCCAGTCCGGCCTTGGAGGCGCCGTAGGGTGAAAGCCCGGTCATGATCATGGTCGTCAGGCTGGTGGAAATCGAGAACACCTTGCCGAAGCCCTGGTTGATCATGTGCGGCACGACCACGCGCGTCATCAGAAAGCTGCCGGTGAGGTTGGTGTCGATCACCGCGCGCCAGGCCTCCACCGGCACGTCCCAGAAGCGGGTGGTCGAATCGTCGATCGTGGCGCGATATTCGCTGCTGCCCCTGCCGGCGTTATTGATCAGCACATCCACGCGTCCGAAGTGCTCGAGCGCTGTGGCGACAGTGCGCTCGCAGTCCTCGGCCGCACGCACATCCGCCACCAGCGAGACGCAGCGGCCGGGACCGGCCAGGGCATCGGCGCGTGACTGGGCGGCCGCGAGTTGCGCGCCTGTGCGCGAGGCGGTGATGACCACGCGGGCACCGGCGGCCAGGAGCTTCTCGGCCATGAACCAGCCGAAGCCCCGGCTGGCGCCGGTAATGATGACCACGCGCTCGCGCAGCGAAGAATCGTTATGGAGGTCCATGGTGGGGTGCGTGCCTTTTCTTGAATCGCCGGGCAAGTCTATCAGC
>CAYLNP010000191.1:0-5164 GCA_964384925.1 uncultured Woeseiaceae bacterium
CGTCAGGCTCGATGCGCATGACCCGGCGCCCGCCCTCGGACACATAGCGCAGGGTACGGCCGTCTGCTTCCAGGCTCATGTGGGTGACGCAGTGAAAACCGCGCATGCCGCCATCGATGTCGACGTCATAGGCGCGCACACGACGGGTGTCCGGATGCGCATGGAAAAGCCATGCCTGGCCAAACTCATCTGCGGGCGGTTCTCCCAGGCGCGAATGCACCCCCAGCCACAGTCCGCCCTGGCCGTCGGGCTCGATGGCGCCAAAGCGCCGCCGCGGCAGCCAGTCCAGTGTCGTCGGGCCGCTGCCATCGGCGCCGAAGGCCACGACCGTGTAGGCCTGTGCATCGGCGGCATACAGCACGCCACTGACGGGTTCAACGGCCACGCCGATGAGCAGTCCGTCGGTGCCGCTCCACAGCGTGGCGCGCGGCTGGAACGCGCCATCCATGTGCAGCAGGCGGCCGGCGCCGGCGTGGTTGCGCAGGTCGACATTGGTATCGTCCACATCGCTGCTGGCAACGATGATGTCGCCGGCGTTGAACGCCGTGGGTGCCTGTGAACTCATCACTACTCCGGGCTTGCGTGCGCTAGTGCCAGTAATTCATCCAGCGTGCGGCATCCTTGAGCATGCGCGCACCCTCGACCTTGTCCTGCGGCAACTTCTCGAGATACGCGCTGTGATCGTAGCGCTCGCGATACTGGTCGAGAACGTGGCGATACAGCGAGATATGCAGATCGGGGATGCGATGCTTGCGTCGGTAGGCGTCCATATTGATCACGGCGCGGCGGCGGGTTTCAAACACGCCGGCTTCGGTGAGCACTTCGCCGCGCGGACCGAAGATGGCCGAACGGCCGATCCAGTTGTTGCGCGGTGCATTCTCCTCGAAGAAGTGCGGGTTGAAGCCGCCGGTGCTGACGGAATTGTTGACCAGCGTGGTGTAGACGTCGTTGTGATACGAGGTCAGACGCATGTCTTCCCACTCGCAGCCCCCGGTGGCCACGCGGCAGATGATCTCGGCACCCTTCATGGCCATGCAGCGGAACAGTTCCTGTTCGAACTGCACGGACGACAGTGCGATGTTGCCGATGTCGGTGCGCGCCACCGGGATCACGCGGTCCCACCCGTACATCTCGACGTAGCGGTCGAAGACGTCGTAGATGGTGGTGGTGATGTTCTCCGAACCTGGGAACATGCCGCGCACGTTGCGCTGCTTCCAGTGCACGTCGACGACGTCACCTGTGGGGCCGACCAGGACCTGCCAGTTCATCACATGGTCGGGCCAGTCCGCATCGCGAGCCAGGCAGCCGAAGGCGATGTAGCAGTTGTACTGCTTCGCCTTCGCTGCAATCGCCTCGACCTCCGGACCCGGCACGTCTATGGCCACGCGCAGGTACTCCGGGCGTTTCCAGTCGGGCTGGTAGCCCTGCAGCGGAAACTCATGAAAGCACAGCAGGTCGGATTTGCCGCCGTAACCCTGTGCCTTGTCGATGCAGGCCAGCGTGTAGTCGAGATTCTCGCGCAGCCCGGGTGCCGGGTTGGTGCCGTCGATGCCGCGTACGCGCGTCTGCACCACGGAGATCGAGATCACCGGGCTGCGCAGGGGCACGGTCGGATAGCTGCCATCCTCGCGGACCAGTGGCGGAATGTTCTGCTTGTCGTTCACGTTGGTTCCCCCTGGGGTGTGTGTTTGTGTGCGCCTGCGGCGATGTCCTTCCAGTAGTGGCAGGCGACGCGGTGGGTATCCGAATCCACCGGATCCGGTGTTGGTACCACCTTCAGGCACAGTGGTGTGGCATGCGGGCAGCGCGTACGGAACACGCAGCCCGATGGCGGGTCGAGCGGCGAGGGCAGGTCGCCCTCGATGAGTGTCTGTTCCCTGTGACGTGCGCGACGCGGATCCGGAATCGGCACGGCCGAGAGCAGGCTGCGCGTATAAGGATGGCGTGGCGCGGCGAACAGCGAGGCCTTGTCGGCAGTCTCCATGACACGGCCCAGGTACAGCACCATGATGCGATCACACAGATGGCGCACCACGGACAGATCATGACTGATGAAGATATAGGAAACACCATATTCGAGCTGCAGCTCGCGCAGCAGCGCGATGATCTGCGCCTGAATCGAGACATCCAGCGCGCTGACCGGCTCGTCGCACACCACGAGCTTCGGGCGTGAAATCATCGCCCGCGCAATGCTGATGCGTTGGCACTGACCACCGCTGAACTCGTTCGGGTAGCGGTTCATCATCTCCGGGCGCAGGCCCACACGTCGCATCATGTCGGCGGCGCGGTCCTGTGCATCGCGGCGTGTGATGCCAGGTTCGAAGGCATACAAGGGCTCGCGCAGGATTGCGCCGACACTCATCCGCGGATTCAGGCTCGCCAGCGGATCCTGGAACACCAGCTGCAGCTCGCGTCGCCGCAGATTCATCGCATCCTCATCGAGCTTGCAAAGGTCATCGCCCAGCCACAGCACACGCCCGGCGGTCGGTGTGATCAGCTGCAGCACGGCACGGCCCAGCGAGGACTTGCCGCAACCCGACTCACCTACCACACCCAGCGTCTCGCCGGGGCCCAGCGTGAAGCTGACGTCATCCACGGCCTTGAGCATGCGCGCACGCCGGAACATGCTGCCACCGACGGGGAAGTGCACGCGCAGGTTCTCTACCTGCAGCAGGGCATTGCTCATCGTGCATTCTCCAGATGGCAGGCCTTGAGGTGGCCTTCGACCGCCATGTCAAGCGAAGGGCGCTCGTTGAGGCATCGATCAAAGGCCTGCGGACAGCGCGGCGCGTAGGCGCAGCCTGGCGGCAATTCGGACAGATCGGGCGGCTGACCGGGAATCGCCGTCAGCGACTCGCTGTCGCGATCTGCTCTGGGCATGCACGCGAGCAGTCCACGGGTATACGGATGTCTGGGGTCATAGAACAGCGAATCCACGCTGGCCTGTTCGACGGCGCGACCTGCGTACATCACCATGACCTCATCACACAGGCCCGCCACCACGCCCAGATCATGCGTGATCATGACCAGTGCGGTATCGGTGTGGTCCGCCAGGCCCTTGAACAGCTTCAGGATCTGCGCCTGCACGGTGACATCCAGCGCCGTGGTCGGTTCGTCGGCGATCAGCACGTCGGGCTGGCACAATAGGGCCTGGGCGATCATGACGCGCTGGCGCATGCCGCCGGAGAATTCGTGCGGATACATGCGAAAGCGTCGCGCCGGTTCAGGGATGCGTACCAGTTCGAGCATCTCCATCGCGCGCGTCCGCGCCTGGCTGCCGGTCATGCCACGGTGCTGGGTCAGCACCTCGCAGAGCTGTTCACCGATGCGCTTGTGGGGTGTGAGCCCGGTGATCGAGTCCTGGAAGACGATGGCCAGCTTCTCGCCGCGGATGGCATCGAGCTTGTGCCGCGAAGCGTTGAGGATCTCCTCGCCATTGAGCCTGACCGAACCCGTGGCATGGCCGTTGCTGGCCAGCAGGCCGAGGATGGCAAGAAAGGTCTGGCTCTTACCTGAGCCCGACTCGCCCACCACGCCCAGGCACTGCCCGCGGTGGAGATCGAAGGACACGCCGTTGACTGCGGAAATGCGCCCCTCGCCGGTCTGGAAGTAAACGCTCAGATCGCGGCACTGCAGGACAGGCTCGCCGCCCTGCGTGCGCACCGGGCGCATCGTCGTGGCCGACATCACCTGCCCTCCGGGTCGAGGGCATCGCGCAGGCCATCGCCGATGAAGTTGAAGCAGAACAGCGTCACTGCGAGAAACGTGCCGGGGATCACCAGCAGCCATGGCCCGGTATCGATGCTCGCCGCGCCCTGCGAGATCAACACGCCCCAGCTGGTCATCGGCTCCTGCACGCCCAGGCCGAGAAAGCTCAGGTAGCTTTCCACGAGGATGGTGGTTGGGATCAGCAGCGTGACGAACACGATCACCGGGCCGATGATATTGGGCACCACATGCCTGCGCACGATCTGCAGATTGGATAAGCCCAGCGCGCGTGCCGCCTCGACATATTCCTTCTGCTTCACCGACAGCGTCTGGCCGCGCACGATCCGCGACATCGTCAGCCACTCCACCGCACCGATACCGATGAACACCAGGTAGATGTTGCGGCCGAAGACGGTCACCATGATGATGATGAAAAACAGCAGCGGCAGGGCGTAGAGAATATCGACGAAACGCATCATCACGTTGTCGATGCGGCCGCCGAAATATCCGGCCACCGAGCCCCAGGTCACGCCGATCACCAGCGCCACCGCCGTGGTCATGATGCCGATGGTCAGCGAAATCCTTGCGCCATGGAAGGTGCGTACGAACATGTCACGCCCGTTGGCATCGGTGCCGAACCAGTGGCCGTTCTCGAACGTCGGCGGCACCAGGATGTACTCCCAGTAGAAGTCCTCCAGCGAGTGAGGACTGATCCACGGGCCCACCACGGCCAGCAGACTGATGAACAACAGCACGAACACGCTGCCCATCGCCGCCCGGTTGGTCACGAAGCGGCGCAGCGCATCCTGCCAAAGCGAACGCCCCACCGTGCGCCCGGCGGCCTGCATGGCAGCAAGTTGCTGGTCGCGGCGCTTGCTCAGAAAGCCCATTACTCGCGCCTCACTCGGGGGTCGAGGTAGCCGTAGATCACATCGGCCAGCAGATTGAGCAGGATGATGGCCGTGGCATAGACGATCACGGTGCCCATGACCAGCGGATAGTCGCGGTTCAACGCGCCCTGGATGAAATACCGGCCCATGCCCGGCAGGCCGAAGATCTGCTCGATGATCACCGAGCCGGTCATGATGCCGGCGATGGCCGGCCCCAGGTAGCTCACCAGCGGGAGCGAAACGGCCTTGAGCGCATGGCTGGCCACGACCTTGTATTCAGGCAGGCCCTTGGCGCGCGCGGTGCGGATGTAGTTGGCGCGCATGACCTCGAGCATCGAGCCACGCGTCAGGCGTGACAGGATGGCGATCTGCGGGAGTGCCAGTGCGATGACCGGCAGGATCATGTTCGACAGTGCGCCATCGTTCCAGCCCGACAGCGGCAGCAGCTTCAGATACAGCCCGAAGATCAGCGTGAGCACGGGCGCCACGACGAAGGCGGGCACGGCAAAGCCGGTCATCGCGATCGACATGGTCACATAGTCGATCCAGCGATTGCGGTTCAGCGC
>CAYLNP010000192.1:0-5142 GCA_964384925.1 uncultured Woeseiaceae bacterium
GGCGTGTTTTCGCTGATTCCGGCGGTGATGTGGCCGTCGGTGGCCTATATCGTCGCGGGCCACCGGCTGGGCTCGGCCTACGCGCTGATGACCTTCTGCCAGCAGCTGGGCTGGGCGATCGTGCCGCTGGTGGTCGGGCGGCTCAACGATACGTTTCTGGCCGGGCCGGAGAATCCCGGCGGCTATGCGGCGGGTATGTGGTTCTATACGGCGCTCGCCTCACTGGGGCTGCTGTTCTCATGGCTGCTGTGGCGCAACGAATCCGGGCCGGGCAGCCATGGGCTGGATACCATCACGACCCGCAGCACGGCGCTCGCGGACTCGGCACAAGCGCAGGCCTGATCAGCGCCGCTGGCGTGCCATGCGCATGACCGCCTGGTCATACGCCCTTGCACCCGCAATCACATGCTCTGCGACCAGATCGTGCAGTGCGCGGACATATCTGCCCCCGGCCGACGGCGGCGTCGAACGGGACGTGATGACAACAACGATGCCAAGCTCGGGGATGACATGGAGCAGCTGTCCTCCGTACCCGCGGCCATAGTACACACGCGCCCCGGCCAGTTCGGCCACGAACCAGCCGTAGCCGTAATCGTGGCCGGACCAGGGCGAGCGCGCGCGCGGCGTCCAGGACTGTTCGATCCACCCGGGGGGCAACACGCGATCGCCGTTTTCCTCGCCGTCATTCAGGAACAGCTCGCCGAACGCGAGCAGATCGCGCGGTGAGATCAGCATATCGTTGCCGCCGAAATAAATCCCCTGAGGGTCACGGGGCCACGCCGGAATGGTAATGTCCAGCGGCTGCCCCAGCCAGCTGCGCGTCAGCGACAGCAGAGTTTCACCGGAGCGTTCCGTGAGGATCGCCGAGAGAACATGCCACACACCTGTGGAGTACTGCATGCGCGCACCCGGCGCATCGACGAAGGGGCGGGTGAGCACGAAATCCACCCAGTCGTCGCTGGCGACCCAGCGCCCGTAATTTGCTCCGGACGTGGAGGCCAGCCCGGCGCGCATCGACAGCAGATGATCGAGCGTCACCTCCGCGATCTGCGGTCCGGCCCCGGCAGGCACGCGCCCGTTCAGCAGCTCGACGATGGGCTGATCCGTACTTCGAAGCACACCGCGCTCGATGGCGATACCGGCCAGCGCGGCCTGCACGGTCTTGGACACCGACTTGATGTTGGCCGGTCGATCGACGCCGGGGCCGGCAAAGCTTCTCGCCACGAGTTCGACACCATCGCGGGAGACCACAAGTGAGTGAATGGGCCCGAGCTGCGGTGCGCGCGCCAGCATGGCCTCCACATAAGAAACGTTCAGACCTCGAGGCACGGGCTCGCGCAGTTCGCCGGACGCGACGCCCGTCCCCGCCAGCAGGCATGCGCTGAGCGACACGCACCCCAGAGTATTCCTGAGTACCGACATAAGCACATCTGACACAACCATGCGTCAGGCGTTCCCTGGCGCTGCCAGACGCGCTAGGGTTGACTGCACAGGGTTGGCGATCATGACAGGAGTGGAGACAGCGATGCGCACGATGACGTTGGCGGTGCTGCTGGTCGCGGGGCTCGGCGGCTGCAGCGCCACAGCCGTGCTTCCGGACCCCAGGCAGGTCGATTCGCCACGCGTCGTGTATGTTGTGGAACACGGCAGACATACGAGTCTGGTACTGACCGACGCCGAGGATTCCATGCTGCGCTTCGTCTATGGCGACTGGCGCTGGTATGCGCAGCGACAGATGGGTTTGGTGCCGGCTTTCCGCACGTTGTTTGTGCCCACCCAGGGTGCGCTTGGACGGCAGGTCATCCCCGCACCCTCATCAGCCGAGCAGATCCGGGCGCATTCAAGCGTCACCATCGATCAGATCCACATCCTGAATGCCGCCGCGACAAGCGTCGATGCCTTGATCGATCATCTCGAGTCCCGCTTCGATGCCGCCCGCGATACGCTGATCTACAACGACGACTACAGGCTCGAGTTCGTCCACGATCCGAAGCCCTACACACTCAGAGGCAACTCCAACCATGTAGTTGCCGAATGGCTGGAAGCACTGCAGATCGAGGTACGCGGCGATCCCGTCTTTGGCAACTGGCGCTTTCCATCCATGTCACGCTGAGACTGGGTCACTCCCATCCATTCGGTAGACGGGTCAGGTTGCCGACCAGCCACGGACCAGCAGCCAAACTGCAGCCAGTAACAGCAGGATTGCGGCACCCCGATTGATCGGTCGTACCATTGCGCCGCCTGCAAGCACGCTCAGGCGGCTCGCCATGAAGGCATAGATCAACTTGACACCCCCCACGGCGAGCGTAGCGAGAAGCATTACCAGCGCAGCATCGCCGATCCGCAGGGTTGCCAGATCGAGAAATGCAGGCAGGAACCCGAGGTAGAAGAGGATGGCCTTCTGGTCCGCCAGCGTGATCAGCAGCCCGGCCAGGAAGCTCGAAAGCCATGATGCCTGTAGCGGTTCTTCGGCTCTGGCCGGGTGCGCGGCGACGCGCCACAGACCCACTGCGAGGATGAGCAGGTAGACGCCACCGGCGAGGCGCACGAGAAAGAACAGATCGCCCATCGCCGCGGCGAGCAGCGCGAGACCGAAGATCGCAAGTACGATGAACACCAGATCGCCGACCACGATTCCCAGCGTTGCGGCCAGACCATGACCGAACCCGAACGCCGCTGCGCGTGACGACACCGCCATGACACTCACGCTGGGGATCGCAGCGAGCACGGCCATCGCCACAAACAGCGACAATGCGGCAGTCAACGTCATCCCCGGTTCGGGCCCCGCGTGCGGCCACGGCTTGTCTGTGTGGGGCTTCGTGTAACGTGCATGTTCGAAACCGGTTCGGGCGCGCGCACCGATGATACGCACGGCCCGTCATGGCGACAAACGCACGCCACGAGCAGAGGATGCGATACGCTAGACATTTGCGCCGCGGTGCGTGCGGCAGTCGCATGCACCCAGTGACGCGAAAAGGAACCCGGTCCTATGCTGATATCCGCCCGCCCGCTGGCCCTCGCCTGCATCGCAGGCATCGTTTGCCTGACCTGGCTACATGGCAGCTTCGCCCAGACACCACCCCCCGAAAACCCCGTACCCAACGGCTTCGTACTCTCCCCGATGGCACGTGCCACCGTGTTCGTGCGCGACCAGCAGGAATCCCTGAAACTTTATCGCGATATTCTCGGCCTGCGGGTACGCTTCGACCAGGAGTTCGACGACGCGCGTTTCAACGAGGTGATCGGCACCGAGGGTCGAACCATCCTGGTGAAAATCCTGCAATCCGGCGACACCATCTATGGCAACGTCGGGTTATTCCAGCTGGTCGATGATGCCGAGACGGCGCCGCCACCCCTGCAGGCCCCAGCGGCCCGAACGGGTGACATGGCTCTGGTATTCATGACCAGCGATATCGATGCCATCGCCGAGAAAGTGCAGGCGGCAGGCTATACGATCATCTCGCCGCCGATGGTGCTGTTCCCGCGCGAGGACATGGCCGTAGACCCGCGCGAAATGCTGTTTCGTGATCGCGACGGTATCCTCGTGAACCTGATTCAGCCTGGCATACCCAAGGAGCGATGAAGAAGGCCCTGAAGTTCCTTCACTCGCTCGGCGCGGCTGGCATGACCGGTGCGCTGATCGTGCATCTGATTCTGCTCTCCGTCAGCCCGGAGCCTGTCGCCGTAACCGCGTATGCGGCCACGCGCGACGCCATTGCAGCAGTCACGACATGGCTGCTGCTGCCCTCCCTGACATTGATGCTCGTCTCGGGACTGCTGGCCATTGCCGCGCATCCGCCCTTCGGCAATCTGGCATGGGTCTGGATCAAACTGGCGCTGAGCCTGTCGATCTTCCAGCCGGTGCTGATGTGGGTGCACGGCCCGGCCGTTCGCCTGGCCGAGCATGCCGCAGCCGCCACAGCGGGCGACGCCGTGCCCGAGGAGATCGCGCTGACGATGCGCAACGAGCAGGCGATGGTGTGGGTGATTCTGGTCATCTGCATCGCGAACATCGTGCTTGCCATCTGGCGTCCACGCTTTCGGCGCAGAGCCGACACGTCCGGGGCGCAGGCGCCGGCTGTTCGATCGAAGTGAGCAACGCGGGAGCCCGGCCGCAACCACGCGGGTCGGTGCTGCTGCTCGACCAGGGCAGCCATGCCTGCAAGGCCAGCGTGGCGGACCGCGATGGGCGCGTCGTGAGTTCCCATGCAGTGCGCGTGGAGGTAACAGGCGGGACTGCCGCCGAGCGGCTCGAGTACGACGCCGAGGGACTGGTGGCCGCGATGCGCGAGGCCATCAGCACCGCTGTGGGAACGTGCCCAGGGGGAACGGAGCCGATTGTTGCGGCGGCGCTGGCCACCCAGCGCTCGACCATCGCCTGTTGGGACGCGCACAGCGGCGAGGCGCTCTCTGCGATCATCTCCTGGCAGGATCGCCGCGCGGCGGACTGGCTGGCCGCGCTGGCGCCGGACCCGCGGGAGATCCGCCGGATCACCGGGCTGGTGCCAAGCGCGCACTACGGCGCAAGCAAACTGCGATGGTGCCTCACGCATCTCCCGGAAGTGGCGCACGCCCGTCGCGAACAGCGCCTGCGCATGGGCCCCGTGTCCAGCTACCTGCTGCACGCTCTGCTCGGCGAGCGTCCCTGCGTCGTGGATCCGGCCAACGCATCACGCACCCTGCTCTGGGACGTGGACCGGCGCGACTGGTCACCAGAATTGCTCGACGTGTTCGGCATTCCGCGCGACTGCCTGCCGGCATGCGTGCACAGCCGTCACGCCTTCGGACACCTGGGCACTGGCCTGCCGCCGATTGCGCTTTCGGTCTGCACCGGTGATCAGGCGGCCGCCCTGTTTGCGTGGGGCGAACCCGACCCCGGCACCCTGTATGTGAACATCGGCACCGGCGCATTCGTCCAGCGTGTCTGCGCCGATCAGCCCCCGATCGCCGACGGACTGTTGCAGAGCGTTGCGTGGCAGGATGCGAGCCGCTGCGTGAGCGTGCTCGAGGGCACCGTCAACGGTGCAGGCGCCGCCGTGACCTGGCTGGCTGCAGAGGCCCGCGTGGGCGAAGAGGCGCTGTTCGACCAGGCCGATCGCTGGCTGGATGAGATCGACACACCGCCGCTGTTCATCAACGGTG
>CAYLNP010000193.1:0-3921 GCA_964384925.1 uncultured Woeseiaceae bacterium
GTCATGGAGAAGGAGCCGCTGGATTTCATCGGCATCGACTACGCGATCGACAACCTGACCATGGAGGAACGCATTCTCCCGCTGGCTCAGGATCGTGGCATCGGAGTGCTGGTGTATGCCCCCTTCGGACGCACTCGCCTGTGGGACCTGGTGCGCGGCAAGCCGGTCCCGGAATGGGCGGCGGAGTTCGACGCCACCACCTGGGCACAGTTCTTTCTGAAGTTCGTCATCGCCCATTCGGCGGTCACGGTCGCCACGCCTGCGACGAGTCAGGCGCGCCACATGATCGACAACATGGGCGCAGCCGTGGGACGGCTGCCCGACGAGGCGACGCGACGGCGCATGCGCGAGCACATCGCCGGGCTGTGATCAGTCCTCGTGCGCCGGCCTTCCGCCGGCGCAGGTGCCACCCATTATCCTGAGCGCGCCGCCTAGGGCAGTCGCACCGGCGCGCTCGCGCCCATCCCCGGGCCGAGCACGAGCGCATTCTCCAGCACCCGCATGGCGCCGATCTGGGCTGCGCGGAACGCTGGCGCATGGGCAAACAGGATGACCTGCCCGCGACCCACGGATTCCCGCGTCATCCACGCTGATGAGGCGATGCGTTCACGTGCTTCGGGCCACAACAGGCCAGCTGCACGCACGCGCAAACTCTGTCCCTCCGGCACGGGCGACCAGTTGGCGAGCCCCGGCGCCGACTCGCTGGCAGTAAACACGCCGACGCGCAGCGGCGCCTCGACCGGTGGCTTGGCCATCAGCACCGGCGAGCGCCCGAACAGCACCGTAAGCTGCTCACCGGCCCCGGCGGTGAGCCAGTGGTGCGGATTGACCCGCGTTGCGACCAGTGCACCCGAGGGCATGAACAGCTGCTGCCAGGTGTCGCGGCGCTTGCGTTCCTCAGCGGAGGGCAGCTCGATCTCCAGGGATTCCCACGGATATCCGGTCGTGGTGCTGGCATCATGGCCCCAGGTCTCCAGGCTTTCAGGCATGACCGGCGCGGCCCCGAGCCACTCGCGATGGATGGCATCCTGGTAGGGCGCGAGGTCCTCTTCGAGCACCTGCTCGAGCAGACGCGAGCCGACCATCGGCGATTCAGCCTCGAGCAGTGCGCGTGTCGCGCCGCCTGCGGCCACCAGCGTGCCGCCGGCCTTGACCCAGTCGGCCAAGGCCGAGAGCAGACGTTCATCAAACCCGCCGCCCCAGCGGTCGGGCAGATAGATGACGTTGTAGCGGCGCAGATCTGCAGTGACAGCGCGCTCCTCGTCGAGGTGAGTGTGGCGCACGCCCAAGCGATGGTCGAGCGTGTACCACACCGCGCCGAAATCCAGCCCGCTGCTGCCGCCGCGTGCCAGCAGCGCGATGGCGGGCCGCTCCAGCAGCCGCCAGCGCTGGCCACCCAGATCGGCCAGCGTGCCTGGCGCGCGACCGTTGTCCACGGCATGCACGCGCACGCCCAGCGCTGCGGCAAGGTCGATGACCTTGCGCTGCCAGCGATCGTCATTGCGGTTGTCGTCACGTGTCACCGCAATCGAGCCGATCGGCAGCGCCTGGCCTGCGAGTTGCGATGCGTGAGTGTTGGCGCGCACGCGCACACCTTCCTGCATCAGTTGCGCTGCCAGCGCGACTGCACGGTCATCTGCGCCGGAGGCAACCAGTGCGATCGTGTTGTCACGCACGGGCGTTGCGGGACTGGCGTCCTGCTCGAGACTCAGCAACTCGAGTCCGGCATCGAGATGCTGGGGTACGTCGAAAGCCTCGAAGCCGAACATCATGCTGATGTTCCAGCCGGTGGTGTCGTAGATCGTGCTGCGGCCTTCAGTGAGCAGCCGGCGTCGTTCTTCGGCAAGCGCGCGCTCGGAGATGCGCGGATCGAAATCGAACGTGGCCGCCAGCAGGCGCGCCTCGGGCTGGCGATTGCGCAGCACGATGGCACCCTCCGGCAGATCGACATCGCGGCGCTCGCGGCCTAGCTGATCGGTAGCGCGGCTCACGCGCAGCGGGCGCGTCAGCCGATGGGCCTCGAACCCCTGCATGCGCAGCAGATCCTTGAACTCGGCCAGGCGTCCTGCATTGTCGCCGGGCAGAATCACGAAGCTGCGATTGGCATACGGACTGCGCGCCGAAAGCACTTCCGCACGGTCGTCCGTGAACTGGCGCATGATCGAGGCACGCTCGCGCTGCAGCGTCCCCAGGTTCGCGAAACTGGCCAGTATCTGGTGGTGCACGGACTGGCGATAGCTCACCAGCGTGGCGCCGCGCTGTACGCCATCCTCTGCCAGTCGCGCCTGCTCGTGGAGAATGCCCTGCGCGCCGCGCAGCGCAGCCCAGGCATCGGTGTAGCCGGGATACCAGTCCTCGTGCCACTCGCCGGAGTAGTACGGGTACCCGTAGCGGTCGAAGGCGCGTGCCATGTCGTCGGCGAAAACCTCGCCCAGGCTCGCGCGGTAGGGCGGCAGATGGGGGTTGTGCGGCTCGCGGGCCGGTGAGAACAGGAAGGTGTCCTGGGCGCCCATCTCGTGGGAGTCCAGGAACATCATCGGTCGCCAGCGCGCGATCTGTGGCATCCGCCCGCGCGTCTCGGGATGACGCGCGTAGATCCAGTCGCGGTTCAGATCGAACAGGTAGTGGTTGCCACGCCCGGATGGCCAGTAGCCGGTATGCACAAGCGACTGGTCATCGACATTCGGCTGCGCGCCGCGCGCCTGCGTCACACCGGCGATGAAGCGCTCGCGACCATCCGGGTTCTGGTTCGGATCGACGATGACCACCAGCTCGCGCAGCATCTGCGTCGTGGCCGGCGAACGATCGGCGGCAAGGTGATGCATGATGGCCATGGCGGCATCGCTGGTGGAGCTTTCATTGCCGTGGATGCCGTAGGCCAGCCAGGCGACAGCGGGGAGTGTATCGATCAGCCGGTCGCGCGCTTCTCCCGCCAGGCTGCGCGCATCGGCGAGCTGTGCCATGCCTGCCTGGATATCGTCGCGGCGTGCCAGGTTTTCTGCGCTGCTGATGATCAGGTAGACCAGGGGCCGGTCCTCGAAGCTGCGGGCGTACTCCACCAGCTCGACGCGCGGCGAGGCCTGCGCAAGTGCCAGCGCATAGGCGTGAATCTCACGCGAGCTGGCTGCCCGCGCACCCACCGGGTGACCGAGCGCAGTTTCCGGGGTCGGTATCGCGGGATCGTGATCGGCGCCGTCGGGGTACAGATCCAGCGTGTAGGCGAGTCCGGGCACGGTGGCCGGCGTTGCGACCGGGTAGGGCGTGGTGGCAGCAGCGATGACAGGTAACAGCAGGCACAGCCAGACGATCATTCGCGCCATAGGGAATATCCTTGCACGGCTCGGAGAATCGCCGAGTATAGCCAAGCGCTGGCGCTGTATCGGCGCATGACCGCGGTGCGGCGGACCTGAACCGCGCGGCGCCGGGCGCGTCATAATGTTCTGCGACCCCCCCCCGTTTCCGAGGAATTCCCCATGTTCGGCCTGAGAAAAAAGACCACGCTGCCCACCGCCAACGAGGCGCTGCCCGGGCGCGCCACCCCCATCCCCGTGCCCGACGCGCATTTCGTCAATGGCCATCCGCTCAAGCCGCCGTTTCCGGCAGGCCTCGAGCAGGCGGTGTTCGGCCTCGGGTGTTTCTGGGGCGCGGAGCGCGCGTTCTGGCAGACACCGGGTGTATGGACGACGGCGGTCGGCTATGCCGCCGGCCTCACACCCAATCCCACCTACGAGGAAGTGTGCACCGGGCGCACCGGTCACAATGAAGTCGTGCTGGTGGTGTTCGACTCGACGCAGATCAGCTACGCCGAGCTGCTGAAAGTGTTTTGGGAATCGCACAACCCCACGCAGGGCATGCGCCAGGGCAATGATGTCGGCACGCAATATCGCTCGGGGATCTACTGTTTCGGCGCTGCCCAGCTGG
>CAYLNP010000193.1:3931-5135 GCA_964384925.1 uncultured Woeseiaceae bacterium
ATCGTGGCCGTGATGGCGCCGCAGTCGGATTTTCTGGCGACCGCCGAGCGATCGCGGGAGGACTATCAGCAGGCGCTCGAACGCGCGGGCTTTGATGCGATCACCACCGAGATCCTTCCGGCCCCCGAGTTCTACTATGCCGAGGCATACCACCAGCAATACCTGGCAAAGAATCCCGGGGGCTACTGCGGGCTGGGCGGGACGGGGGTGAGCTGTCCCGCAGGTATTGCGGCGGCCGGCTGAAGGAATTTGTCTGGCGTCGCGGTACCGTTTTGCTAGCGTCGATCCGCCGAGGGGCAACTGCAGGTCCACAGGAGTCGAGCACCATGAGCATGTTCATGACAGCAATGCGACCGTCGCTGGCCGCCATCTGTCTGCTGTTCTCTGCCTGGTCTCATGCCGAGGGCCCTGCCGCCAACCAGATCCTGTTCCAGGACGTGCGCATCTTCGACGGCACGTCGGCACAGCTGTCCCCGCCGACCCGCCTGCTGGTCAGCGATCACCTCATCGTCGCAATCGGCGATGACATCACGCCAAGTCCGGAGGCCACGGTGATCGACGGCCGGGGCTACACGCTGATGCCGGGACTGATCGACGTGCATGTGCATCTGACCTTCGGCGCCCTGACCATGCTCGAGCTGCTGTCCCCGGAGCTGACGCCTGAAGGCGCGGAGGCCGCCGCGGCACGCGAAGCCGAGGCCATGCTGATGCGCGGCTTCACCGCGGTTCGCGATGTCGGTGGCCCCGTCTGGGATGTCAAGGCCGGCATCGATGCCGGACGCTATATCGGTCCACGCGTGTGGCCCTCGGGGGCGACCATAAGCCAGACTGCGGGGCACGGTGATTTCCGGCTGCCGCATGAGCGTTCGCGGCGCTTCTTCGGTGAGGTCTCGCGCGCCGAGCGACTGGGCGCCACGTTCATCGCCGATGGACGCGCCGACGTGTTGACGGCTGTGCGCGAGAACCTGCGATTCGGCGCCAGCCAGATCAAGCTGATGGCCGGCGGCGGGGTGCTGTGAATGTCTTGATTCAAGGCCTTGCAGAAAAGTGGGACACTCACTTTTCCCTATTTTTATTGAGTTTTTCCGGAAAAGTGTCCCACCGCATTTTGTTCATTATTTCGATTCTCATGACGGGAATCGAAGTGGGTTTTGCAAAGGTGGGACACTGCCTTTCGGACGCGCTCGAAGCGTGTTTGTTTGCC
>CAYLNP010000194.1:0-5126 GCA_964384925.1 uncultured Woeseiaceae bacterium
GCGCCGACAGTTGCGCAAAGTCCGGAAACGAGGTGGCCACGTTTGCCGTGTCCAGGATGCGGATGGGCGCACTGGCCACCAGGCTTGCCATGGCGAAAGCCATCGCGACCCGGTGATCTCCATGACTGTCGATCTCGCCGCCGCCGATCCGGCCGCCGTGGATCGCCGCGCCGTCCGGCTGCTCCTCGACCTCGATACCCAGCGTACGCAGACCTGTGGCCATGACCGCGATCCGATCGCTTTCCTTGTGGCGCAGCTCCTCGGCGCCGCTGACGCGGGTGACACCCTGCGCTGCCGCCGCCGCTACGAAAATGACCGGGAACTCATCGATGGCCAACGGCACGAGCGCGGGCGGGATGTCGATGCCCTTGAGCTGCGTGCGCCTTACGTGCAGGTCGGCCACCGGTTCCCGGCCTTCCATGCGTCGGCGCTCGATGCGAATGTCGGCACCCATCGCCTCGAGAATGCCCAGCACGCCGAGCCGCGTAGGATTGAGGCCGACGCGCTCGATCACAAGCCCGTCATCGGCACCCAGGCAGCCCCCCAGCAGAAAGAACGCCGCGGATGACAGATCCCCGGGCACACGCATATCCATGCCCTCGGGCCCGCGCTCCGGCAGCAGATGAATCGTGCCGTCATCGTCCACCGTCAGGTTCACACCCATGGACATCAGCATGCGTTCGGTGTGATCACGCGACACACCGGAGCCCCGAACGATGGTCTCGCCGCTGGCATACAAAGCCGCCAGCAGCACCGCAGATTTCACCTGCGCGCTGGCCACGGGCAGCGTGTAGTCGATCCCGTGCAGTGCACGGCCACCCTCGATGCGCAGCGGCGCACGACCTTCCAGCGTGTCCACCCGAGCGCCCATCATGTTCAACGGATCGGCGACGCGGCGCATGGGCCGTTGCATCAACGAGGCGTCGCCGACGAGTTCGGTGTCGAAACGCTGACCGGCCAGCAGCCCCGCCAGCAGGCGTATGGCAGTGCCGGAATTGCCGAGGTCCAGCACCGCGCGCGGCGCCGTCAGCCCGTACAGGCCGACGCCGTCGATCACCACGCGTTCGCCATCGCGTTCGATCGGTACGCCCATGGCCCGCAAGGCGCGCATCGTCGCCAGGCAATCCTCACTGGCCAGAAAACCGTCGATTTCGCTGCGCCCGCTGGCGATCGCCCCAAGGAGCAACGCGCGGTGGGAAATGGACTTGTCGCCAGGCACGCGAAGCGTGCCGGCCAGGCTTGCGCCAGGTGTCAGCAGATAGTTGCGGGTCAAGGTCCGAGGCTCCATGGGCGCTGTGTCAGGCATGCTGAATCTGCCGAAGCGCGTGGGCAAGACGCTCGATCTGCGCCGGCGTACCGATGCTGATGCGCAGATGGTCGGGCAGGCCATAATTTGCCAACGGCCTCACGATCACGCCCTGTGCAAGCAGCTTCGCATACACATCGGCGGCAGGACGCCCCATGTCCACCAGCAGAAAATTTCCCGCCTCGGCGCCGTGCCACAAGCCAAGCGACTTCACCACGTCCGACAGCTGACGAAGCCCCTCGAGATTCATTCTTCGACTGCGCTGCAGATAGTCGGTATCGCCGAGCGCGCCGATCGCCGCGGCCTGCGCCGCGAGGCCGACGTTGAACGGCTGGCGAATCCGGTTGAGCACATCGGCGATCGGCGCACCGGACACGGCGTAACCGACGCGCAGTCCCGCCAGGCCGAAGCCCTTGGAGAACGTGCGCGACACCACCAGATTGGGGAAGTCGTCGAGCCAAGCAAGCACGCTCGCCTGTGCCGGGTCGTCGGCGTATTCGACGTAGGCTTCATCAACGACGACGACGACGTGCTCAGGCAGCTGCTCGATGAAGCGCCGCAACGCTGAACGCTCGAGCGCCGTCCCGGTCGGGTTGTTCGGGTTGGCTATATACACCAGACGCGTGCGTGGCGACACCAGCGCTGCCATCGCCGCAAGATCGTGACCCAGTGGCGACTCATCGTTCGCCGCGAGCGCCGGTGCCACACAGGCGGTTGCGCCGGTCGCCCGTGTCGCGAGTTCGTAGACCGCGAAGGCGTACTGCGAATACACCGCTTCGAGTCCCGGCAGCAGAAACGCCTCGGCAAGCAACACCAGGATATCGTTGGAACCATTGCCCAGCGTGATCATCGCCGGCTCCACCCCGAGATGACCGCTCAGCGCCTGCTTCAACGCGAAGCCATTGCCATCAGGGTACAGCGCGAGCTCCGGCAGCACCGCGCTGACCGCAGCCAGCGCCGCCGGCGGAGGCCCCAGGGGATTTTCGTTGGAGGCGAGCTTGATGGTACCGGTCAGACCCAGTTCGCGCTCCAGCTCGCTGCCTGGCTTGCCGGGCTGGTAAGGACTCAGGCTGGCCACACCGGGCGTGGCCAGTCGCAGCGCATCAAAGGCCATCCTGTCGTCACCCGTCATTGCACGGCACACGGGTAGGCGCCGAGAATCCGGAACAGCGTGGCATGTTCGCGAATTTCCGCCAGCGCGGCGGCAATGCCGGGCTCTTCGGCATGGCCGTCTATATCAACAAAGAAGACGTAGTCCCACTTGCGCCGGCGGGATGGCCGCGACTCGATGCGCGTCATGCTGACGTTGGCGCGCGCCAGCGGTTCGAGCAGGCGGAACAGGACCCCGGGCCCTTCCGTCCCCGACGTCGACAGTAGCAGCGAGGTCTTGTCGCGACCGCTGGCGGGAAACGTCTTGCGACCGACGATGAGAAAGCGCGTGGTGTTGTCGGCCTTGTCCTCGATGTCGGCGACGAGCATGTTCAGCCCGTAAACCTCGGCGGCCGACTCGCCGGCAATGGCCGCCGTACCCGCCTCGTCGCGGGCGCGCCGCGCCGCCTCGGCGTTGGAGGCCACACTGATCCGCTCGACGTGCGGCAGAAACTCGGCAAGCCAGCCGCGGCACTGCGCCAGCGACTGCTGGTGGGAACAGATTCGCTCGATGCCCCGCAGGTCGCTCATCGCGCCCATCAGGTGCTGACGGATGCGAAGCTCCACCTCGCCACAGACGAACAGCGGAGAGGTCAGGAACATGTCCAGCGTGTGGCTTACCGTACCCTCGGTGGAGTTCTCGACGGGCACCACGCCGAAATCGGCGACGCCGGCTTCCACTTCATGGAAGACCTCGTCTATGGAACCCATCGGCAGCGGACGCACCGAGTGACCGAAATGCTTGAGCACCGCCTGCTGGGTAAATGTGCCTTCGGGACCGAGAAAGGCGATCTTGAGCGGCTCCTGTTGCGCCAGGCACGCCGACATGATTTCGCGGAACAGCCGCAGCATCTCTTCGGCCTGCAACGGACCTTCGTGGCGTTCGAGCACGCCGCGCAGCACCTGCGCCTCGCGCTCGGGGCGATAGAAATCCACCGTTCGCGCGTCCTGCCCTGCCTTGGACAGGCCGACCTGCTGGGCCAGCCGCGCACGCTCGCTGATCAGTGCCTGGAGCTGCTCGTCCACGGCTGTGATCCGCGCGCGAAGCTCATCCAGACTCAGACCCGCGGCAGGAACATCGTTCATGACACGCCTCCGGACGCATGCGGGCCCGGGATCACGCGCGCAGCCAGCACACCCTTGATGGCGCGAATCTGCTTCAGCGTCTCGGCCGGAATCTCTGCGTCCAGATCGACGATGGTGTAGGCCAGCTCGCCTCGCGACTGATTGAGAAGATCGCCGATATTGATCTGCGCCGCGGCCAGCGCGGTGGAGATCTGTCCGACCATGTTCGGCACATTCGCATTCGCCACCGTGAGCCTGCAGCGATCGTTGCGTGGCATCTGCGCATCGGGAAAGTTCACTGAATGGCGCACATTGCCGTG
Organism: uncultured Woeseiaceae bacterium; assembly: GCA_964384925.1. GTDB lineage: Bacteria > Pseudomonadota > Gammaproteobacteria > Steroidobacterales > PWYM01 > PWYM01. The sequence continues at coordinate 3,841 of CAYLNP010000194.1, forward strand.
TTCCAGAAACTCCCGCAGATTGTCTGCCGCCATCGCCGCGCAGTTCTCCTCGGCTTCCCGGGTGGACGCACCCAGGTGCGGCAACGCAATCACCCCCGCGTGGCTCTTCAGCTTCGGCGACGGGAAATCGGTGACCAGCGCGCGCAGTCGCCCGCTGCTCAGTGCCGCGATCACCGCATCGGTATCGACAATGCCATCGCGCGCAAAATTGAGGACCACACCGCCTTCGCGCATCAGCCGCAGACGCGCGGCGTTGACAAGGTGATGAGTGTGATCGTTGAGGGGCACATGCACGCTGATCATGTCGCAGCGCGTGAACAGTTCGTCCAGACTCAGCGCCTGCTGAACGCCGGAAGAAAGCTGCCAGGCGCGCTCCACGCTGATCTGCGGATCGTAGCCGATCACGTGCATGCCCAGTGCCAGCGCCGCATTGGCCACTTCCACACCGATGGCGCCCAGGCCGACGATGCCGAGCGTGCGGCCTGGCAGCTCGAAGCCGACATAGCGTTTCTTGGCGGCCTCGACCTGCCGCTCGAGTTCGCTTTCGCTCACGATGTCGAGTTCGCGGACGTAATGCCATGCCTGCGGCAGATTGCGCGCGGCCATCAGCATGCCGGCGATGACCAGTTCCTTGACGGCATTGGCATTCGCGCCGGGTGCATTGAACACGGGAATGCCGCGCGCACTCAGTGCGGCGACGGGGATGTTGTTGATGCCCGCGCCGGCGCGCCCGACAGCGAGCACAGAATCCGGGATGGTCATGTCGTGCATGTCGTGGGAGCGCAGCAGGATCGCATCGGGCCTGCTCATGTCAGAGGCGACTTCGTAGCGCTCGCGCGGCAGTCTGCGCAGCCCCTTGATGGAGATGTTGTTCAGCGTCAGGATCTTGAAACTGCGCGCCTGGCCATTTAGCGCCTCATGCTCAACCATGGCGCCGCTCGAACTCCGCCATGAAGGCGATCAGAGCGTCGACACCGGCGTCGGGCATCGCATTGTAGAGACTTGCGCGCATGCCACCCACCGACCGATGGCCTTTCAGGTGCGTCAGCCCCGCGGCCTCGGCTTCACGCACGAACTGCCCGTCGAGTTCGGGTGCGGCCAGGGTGAAGGGCACGTTCATCCAGGAGCGGCAGTCCTCGTCCACAGGCGAGGTGTAGAACGATGAACTGTCGATCGCGTTGTACAGCCGCGCAGCCTTGCGGTAATTGCGAGCGGCCATCGCGGCAAGTCCGCCCTGTTCGATGATCCACTCGAACACCAGGCCGGCGATATACCAGGCGAAGGTC
>CAYLNP010000195.1:0-5104 GCA_964384925.1 uncultured Woeseiaceae bacterium
CGCCGGCAACGCGTGCAGCCCGAACTCGATGTTGCCGGTGACGCTCAGGTGCGGGAACAGCGCGTAGTCCTGGAACACCATGCCGATGCGCCGCTTTTCTGCTGCAAGGTGACGGCCCGGTTCGGCCAGCACCTCGTCGTGCAGGCGTACGCGCCCCGCCGCGGCCACCTCGAAGCCTGCGATACACCGTAGCAGGGTGGTCTTGCCGCAGCCACTGGGCCCGAGCAGACAGCCGATGCTTCCGGCCTCGAGCCGCAACGAGACCCCGCGCACGGCCCAGTCGTCCGGCGCATAGGCGTGGCTGAGTTCCGAGACTTCAAGCACGGCGACGATCCGACTGGTGCAGCAGCAGCACGACCGGCACCAGGCCGACGACGACAATCGCCAGGGCCGGCAGCGCCGCACGCTCCCACTCGCCTTCCGTAGTCATCTGGTAGACGCGCGTGGCGAGCGTGTCCCAGCCGAAGGGACGGGTCATCAGCGTAATGGGCAGTTCCTTCATGATATCGACGAACGCAAAGACCGCGGCCGTTATCAGCCCACGACGCAGGATGGGCAGGTGCACCCGGCGCAGCAGACGCATGCCTGAGACACCGAGCCCACGCGCCGCCTCATCGACACTGCGCGTGACGCGTTCGAGCTGGCTGCCGACGGGACCGTGAGCGACTGCCAGAAAGCGGATGCAGTAGGCGAGCAGCATTGCGAACAGGGTGCCCTGCAGCACGAGCCGTGGTGTCGCGTCGCCGAACAGCCACACGAGCGCAGAAGAGGCGCTGTCGCTGAACCAGGCCACGGGGACGAACACGCCCACCGCAAGTACGGTGCCGGGCAGCGCGTAGCCCAGTGTGGCGATGCGCGCGAGCGCCCGCGCCAGCGGATGGCCGGCGAGGCGCACGGCGTAGGCCAGCACCACCCCCAGCCCGGTGACCAGTGCGGCACCCATCACTGCCAGCACGAGACTGTTGAATGCGAAGCCCATGTAGCGGGCATCGAAATCATTGACGAAGTTCGGAATTGCCCACGCCAGAAGCTGCGTGGCGGGCACCACGAAGGCGGCCAGGAACACCGTGGCCGCAACCGCGAACGCGCCCCAGCGCCGCGCGCCGCTCAGTCGCACCAGCGCCTCGTCGCGTACACCTGCGAACTGCGCCGTGTAGCTGCTGCGACCGCGCAGTCGCTGCTCGACGGTCATGACGAGCAGCACCACAAGAATCAGCACCCCGGAGAGCTGCAGTGCGCTCTGGATCGAAAACATGCCGTACCAGGCGTGATAGATCGCCAGCGTGAACGTATCGTAGTTGAACACGGCGACCGTGCCGAAATCGGCCATCGCCTCCATCACCACGAGCAGCGTACCGGCGGCCAGCCATGGACGGGCCAGCGGCAGGCTGATGCGCACGAAACTGCGCATCCGACTCAACCCCAGGCTCTGTCCAACCTCCAGGCTGCGTGCACCCTGACTCATGAACGCGTTGCGCGCGAGCAGGTAGACATAGGGGTAGAGCGTCAGCGTGAGCACCAGCACCAATCCGCCAAGGTGCCGGAAGCGGGGCGCAGAGGCCTGGCTGCCGAACAGATACTGCAGCAACTGGTGGAGCGGCCCGTTGAAATCGGCCAGGCCCAGCAGGGCCGTGGCCATGACGTAACCGGGCATCGCCATGGGCAGCAGCAGCGCCCAGCTGAAAAAACGCCGCCCGGGAAAGTCACAGACCGCTGTCAGCCAGCCCAGCGCGGTGCCGAGCACCAGGCTGCCGAGCGCCACGCCGGTGACCATCCACAGCGTGTTGAGCGACACGCGCGGCAGCACGTGGCGCGACATGTGCTGCCAGAGTTCGGCATCGATCTGCGCAAACGACGCGATGACGACGACCACCGGCAGCAGCGTGATGGCCGCGAGCAGCCCGGCAATCAGCAGCCAGCCGCGGCTGCCACGACGTCGCCGGAAGCGGCCGTGCGAGATTGCAGGCAGGCGCTCGGCGAGTTCGCTCACGACATGGCGTCGCGCGACTTCAGCGATAGCCGGCGCGCGTCATCAGGCGCACGGCATCGGCCTGAAGCTCGCCTGCCTGCGAGACGTTGATCAGGTTCTGGCGGAACTCGCCCCATCCGGCCACCAGCGGATCGAGCGCCACCCCCGTGGCGACGGGGTACTCGTAGTTCAGCCCGGCAAACATGGCCTGCGCCTCGGGCTGCGCCAGCCACTCCAGAAACGCCACGGCAGCCTCGGGAGCGGGCGCGTGTCGGGTCACTCCGGCGCCGGAGACGTTGACGTGCACCCCGGTGCCTTCCTGGTTGGGCCAGAACAGCGCGGCAGCGAGCTCCGGGCGCTGCGCCTGCAGTCGACCGAAATAGTAGGAGTTGACGATGCCGACATCGCACTGGCCTGCGGCCACGGCCTCGATCACCTGCGTGTCGTTGGGGAACACGTCTGTGGCGAGATTGCCCACCCAACCGCGCACGATCTCCTCGGCGCGCGCCTCGCCATGCTCGGCGATGAGCATGGCCACCAGCGACTGGTTATAAACCTTGCGCGAGGTGCGCAGACACAGACGCTCACGCCACTGTGGCTCGGCCAGTGCCTCATAGGTCGACAGCTCCGCAGGGCCGGTGCGCGACGGCGCATAGACGAGCGTGCGTGCCCGGACCGACAGACCGAACCAGCGGCCCTGAGGATCGCGAAGGTGCGCCGGGATGCTGGCTTCCAGACTCGGTGAACTCACCGGGCGCAGCACCCCCTCGCTGGCCGCATTCCACAGGTTGCCGGCGTCCACCGTGATCAGCAGATCCGCCGTGGTGGATTCGCCTTCAGCCAGCAGACGCTGGATCAGCGGCTGTTCCTCGCCGGTAATGAAGTCGATGCCCACCCCGGTGCGCTCGGTGTAGGCGTCGAACAGCGGCTTGATCAGGTGCTCGGCGCGGGAGGAATAAACCACCAGCCGGGCTTCTTCGTCCGGCTGATTGCCGCCGCTGCACGCCTGCAATCCGCCGAGCAGGGCAAGCGCAAGCACAGCGAGCCCGCCGGCCGGGGCCATGGGTTTTCGCGCAGTCGAGGGCATGGTTCGTCTCCGTGAGCGAGCTGGAAACGATAATTATTATCATTCGCGGTCGCAATCACAAGCCCGGCACGCGCTCGCGGTGCCGGACCTCTTGACCCCGGGTGTTCGACTCCGGTGGCGCCGATCAGGCGCAGATGACCCGATCACGCCCCGCCGCCTTGGCGGCGTACAGGCCGGTGTCGGCGCGCGCCAGCAACGCTTCGCCCAGCGACTTGAAGTCGCCCTCCTCGAGCGCCGGGCTGAGTTCGGCCACACCAATGGACACGGTGATGGTGACGTTCTCGCCGCCGGCGTCGAAGGGCTCCTCGGCGACGGTGGCGCGGATGCGCTCAGCCAGCAACGCGCCATGCGCGCGCGAGGTCTGCGGCAGCAGGATCGCAAATTCTTCGCCCCCGTAGCGCGCCGTCACGTCGCTGACACGCACCTGCGACTCGACGCGCTGCGCGATCTCACGCAGCACCTGGTCGCCGACAAGATGACCAAAGTTGTCGTTGATCCGCTTGAAGTGATCGACGTCGAGCATCAGACAGGTCAGCGTCGTGCCATCCCGGCGCGCGCGCGCCAGTTCCTCGCGCATGCGTGTCTGCAGGTAGCGGCGATTGTGCCAGCCGGTGAGCACATCGGTCAGACCACTGCGCAGCAGCCGGCCGCGGTTGATCGTGTTCTCCAGGCAATACGAGGCGATCACCGCAAGATGCGCCAGAAACTCCGCGTCCTCATGACGGGTGAAAAACACCGGGTCCGCGCTGCCGAAATTCAGGCTGCCGATCAGTCGGCTCTGGCGCATCAGCGGCAGCACGGCGATGCTTTCCAGGCCACCGTCCGTCTGGAACAGCAGCTGGTGATCAGCGGCGCGATACTGACCCAGCCAGGGGGCGCTCAACGTACTCAGCTGAGGCGCCACGCCAAACAGACTGTCGACGAACAGCACATTCGCGAAATCCGCGGGCGTGCGGCCGGCGTCCAGCAGCAGGTGCCTGACCTCATGCTGTGGATCGCTGATCAGTAGCGAGACTGCATGCAGGCCATAGCTCTCGCGCAGGTACACCACCAGGTGCTCGAGCAGCTCCGGCAGGTTCTCGGCCTTGAGCAGCGCCAGTTCGCGAGTACGTGAACGCTGCAGCGCAGCGTTGCGAGCCTCGGCCTGACGGGTGATCTCTGCGAGTTTGATCCGCAGCTCGGCAAGCTCCGCGCTGCTGTGATCGCGATCATCGCCATCCATACGCTCACCCCCGCGTGGCAAGATACCGCATACCACCCTGCATCAGCGACACGAAGCCCGCCTCATCGCCACTGCGGACCAGGCTGACCACGCGCTCGACCGCACTCGAAAGCGCAGCCAGCGCGGCGTCGTTGTAATCATTCAGCGCCTGGATCTCGAAGTATAGATGCGGATTCTCGCCGGCCACGCGTGAAGCCACGGCCAGCTGGGCATCGAAGGTCGTGCTGGAGAGCTTGGCGAGCTTCGGCGCGGCCTCGCCGCTCTCGGCCAGCGCCGTGAAGAACGCGATATTCAGTGCATGCGACAGGCCCAGCACGTAGGCGACCAGACGGTCATGGTCCTCGAGGTCCATGTCGATCTGCTCAGCCATGGTCGAGTCGAACAGATCGCGGACGCGCGCCGTGGCTTCGGGAGAGCCCACATCCATGAAGATCACGTGTCGACCGGAGAGCAGCCGCGTGTCGGGTCCGAACATCGGGTGTACCGAGGTGACCGCACAGCCCGCCTCGGCCAGGCGCTTCAGGCCCTGGCGCAGCGGAGACTTCAGCGACCCTATGTCGAACACCGTGCCGCCGGGGCGCAGATCCGCCAGCGCCTCGAGAATCCTGCCACTGACCGCCAGCGGTGCCGAGACGACGATCAGGTCGTGATCCGGCACCGGCTCCCGCCAGTCGCCAACGAAGCCGAATCCCTCGACCGGCCCGGCGGGGTCGGCGATGTCCACGGCGAACCCCTGCGAATCCAGAAACTCGGCAAACCAGCGTCCCATCTTGCCGGCACCGCCGATCACCAGCGCGCGCTGGCCGCCACCGCGACCTGAGGCCGC
>CAYLNP010000196.1:0-5095 GCA_964384925.1 uncultured Woeseiaceae bacterium
TGTCCAGGTAGCGGTAGAGCTCCTTGCGTTCGCCGGTGAAACAGTGCGCGACCGCGCGCGGCAGTTCGTCGCGATAGTCTTTCAGTATGGCGACGAATCGCTCATGCGCATCGCGCTGATGCAGGAACACCGGCAGCTCCAGCTCCACGGCGAGCTCGAGCTGGGCTGCGAACGCACGCTCCTGTTCGACCGGCGTGGAATAGTTGCGGAAATGATCCAGGCCGCATTCACCGATAGCTACGACGCCAGGTCCCTGCGCGATATCGGCGAGTATCGGCAGGTCCGCCTTGGTGAACTCGCTTGCGTGATGTGGATGAACGCCCGCGGTGGCATAGAGTTCACCGGGCCGCTCGAGTGCCAGGCGTGCGGCGCGACGCGATTGCAGCACCGTGCTGCCCGTGACAACCATGCGCCTGACACCGGCGGCCTGCGCGCGCGAGATGACCTCCGCACGGTCGTCATCGAAACTCTCGTGCGTCAGGTTGACGCCTATGTCGACCAGGTCCAGCATGGCCGGCATTCTAGCGGGGTTGACCTCCCAGGGTAACGCCATGTCACTGCCGACGACGAACCGACAGTGGATCATTGCAGGCCGGCCGACAGGGAAACCTGAGCCTGCGCATTTTGCGCTGCGTGAGCAGGCGATCCACGCCCCGGGCGAAGGCGAGCTGCTGCTCGAGACCCTCTACCTGGGCCTGGTGCCGGTGATGCGTATGTACATGCAGGGCCTGCCGGTGGCCGGTGAGCGCGCGCTGGGCATCGGTGAGGTGATCCACGCGCGCGGGGTGGCGCGCGTGCTGGCCTCACGGCACCCCGATTACCGCGAAGGCGAGGTGCTGACCGGGCAGCTCGGCTGGCAGACCCACAAGCTCACGCGCGTGACGCCCGCTGAACGCTTCTACCGCGTGCCCACCGCGCTCGGACTGCCTGTACGCACCTGGATGAGTGCGCTGTCGATGACCGGATTCTCGGCGTACTTCGGCCTTTTCGACTGCGCGCGCCCGCTGCCGGGCGAGACTGTCGTCGTCTCGGGCGCCGGGGGTGGCGTGGGTTCCATGGCGGTACAGCTCGCCCGGCTGGCGGGCTGTCGTGTGGTGGGCATCACCGGCGGGGCTGAGAAGTGCGCTGCGGTGCGTTCGCTGGGTGCCGAAAGCGTCATCGACTACCGCAGTGAGAGCCTTGCCGAAGCGCTGGATGACCGGTGCCCGGACGGCGTGGATGTATTCTTCGACAACGTCGGCGGCGATACGCTGGCGGTGGTGATGGAAAGATTGCGGTTCGGGGCACGCGTGGTGCTGTGCGGATCGATCTCCGAGTACACGCTTGATGCACCCTACGGGCTGAGCAACTATGCGCGTACCCGGCGGGTCAATGGCAGCATGCAAGGGTTCTTCATTTACAACTATGAGGCACGATTCGATGAGGCCGAGCGCTGCCTGGCGAACTGGCTTGTGCACGGTCAGCTGCAGGCACGTGAGGATATCCTCGAAGGTTTCGAGCGCATGCCCGAGGGACTGATGCGACTCTATGACAGCCGCAACGTCGGCATCCAGATCTGTCGGGTCAGCGATGCGCTGGACTGACGCGCCTGCACAGGGTCAGCTGGCCCTGGTGCTGGAGGCGCCGGAGGCGGCAGGCGAGGAGTTGCCCTACCTGCAGGTACGCCGTCATCCGCGCGCCCGCCGCCTGAGCATCCGGGTCCATCCGGGGGGGCGTGTCATCGTGGTCGTGCCGCGCAGGAGTTCGGCGCGCAGTGTCGAGGCGTTCATCAACGAACATCGCGACTGGATCATCAGAACGACGCGCCAGCTATCCCCGGCCGAACCGCTGCAGGTGCCATCGCGTATCGAGTTGCCAGCCATCGGTCGCAGTGTGACGGTCGGCTTCGCGGAGCGCAGTGCGAAGCGGCCAGGCTGGACGCAGCAAGGCGATATATTGACCCTGCATGCCTGTGCCGACGATGCACCCGGCAGCATGGCCGTGTTGCGGGACTGGCTGCTTGCACAGGCTCGCCAGCACGGTCCGACACAGGTGAGTGCGGTTGCCACCGCCATCGGGCTTTCGCCTGCCCGACTTCAGTTCCGTCTGCAGCGGACGCGCTGGGGCAGCTGCTCGAGCCGCGGCACCGTCAGCCTCAACGCCTGCATGCTGTTCCTGGAGCCCAGGGTGCTGCACTACCTGCTGGTGCACGAACTCTGCCATCTTCGCCACATGAATCACTCCCGCCGATACTGGCACCTCGTCGCGCGCTTTGAGCCCGACCACCGGGCGCTTGATCGTCAACTCGACGAGGCCTGGCGTCGTGTGCCCGCGTGGGTGTTCGGACATCGGGCGTGAGCTTCTGGCTGGCTGCAATCGCGTTGTCGCCGCTGTTGCTGTGCCAGGCGCTGTGGAGCGCATTGCGCACGCCGCGACTTCCGGAAGCCGCCGGCGCGCGTACCGGCCTCGTCGAGGCGGAATCCCGGCCGCGGCAGGATGCCGCCCCGCACCGCCCGCTGCAGATGCTGGTAGCAGGCGAATCCACCGCGGTCGGCGTCGGGGTGGCGCGGCTCGACGATGCGCTTGCCGGGCGGCTGGCCGCAGAAATCGCCAGGCGCACCGGGCGTCGCATCGCCTGGCAGGTGGTCGGCGCCAATGGTGCGCGGGTCGAACGCCTTCCCGACCTGCTGGCGGGGGCCGGCATTTCAGCCCGGACCGAGCTGGCGCTGCTGCCGATGGGCGTGAACGACACCGTCAAGCTCAGTTCGACGCGACGCTGGCTGGCCGCGGTGCAGAAGACCACCGACGTGCTACGCACCGCAGGGGTGAACCATATCGCATGGGCATCGGTGCCGCCCGTGGGATGGTTCACCGCGTTGCCGAACCCGCTGCGTTTTCTTCTCGGCGTGCGCGCCGGGCAGCTGGATCGGGCGCTGCAGGACTGGGCGGCGCAGGCCGGAGATGATGTCTCGTACCTGCCGGTCCGGTTGCCGCCCCGGCCTGAGCTGCTGGCCGAGGACGGCTACCACCCCGGGCCCAGGGGGTATCGACTGTGGGCATCGCTGCTCGCCGACCAGCTGCAGGCGCTGGACGCGATCCGACCCCTGCCGCAGCGATCCGGCTGAACGGATCAGGCGGCCTTGGCAGCGCCTGCGAGCTGACGCAGGACGTAATGCAGAATGCCCCCGTTTTCGTAGTACTCACGCTCCTTGGGAGTATCGATGCGCACCAGGGCATCGAAGCTGATCGGCTGGCCGCTCCGGGGCGTGGCAGTAACCTTGACGGTCTTTGCAGCGCCGTCCGCCAGGCCGGAAATGCTGATCGTCTCTTCGCCTGTGAGTCCGAGCGATGCTGCGGTGGTGCCCTCGGCATACTGCAGCGGCAGCACGCCCATGCCGATCAGGTTCGAACGATGAATGCGCTCGAAACTCTCAGCAATGACGGCCTTGACGCCCAGAAGTACAGTGCCCTTGGCCGCCCAGTCACGTGACGAACCCGAGCCGTATTCCTTGCCGGCCAGGATCACGAGCGGCACCTTGTCCTCGCGGTAGCGCATCGCCGCGTCATAGATGGACATCTCCTCACCACTGGGCATGTGCCGCGTATAGCCGCCCTCGCGCGCGACGAGCAGATTGCGCAGGCGGATATTGGCGAACGTGCCGCGCATCATGACTTCGTGATTGCCGCGACGTGAGCCGTAGGAATTGAAGTCCAGCGGCTCCACACCCTGCTCGATGAGGTAGCGTGCGGCGGGACTGTCGATAGCGATGCTGCCGGCGGGAGAGATGTGGTCGGTGGTGACCGAGTCGCCGAGCAGTGCCAGCACCTGCGCATCGGCAATGTCCTCGATGCCCTCGGGGGTGGCCTGCATGCCTTCGAAGTAGGGTGGGTTCTTGACGTAGGTGGACGCGTCGTCCCAAGCGTAAAGCTCGCCTTCCGGTACGTCGAGGCTGTTCCAGTTCTCGTCGCCGTCGAAGACGCCGGCGTAACTCGACTTGAACATGGCCGAACCGATTTTCTTCAGCATGATGTCCTGAATCTCGTTCGAGCTCGGCCAGATATCGCGCAGGAAAACAGGTTTGCCATCGCTCGAATGTCCCAATGGATCGTTCTGCAGATCGATGTCCATCGTGCCGGCCAGCGCATAGGCGACGACCAGAGGCGGAGAGGCCAGAAAGTTCATCCGTACCAGCGGATGGATGCGGCCCTCGAAATTGCGGTTGCCTGACAGTACGCTGCAACCCACAAGATCGCCGGCCTGCACCGCCTCTGCAATCTCTTCGCGCAACGGACCCGAGTTGCCGATGCACGTCGTGCAGCCGTAACCAACGATGTTGAAGCCCAGCGTCTCGAGATCGTCCAGCACACCTGCGGCCTGCAGGTAGTCGGTGACGACCTTCGAGCCTGGCGCAAGCGAGGTCTTGACCCAGGGCCGCGATGCAAGGCCGCGGGCTGCGGCATTTCTTGCCAGCAGTCCGGCGCCCAGCATCACCGCAGGATTGGAGGTGTTGGTGCAGCTGGTGATCGCGGCGATGAGTACCGAGCCATCTCTGATGTCGAACACCTCGCCATCCATGGTCACCCGAGCGATGCCCTTCGCGGGCGGATTGCCTACCGGGGCGGCACCGCCTTCGGCTTCGAAGTCGGCGACCGGCGGTGCCTTGCTGGCGCGCGCTTCGCGAATCGGCGCCAGATGGCGCAGGAAGGTGGCTTTCGAATCCTTCAGCGCGATCCGGTCCTGCGGGCGCCGGGGACCGGCGAGACTGGGTTCCACGGTGGCAAGGTCGAGGCTGAGCACCTCCGAATACAGCGCATCTTCCTCGCCATCCTCGCGCCACATCCCCTGCTCGCGCGCATAGGCCTCGACGAGCGCGACCTGCTCATCGCTGCGCCCGGACAGGCGCAGGTAGTGTGTGGTTTCCTCGTCGATCGGGAACATCGCGCAGGTGCTGCCAAACTCCGGAGACATGTTGCCCAGGGTGGCCCGATCCGCCAGCGGCAGATTCGCCAGCCCATCGCCGAAGAACTCCACGAACTTCCCGACGACGCCGCGCTTGCGCAGCATTTCGGTCACCGTGAGCACAAGGTCGGTGGCCGTCGTGCCCTCGCGCAGCTT
>CAYLNP010000197.1:0-4999 GCA_964384925.1 uncultured Woeseiaceae bacterium
CGCTGCGACGAACGGGGATCGATGTTGTTGCATGGCGGAAATTGCACGAACTTGCCTGGTCGTGATGCACGCAAGCCCGTCAGGCATGGCAGCCGGTTAGAATCTCGCCCCATGGAAACCGTCATCCTCTTGCACGGTCTGTACATGACCGGCTCCGAACTGCTGGTGCTGCGCAATCGCCTGCGCCAGGTGCATGGCTTCCGAACCCGCGTGTTCAAGTATCGCTCCGTGGGGGCGGGGCTGGCTGAGAACGCCGAGCGGCTGCATCGTTTCGTCGAAGACAGCGATGGTCCGCAGGTCCACCTGCTGGGCCACAGCCTGGGGGGGGTGGTCATGCTCCAGATGATGAAGTTCAATCCGCTGACACGGCCCGGCCGTCTGATCTGCCTGGGGTCACCGCTGCGCGGGTCGAGTCTGGCCAGTCATTTCATGCGCTCGCCCATGGGGGCACACCTGGTGGGCAAGAGCCTGCAGGAACTTGCGCGCGCACCTGACGTGGGCGAGTGGCCCGGTGAGCGCGACCTGGGCATCATCGCCGGCTCGCTGAACATCGGGTTGGGCGCATTGCTGGGTGCGGTGGCCGGCCCCAGCGACGGCACGGTGTCGGTGGAGGAAACCCGATTGCCCGGTGCCGCCGATCATCTGGTGCTGCCGGTGTGCCACCTCTCCATGCTGTTTTCGCCACGCGTCGCTGACCAGGCGGCGAACTTTCTGCGCCACGGCAGCTTCGCGCGCGAGGCCACGGCCGTCGCCTGATCGCACGCTGGATCAGCGGCGAGAAACACGCAAACATCTGATCACGTTGGGGAAAAATTGAGATAATTGTGCGCAAAGTGTTCCGCCGTCGATGATGAGCAATTCGACGTGAGGAGCTGATCTTGAAACAGACACCTTCCAGACCCAAGCGCCCCACCGACTGGCGCAAGCGCTACAGTCAGGCCAAGCCGCCGAAGACTGTCACCCTCCACAGCGATTTCGCAGGGGTCAAGGCCGGCAGCGTCATGTACATCGGCTCACCCGGCGTGATTGCCAACTATGTCGCCCGAATTCCGCCTGGTGAAACACGCACAGTGGTTCGGTTGCGCAACGAGCTGGCCCGTCGCAACAACGCTGCTGCCACATGCCCGGTGACCACGGCGATCTATCTCAAGGTCGTCGCCGAGGTCGCTCTGGACGATCTGAACAGTGGTAAGCCGCCCGAGAGCGTCGTTCCGTTCTGGCGCATCATCGAACCCGGCAGCAAGATTGCCAAGCGATTGTCATGTGACGAGCGGATGATTGAGGAATTGAGAGCAATGGAGACCACAGAAAGTACGTCCTGAACACGTATCGGCGTCGACGATGAGCTGAGACTAAGAATTTTCGCGAATGCGTCTGAGCCGATACAGGCCCTCGAGTGCCTCGCGTGGTGACAGCTCGTCGGGGTCGAGCTCCGCAAGTGCTGCGTCTAGCGCGCGGTGCCTGGGGCTCGCCGCGTCCTGCCCTCCCGTGCAGTCGGAGCTGTCCTCGTCAAGGTCTGAACGCGCCGTCAGCGGCAGCTCCGGCTGGCGCGGATCGCCGTGGCGCTGCCGTTGCGCTTCAAGTTCTCCCAGATAGCGCCGCGCCTCGCGAATCACGCTGGCAGGCACCCCCGCAAGGCCCGCCACCTGCAGTCCGTAGCTCATCTTCGCCGGGCCTTCGCGCAGGGTGTGCATGAAGATCAGCCGCTCGCCGTGCTCGGTGGCATCGAGGTGCACATTGATGCAGCCGGGGATCTGGCCGGCAAGCTCGGTGAGTTCGAAGTAGTGCGTAGCAAACAGCGTGAAGCAGCCGATGCGCCCGGCGATGTGTCGCGCCGCCGCCCAGGCCAGTGACAGACCATCAAACGTCGAGGTGCCGCGGCCCACCTCGTCCATCAGCACCAGGCTGGCTGAGGTCGCATTGTTGAGAATATTTGCCGTTTCCGTCATCTCGACCATGAACGTCGAGCGCCCGCCGGCCAGATCATCCGAGGCGCCGATGCGCGTGAAGATGCGATCGATGGGGCCAACGGTCGCTGAGCGCGCCGGCACGTAGCTGCCGATGTGCGCAAGAATCGCAATGAGCGCGCTCTGGCGCATGTAGGTGGATTTGCCGCCCATGTTCGGCCCGGTGATGATGAGCATCTGGCGCTGGTCATCGAGTTGCAGGTCATTGGGCACGAAGGGGGCTTCGAGCACGGCCTCGACCACCGGGTGACGGCCGGCGCGATAGGCAAAGCAACGTTCGTCGGTCAGCGTGGGCGCCGAGAGGTTCAGCGCCACGGCGCGTTCTGCCAGCGTGGTCAGCACGTCGATCTCGGCCACCGCGGCGAACGTCGTCTGCAGGGTCGCAAGCGACTCATTGATGATATCCAGCAGGCCTTCATAGAGCAGCTTCTCGCGGGCCAGCGCGCGTTCGCGTGCGGACAGGGCCTTTTCCTCGAAGGCCTTGAGTTCCGGGGTGATGAAACGCTCCGCACCCTTGAGCGTCTGCCGGCGCTGGTAGTCCTCGGGTGCCTGTTTCGCGGCGGCCTTGCTGATCTCGATGTAGTAGCCGTGCACGCGGTTGTAGCCAACCTTCAGCGTCGACAGCCCGGTGCGCGCGCGCTCCCTGGTCTCCAGATCCAGCAGGTACTGATCGGCGTTCTCACCCAGCGCGCGCAGCTCGTCGAGTTCGGCATCGAAGCCGGTGGCGATCACGCCGCCGTCGCGGATCAGCACCGGCGGGCTTTCGACGACGGCCGCGCTGAGGTGGGCGGCCAGCGTCGGGTGCTCGTTGCATTGCGTGACAAGCTGATCGAGCCGCGGCGAATCGCTGCCCGCCAGGCCTGCGCGCAGCCCCGGCAGGCGCAGCAGGGCATCGCGCAGGTGGGACAGATCGCGTGGGCGCGCCGAGCGCAGCGCGACGCGCGCGAGGATGCGTTCGACATCGCCCAGGCCGCGCAGCTGTTCGTGCAGGGACTCGTGGCGTTGATTGTCGATCAGCGCGCCAAGCGCATGCAGACGCAGTTCGCGCACATCGCGTGCGCGCAGGGGGCGATTGAGCCAGCGGCGCAGCAGGCGGCTGCCCATCGCGGTGGCATTGCGATCGAGCAGGCCGGCCAGCGTGTGCTCGCTGCGGCCCGCGAGGCTGGTCTCGAGTTCGAGGTTGCGGCGCGTGGCGGCATCCATGATCAGAGCGTCCTCGCGACGCTCGGTGACCAGCCCGCGCAGGTGAGGGACGGCGGCGCGCTGGGTGTCATGAACGTACTGCAGCAGGCAGCCGGCGGCTCGCAGCGCCTGCGGCAGATCTTCGCAGCCGAAGCCCGCCAGATCGCGGGTACCGAACTGCCGGCACAGGAGCCGCTGCGCGGTGTCGAGTTCGTAATGCCACGGCGGCCGGGTGCGATGCCCGCGCCGCCCGCGCAGCCAGTCCGGAAGTGTGGCCTCTTCGGGAATCAGCAGCTCTGCGGGTTGCAGGCGTTCGAGTTCGGCCTGCAGGGCTTCGAAACCATCGGGCTGCATGACACGGAAATCGCCACTGCCCAGTTCCAGCCAGGCCAGTCCCAGGCGCGTACCCTCCAGGCTCAGTGCGGCAAGGTAGTTGTCCCGCCGCTCATCGAGCAGGGATTCCTCGGTCAGCGTGCCAGGTGTGACGATGCGCACGACCTGGCGATCGACCGGACCCTTGGAGGTCGCCGGATCGCCGATCTGCTCGCACACGGCGACCGATTCGCCGAGTTTCAGCAGCCGGCCGAGATAGGTGTCGACCGAGTGCACCGGCACGCCGGCCATCGGGATCGGCTCGCCGGCAGATTTGCCGCGCGTGGTCAGCGTGATGTCGATGAGCCCGGCGGCGCGGCGTGCATCTTCATAGAACAGTTCATAGAAGTCCCCCATGCGATAGAACATCAGCACGTCGGGGTGCTCGGCCTTGATGCGCAGGTACTGCGTCATCATCGGCGTGTGCGAAAAAGTCGCTGGTGAATCAGTCATGACGGGTTCGCATTCAACAGGTCATCAAGCAAGTACAGCGTCTTCTGCGGGAAGCGCTCGAGTGGATAGTAGTGTGCTATCAGCGCTTTGGCGTCGGCGGCGTGGTTGAGGTTCAGGTACCTCAGCAGATAACGTATGTCCTCCACATCGTGAAACTCCTCGCCAATTCGGGCCGAGAGGCATTTCATCGCCAGCAGATACGCCGGTTCTGCGGTATACACAGTCAAGTGGCCGTGCTGCACATAGACACTGAAGCTTCCATGCTCACTGAAGAAACCCTTGACGGCGTCGTTGAGCCAGGTAGGGGGGAGGTCGTTGTCGACCGCGACTCGGGCCGCTGCCGTCCTGACCGCCTTGGTCGGCTTGAACACTGCGTCCACATCGCGTGTCGCGGGTCGCGCATCATGCACCAGGCACATGACGGCCCCACCGACGAGATACAGCTCGGCTTTGACCTTCTGCCGCTGCAGCTGTGCGTCCAGTTCACGAAACAACCGATCGATGTCGGGCTTGGAGAGTTTGAGCGTGCTCATACCCGATCGCCCACGGTCGAGTCGATGAAGATGTTTCGACGTCTGAAGGCGGGGGGCGCGTTCAGCAACAGATGTAGCCGCAGGCCAGGCAGGTCCGTGCCGAACACGGGCGCTGCCAGCGGCGCAATGTCGGCTGTCCACGGAGGCGGGCGCACACCTGCGTGGTGCGCAGCGGTCTCGATCATTCCCGCAACGTAATTCGCGAGGTAGGGGTCCAGGGATGCAGGAGGCTCGGCGACAGCTTCGAGCAAGCCCGCCGGGCCCAGCCGCGTCAGTAAGTCATTGAGCTCGGCCAACGCGTAGCGCCGCTCATCCGGTCGCTGTGACGCGACTTCCACCAGCCTCCGAAAGGTTTCGCGCGAGCGGGGCAGCAACCTCGCTCGCACCCAGCTGGACATTTCCATCCCGGAGCGCGCCGCCGATTGCTGGATCGCCTTCTTCTCCGCGGCGGAGAGTCGGATCTGGAGCTGTACATCCTTGCCCTGCTTCATG
>CAYLNP010000198.1:0-4976 GCA_964384925.1 uncultured Woeseiaceae bacterium
CGGGCGACTTTCCGCCGAGTTCCAGCGATACCTTCTTCAGATTGCCGGCTGCGGCATGCACGATGTGCCGGCCGACCTCGGTGGAGCCCGTAAAGGAGACCTTGTCGATGTCGGCGTGCGCGGCCACAGCGGCGCCGGCGGATTCACCCACGCCATTGACGACGTTGAACACCCCGGCGGGCACGCCTGCTTCGGTGGCAAGCTCGGCCATGAAAAGCGCCGCCAGCGGCGCATCTTCGGCTGGCTTGAGTACCAGTGTGCAGCCGGTAGCCAGCACCGGTGCGATCTTCAGCATTTCCATGCCGAACGGGTAGTTCCACGGCGTAATGGCCCCAACGACGCCGATGGGCTCGCGTCGGGTGTAGGCGTGCAGCTGGCTGGGCCGTTTGCCATGCGCCGCCGAGGGCATGGTCGAGCCGGTGATCTTGCTGGTCCAGCCGGCGTAGTACCGCAGGAACAGTGAACAGAACGGCGCGCAACTCTCGGCGATGGCGCGCGGCATGCCATTGTCGAGGATGGCAAGCTCGGTGATCGTCTCGGCATGCGTGTCCATCAGCGCCGCGAACGCGAGCATGATCTTCATGCGCTCGTCCGGTGTCATATCGCCCCAGCGACCCCTCAGTGCGCGCCGGGCCGCGACGACTGCGCGATCGACTTCCGGCTGACCGCCAGCCGCGATACGCGCAAGCGGCGTCTCGGTGGCCGGGTCGAGCACGAGGATCTCCCCCTGGCTGCCCTCGGTCACCGCGACTCCGTCGATCCAATGGCCCAGGGGGCGGGCGAGAAAGGCTTGGGTGGCGCTACTGCTCATCAGTTCAAGACTCCGCGAGATCAAGATCGAAACCCAGCCCGAGCGACAGTGCGCCCTCTAACGCCGCGCTGGCGGCAGCGAGGTCCTGGGCGGCCATGCCGAGGGACTTGTAAAGGGTGATGTCGGTGCTGTCCAGTCGTCCGGGGATGCGCCCGAGCAGCACGTCGCCGATCTCGCCAAGAATGGCGGTGTCCTCGATGAGGCCGGCAGCCAGCGCCTCGCGAAGCTCGCCGGCCTCGGCGGCGGCAGCGCTGCGGGAATCGACGAAGATCCTCGCACGCTGCAGGCAGCGGCCGTCGGCCTCGGCGCTGCTGGCCACAGCGGCGCCGACAAGATTGACATGAGTCCCAGGGGACAGCCATTCGCCATTGAGTACCGGGGAGGTCGAAGATGTGGTTGTGCACACGATGTCCGCGCCCCGCACCGCGCTCTCTGCCGAGTCGCACACGATGATCGTGGCGTTCAGCATGGGGCCGAGGCGCTCTGCCAGCGATCGGGCATTCGCGACCGTGCGACCCCACAGCCGCAGTTCGCGGATGGGACGCACCACCGGGATGGCCAGCGCATGGCGTTCAGCCTGCACGCCGGTGCCGAGGATCGCGAGAACGCTCGCGTCTTCCCTCGCCAGCGTGCGCGTGGCCAGGGCGCTGGCTGCCGCGGTACGGATCTCGGTGAGCGTGCCTCCTTCCAGCAACGCCTGAGGCAGCCCCTCGTCGGTGCCGAACACGATCACCATACCCACGTGCGTGCCCACGGAACTTCCAGGTGGTCGCGGGTATTTGCTGACGATTTTCAGGCCAAAGACGCCCAGTCCGGGTGCCGACCCGGGCATCACCACCAGCTTGCCCTTCGTGCCGCGGATGGGCAGGTGACTTCGCAGCGGTACGTCTGTCTCTCCTGCCGAGGCCGCCTGCATGACCTGGGTCATCGCTTCTATGCAGCGGGGCATTGATAGCGCCTGCTCGAGTGCCTGGCGCGCGAGCACCCTCATCCGCTTTTCTCTGCGCTGCCCCGCGGCGGCACAAAACGCATACGCCTCTGGATCTCGGCGACATCGTCCGGACGCTGGAAAGGCTCCGGCATCGGTTCACCAGGCGTTCTGGGACGACCGATCGCCGTGAACCAGTCCTCCAGGCCAGGCGGGAAAAACACCCAGTACAGGCGCATATCCACGCTGCCGGTGTTGTGGATGACGTGGCGGGCATGGCGGCCGAACAGCACCGTGGTGCCGGGCTTGAGTTCGTCGCGCTGGCCCTCGATTTCGCAGAAGCCCTCGCCTTCGGCGATGAAGATCAGTTCATGGTTCTGAACATGGCCATGCTCGCGCACATGGCAGCCTGGGGGCAGGACCTGCAGTCCTGCAGAGAAGCCGTCGTAGGGCGTGTTTCCTGGCCACAGGGCGACATTGACATAGCCGCGCGAGGGCAGCGGTTGCCAGTAGGATGCTGCGTCCTCCGGCTGGACGACGCGCGCCCAAGGTGACGTGACCGGATCGATCATGCTGGTCCTCCAGCGCTGCGGGAGAGGTCATCGGAAAGTGCCTGTCCGCATCCGAGGAAGTCAAGGATCAGCGCATTGTAGGCATCCGCCTGCGTGACGGGGAAGAAGTGGCCACCGTGCGGGAAGAGTTCGAAGCGGGCTCCGGGGATCCGCTCGGCCACTTCCCGTTGCATGTGGCAGCTGGTGAGCTGGTCGTCCTGCGCGCCGACGACCAGGCACGGCGCCTTGATATCGGCAAGCTCGTTGCGCAGGTCATGTGACATCACAGCAGCAATTCTGCTGAGTTCGATCTCGAGACCCGGAAACTCCGCCATTCGACTGCCGACATGCTCCGTCAGAGATTCGAAGCGAGGTGCCAGCCAGTGCGCCGGCGACGCGAGCAATGAACCGAGGAAATAGTAGGCCTGCGGGCCGAGATTGATAAGTACCTGACGGCGCAGGCGGAATGTCTCGATGAAAAACTCGGTCGGACCGGCCCAGCAGGCCGACATCACCATGCGGTCCACGCGATCAGGATAGCGCAGCGCCAGGAACTGGCCAATGGCCCCACCGGTCGAGTGGCCGACGATATGCGCCCGCTCGATATCGAGTGCATCCATGAGCGCGACGACGTCGTCGGCCATCTGTTCTGCGGTGTATATGATTGGGGATCGGCTGCTCGCACCGGTACCCCGATGGTCGTGGGTGATGACCCGGAGATGCTGCGAAAGCACGGGCACCTGTCCGTGCCAGAACACGCCGCGTCCGCCCAGACCGGCCACGAGCATGACCGGGACTCCGGAGCCGCTGACACTCGTGTGGATATCCGCTTTGCCGTGCCGCGACTGGATGGCTGTGGTGAAGCTGTTATTGCTTTTCATCACCTTATAGTGCCCATTCTGCCTGCCACCGCGAAATGAGTTGTGCGTGCGAGGCTATGCGGCCGAGGTATATACTTGATCGCATGGAACTGCGTCAGCTCCGACACTTCGTCGCCGTCGCCGAAGCGGGGAATTTCTCCGTGGCGGCGCGTCAGGTGTTTCTGAGCCAGCCCGCGCTGACCCGCAGCGTCAAGACGCTCGAAGACCAGCTCGAGACGAGGCTGCTTGAACGCGGATCGCAGGGTGCGGAGCTGACCCGCTCCGGCGAACTGTTCCTTGAATATGCGCGCATGATTCTCAACGACTGCGATCGCGCGCAGCGCGAGATACGCATGTTTCGCGAGGGCGTGGCCGGCCATGTTTCCATGGGGATTGCAGCGCTTTTTGCCGGGTGGATTGCCGACGAGGCGGTTCTGCGCGCAGCGGACCAGTTGCCCAATGTGGACCTGACCGTGACGGAGGGCTACTTTGAGGATCTGCTCGGCATGCTGCGGACTGGAAAGATCGATTTTGCCCTGACCAACTTTGCCCATCCGTCTGTGGGCGAGGACTTCACAGTCGAGCCGATTCTGCGCCTGCAGCTGCGCATGATAGCCTCGTCGCACCACCCGCTGGCAGAACGCGCGGAGATCAGGCCGGAGGATCTGGCCAGCGTGAACTGGGTCACGATCGACAAGGCCCACTCTCTGGACGTTCTCATGCGCTTCTTTGAAGGGCTGAACCTGCCTGCGCCGCGCGCCATGCGAACGAACTCGCTCGGGCTGCTCAAGGCGGTGGTCGCGAACGGCAGCCACGTCACACTGGTTTCCCATGCCGTCCTGCACCGTGAGCTGCAGCGTGGCCACGTGAAGATCATTGACGTCGGCATGCCGGCGGTGGATCGCGAGGCAGGCCTGATTTACCTGCGTGAGCGACCGCGGACCAGCGCGGTTGAACGGCTTATGCAGATCGTTCGTGACGCCGGTCAGGATGATGTCCGCGCGCTCCCTTGATGCGCCTGCTGCATGGTAGCGGCCGTTGATTTGATTGGCGCCGGGGTGGCGTGGGCGGTTGCGAGGCTTGGAGAGCATGACGACTGACGATATCGTGAGAGTGGCGACTCCGCGTCGAGCGATTCCTGGAGAGGATCCTGAAGTCAGTCGCCTTGCGGCCATGGTGCTGGCGTTGCTGGGGGAACTCACTGTCACGCGCGAGCGCGTGGATACGCTGGAGCGGCTGCTGGAGGCGGGTAACGTGCTGTCTCAGGCCGCCGTCGAAGCTTACGAGCCCGACACGCGGGCTACCGAGGCGCGCGACCGCCTGCGGCGCTCGCAGATCGCGAAGGTGATGCGGCCCTTCCGTCTCGATGTGGAAAAGGCGGTCAGGAATACGCAGCATAAAGTGGCTGAGGCGGATGCCGTACTCAGCGAGGAAGTGCGCAAATGAGTCATCCCATGTTGCCTGTCACAACCCACGATGAGCGGGCCGAGCAGTTTTTCGTTCGCGATCTAATGAGCCCTTCTGGCGGGGTGTGCAGAAGCTGGATATGCATGCGCTCATGAACGAGGCCGGCTTCGCTGACGTCAGGATCGGCTATCAGAACGCGACACCGGCGGCGTCGCGGAGCGCTTCGGGGGGGTTCTCTGAGCGCAATGGCGGCGCTTTCCGATCCTGGCTGATGATCTCGGCCAGGAAGGCTTGAGGGTCGTACATTGTCGAGAGTTTATCGAGGGGAGTGGACTTGCGTACAAATATGAATATCCGGTTCGATCCTTCGGTCGCATTTACGCTGATGTTGCTGATTGCTGCCGACAGCGCTTATGCCG
>CAYLNP010000199.1:0-4947 GCA_964384925.1 uncultured Woeseiaceae bacterium
TTTCTGGAAGTTCTCGCGCTGCGCCGTGCCAACGATGCGCTCCTTTTCCAGTGACTCCGGCAGGATCCCCATGGATTCACCACTGCCCAGGATGAAATCGCTGACGTAGATGTCCATCGACAGGAAGGTGCCGCGCTCGCGCGCCAGCTGTATGCCTTCGTCATCGATCAGACTGGCGTGTTCGATGGAATCCGCACCGGCCATGATCGCCGTCTTGATGCCATCGGTGCCGTGCGCATGCACCGCCACGCGCATGCCCAGGGTGTGCGCCTCATCCACGATGGCCTGCATTTCCTCGAGCGTGAACTGACGGGCACCGATCTGCGTGCCCTTCGAAAGCACCCCGCCGGTGCCGCAGAACTTGATCAGGTTGGCGCCATACTTGGCGTTCTCGCGCACTTTCTGGCGCACCGCCCACGGCCCGTCGGCAACACCGTCGGAGGTCACGCCATACTCGGCGGGCAGCAGATTGTTATCACAGTGACCGCCGGTGATGCCGATGGAAGGCCCGGACACGAGCATGCGCGGACCGATGATGTCGCCATCATTGATCGCATCGCGCAACGCTACGTCGGCATAGCCGCCAGCGCCGACATTGCGCACCGTGGTGAAACCCGCGCGCAGTGTGCGCACCGCATTGGCCACGCCGCTGAGCGCCGATCTTGGTGTGGAGACACCGAGCCTGCGATAGCCGTGCTGATCATGACGGCTGGTCAGGTGCACATGCCCGTCCATGAGCCCCGGCAGGACCGTGGCATCACTCAAGTCGATTTCCCTCGCGCCCTCCGGAATGCGGGTCGAGCGCGCCGCGCCCACGGCGACGATGCGATCGCCCTCGATGACCAGCACCTGGTCCCTCAGCGCCCGGCCGCCTTCGACATCCAGCAGCGTGCCGGCGCGGATCACGGTGACCTCCGCCGCCCGTTGCGCCTCAGCCGGCGCCTGGGCATAGGCCGAGTGGGTCGCCGCGCCGCTGAAGCTCAACATCGCCGCAAAAAGGAATACAGGCTTCATTCGGGTACGATCTGGGCGCATTTGCCTCTCCGGATTCTGCGGGACGCAAGACGTGCGCACCGTCATCACACAGGCAGAGTATAGAACGGTCTGGGGCATGCCAAGGGAAAGGCTGTGAGCCTATACCGCGGCCCAAGGGCAACGAGACCCGGCGGCGCAGGTGGCTTGGAGGCCGCCGGAACGCAAAAAGGCCGGCACCATCGGTACCGGCCTTTTCGCTTTCTACCCGCAGCCGCGGGGACTTCAGAACTCGTATTTCAAGCCGATGCGCGCGTACCACACGGATTGCGAGTTGGAGCGGAAAGAGGTATCCCGATCCGTGAAGCTGTTGTAGCGATAGACGCAGTCACCAGCCGCCAGACAGGTGGTGCGAGGCGCATCGCCTGTCAGCGCAGGCGCTGCGTCGACACCCAGCGCTGCCACATCCGCCGCGCTCACGAGGTCGGCTCGAACGATTGGGCTCTGCCCGTTGCTCGGCGCGTTAGAAACTCCGCCCCAGTCGCTGTTCAGCAGGTTCAGCACGTTCTGGATGTCAAATTCCAGCTTGAACCGGCTCTTTCCAAACAGCCTGTCAGCACCCGGGATCCCAGGCAGTTCCTGCTGGAACTTCAGATCCCAACGTCGCTGCGTCGGCCCGCGGTCGGAGTTTACAGCGTTGATGACACCGCGTGCGATACCCTTGCTGTCGATGTACTCGTTAAAACCTGCCTGATTGAAGCCGGAGGCGAACACCACAAGCGGGTCATTGGCGGTCGGCACGTACAGCGGATTGTTGTCGAATGGATTCTCTCCGCCACCGGTGCGCCCGAACAGGGAATTGTTGTTGTCGATGTCGAAGGTATAGGTAAAGGGCAAGCCCGAGTTGATCTGGCCAAACAGATCGACACGTGTCATCAGATCGCGGAAGAAATCCCGCTCATACGACAGCCCGACCTTGATCGCGTGCTCGATCTGGTAGATGGAGGTTCGAGCTTCGGGGAAATTTCGATCCGCTGAGACCTGGCCCCGGAACGAAGACACGCCACGTGAGGACGACCCTTCGGTAAGCATCTCGACATCCTGGAAGGCGTAGGCGAGATAAAAGCCGACACCGTTGTCGAACTCGTTGGCCAGCGAAAGTGTGAACGCAAGACTGTCGTCGCCGGAGCCGTTAGTCAGAATAGTGCGGTTCGACACACCGAGGGCCTGCAGGTCAGCGTAGATCGGACGTCCGTCCGGCGCCACACCTGTCTGGTTGAACGGTGCCTGCAGGACCTGCGCCCCTTCACGCCAGAGGAACGAGTCCTTCGAACTGGAATAAAGAATCTGCGCTGTAGCAACGTAGTCCCGACCGAGGTTCAAGCCCCCGAAATTCATGTCGAACAGCTGTTCCACCCTGACGGATGCCTTGTGCTCCGCGG
Source organism: uncultured Woeseiaceae bacterium (assembly GCA_964384925.1). Taxonomy (GTDB): domain Bacteria; phylum Pseudomonadota; class Gammaproteobacteria; order Steroidobacterales; family PWYM01; genus PWYM01. Next base: position 2,415 of record CAYLNP010000199.1, read on the forward strand.
GTATGGAGAAGCTCGGGTCGATGGCATCGATGGCCTGCGGCGTACCGCCAGCCACCTGGTCCACAAGCGCCTGCGGAACGTTTCGGCCGGTCACGCCGGTGAAGGAACCGCTTGCGAACACCGCCGGCACCTGGAATGCATTGGATGTCCAGACGCCGGGATCGCCACCCGAGAACAGTCCGTATCCGCCGCTGACGGTGGTACGATCGAGCGGTTGCCAGCGGAAGCCCAGACGCGGCATGATCAGATCCAACCCGTCGGTCGTGGTTGAGTTGTCGAAACCGACAGCGGTCGCAAAACTCGGATCCAGTGTCGGCTGATCACTCGTGGAGAGCCGCTCGTATCTCAGACCGGCCGACAGCTCCAAATCAGGAGTGGCCTGCCAGCGAACACCACCGAAACCCACCCAGCGCGAGTAGCCCCAGTTGGCGGCGCCTTCGAGCGCGTTGTTGGAGGGCACGTTGCGATACTCGACGTTGGCGATCTGATCGAGAATGTTCTGGCCGCCATTGAACCGGAATCGGCCGCGGGAACGCTCGACGAACACATTGAACAGATCAAGCGTCTCGTACTCGGCGCCGAAGGTGAAAATGAAGTCTTCAAAAACGTAGTCGGCCTTGGCAAACAGCTGCAGGCGCTCGTCGGCGTAGTCGTTAGCGTGCCGGAAGCGATCACATCCACCCAGCAAAGTCTGCGTCGAAGTCGCGGTAATCAGGCCCTCGAGTGGCGTGCCAACGACATTAGCCGCGTTCAGGCCGAACTCCAGCGCACCCACATCATCCGCGGCACGGCATTTCTGACCGCGGGTGAAGTCAATAGCGCTGACGCGCAGCTCTGTAGACAGCGAGGGTGTCCAGTCGGAGAACAGCTGCACGGTGTAGTTTTCCAGCAGCGTCGGCGTATCGTACCAGGCCGACTCGAAGTTCCGAGCACCTATACCGCTGACACCGGCATCCTCGGTGCGCTGATAATTCGCCTGCAGGCGCTGGACGTCATTGATGTCCCAGTCCAGCCGAAGGAACCAGCGCTTGGTCTCTTCGGGCAGTGCGGCCTGCTGCGGACGACCGAGCATATCGATGCCGTAGGTGTCCGAGACGATCTGGTTCAAAGTATCGAAGGCCGCCGGGGAGATGCCGTTGTCCGCGTCGTCGGACACAAAATCGAGCTGCCGAGCCGTCCTGAACTGATCATACGACAGCGAGAAAAACAGCTTGTCCTGGATGATGGGTCCACGAACACTCAGACCATATTCCTTTTCTTCGAAGTCACCCGGTTCGAACGAACCCTCGCCGCCGAATGGCTCGTCGCCGAGCCAACCTTCATCGCGGTAGTAGTAGAACACAGAGCCATCGAACTCGTTCGTGCCCCCGCGGGTCGTGACGTTGACCAGGCCACCTGTGAAGCCCGAGGTCGTCACGGAGTAGTCCGAAGCAACCAGCGAAACGGATTCGATAATGTCGATGTTGATCGGCGAGCGCGCTGTCGCGAAGGTGTTGCTGCCGAGCCCGAAGTTGTCCTGCTGCCGGGCGCCATCGATTGTCACGCCGTTGAAGCGCGGGTTGGCACCGGCGACCGATAGATTATTCGGACCCGAGGAGATGGCCAACGGGTCTCGGGCGAGCGTGGATATCACGTCGCGCGCGATGGAGGGCTGGTTGGCGATATCTCGAGCCGTAAAGTTCGAGCCCACGCCACTGTTCAGGTCGGCCTGGCTGATCGCCTGCCCCGTCACCGTGATCTCGTCGAGCGTTGCGGTGGGATTCAGCGCCACCTGAATCGGTGGCTGCGTCCCCGGCTGCAACGCCAGTCCGTCAAGGCGAGCACGCTCGAACCCGGGCGCCTCGATAACCAGACTGTAGGGGCCTCCGACGCGAAGACCGGACTGCAGGAAATTGCCGGATCCACCCGTGACTGACGAGGTGGTCGCTCCGGTGGGCTCGTGCACGATGGTGACATTCGCGCCGACCACAGGTCGGCTATTGGTATCGACGATGACACCGCGCAGTTCGGAAGACGTCTGCTGGGCATGGACAGCGGCAGCAGGGGCCAGCGCAAGCAGCGAGGCTATCGATAGACTCAGAGACAAGCTCCCACCGCGCGCAAGCGTCGCGCCCAACCAAGCGTGTTTGATAGACATGATGACCCCTGTGGAAAAATTTAATGAATTCAGGCAACCGCTGTGCCGCCCAGGCCGAAGTGTTGCGGTTACGCAACAACAGCAGTGCTGTGGGCCATTAAGTGTTGCGTACGCGCGTGACAGTTTGCTGTCACGCGTGTGAACGATTTCCTGCAATCAGGAAACGGGAACGTTTCCGAACCGTTCAGCGGGCAATCGTGGCCTCGAACCCGGAGAGGGCTGCCTCGAGGCCCTCGACGAAGTCTGCGCCGACGCTCACCTGGGTACTGGAGCCCGCAAGCGCTTCGCCGATTTCCTGCGCCCGCCCGTCCAGGCATTCGGCGAGGAAGGCCTCCGTGATCGCGTAGAACGCCAGCCGGTTCTGCGGGCGCGCAAAGCCGTGGCCTTCGTCGGGAT
>CAYLNP010000200.1:0-4935 GCA_964384925.1 uncultured Woeseiaceae bacterium
GCGGCTCGACGCGGTCCAGCACCTCGAGCAGATCGGCGCGTGCGAGCTGCAGGGTACTGAACATCGCATGGGGCGGCAGCGACGTGAGGCCCCGCGCCCACGCCACCGCGCGCGCGACGACCTCTTCGGGCGCGACGAGTTCGTCCACCATGCCGATGCGCGCCGCCTCGTCCATGCCGATCAAGGCACCGTGGATCACCATCTCCTGCGCACGCGGCTGGCCGACGAGTCTGCGCAGCGCGAAGTAGAAGTTCTCCGACAGCGGCAGGCCGACCTGCACCTCGTTTAGGCCGATCTTGAAGCGACCTTCAGCACCGACGCGGTAGTCGCAGTGGATCGCAAGCACCGCGCCGCCTGCAGGACTGTGACCCGTCAGGGCGACAGCCACCGGTACCGGCAGGGTGGCGGCGGTCGCGTTCATGCGGAAGAACGCAGCCCAGAATTCAACGATCCCCTGACGATCCAGTTGCAGCAGTTCGGCCACATCCAGGCCGGCACAGAACATCCCCGGCACGCCGGAAATGACCACCCCCCGTGCGCCTGCGCCGGTTGCTGCCTGGAGCTCATCGGCAATGCGCGTGACCAGTGCGGTGTTCATCGCGTTGGCAGGCGGTCGCGACAGCCTGATTTCCAGGATGCTGTCGTGCTGGATGGTTTCAAGCATGGTCGTCTCCTTGAATGAATCTTCCGGATCGCGGATCGGATATATGCCATACCGACCTGTCGCTGGGCTTCACGCGGGCACCGCCAGATCAGCGCCGCTGGCATCGCGGGCATCGACCAGCTCGCGCACAACGCACGTCGCATAGCTTCCTGCCGGCAGTTCGAACGCAAGCTCGAGCGTATCGGCCGCCGCCCAGTGCCAGGCAAAACCGGCCGGGCGCAGTCGCAGCGCTCGTCGTGAGGCGTCCACACGCGCATCGGCAAGCCCGGCGATCAGAGGCGCGAGATCATCGAGCGCGCCGTCCTCGAGCGCTGCGCACATCGCTGCCGGTCGCTTGCCCCCGCGGCCCGGCAGTGGCCCGGACGGATGCACATCGAACTGCGCCAGCCGGGCACGCAGATCGTCGTCGATCTCCTCGACGGCGAAAACGCTGCGGCTGCCGTCCAGCGCGGCCAGCTCGCCGGGCATCAGCTGCTGCCAGCTGCCGTCTGCTACGCGCCGGGACGCCACCCGGTTGAAGCACCAGCTGCGCGCAGCCGAGAGCAGCAGGCCGCGCAGCTCGCGGCGCCTGACCTTCGAGCCCTCAACCAGCATGCGCCAGGCCGAGGCAAGATTCTGCGCGCCGCGGCCGAAGCGCTGCGGGCCGAAGTAGTTGGGCACCCCGCAGGCGGCGATGGCCGCGAGTCGCTGCTCGAGTTCGTCCCGCTCGCCGATCACCTCGCGCAGGCGCAGGCGGAAGCGGTTGCCGCACAGCCCCCCGGTAGCAAGTTTGCGGGCATGTCGGGCGACGTGTTCCCACTGCACGTCGTCAAGCACAGGAGGCGCCGGCGCCTGGCGTCCCGGCAGATGCACACTGAACCACTGGCTGGTGTCCGCATGGCGATCCTTGCGCCCGGCAAACCCGACGTCCCGTCGCGGCACAGCGTAGTGGCGCGCCAGCGTGCCGGCCAGATCGCTGCTCGTGCGTCCGCGCTTTCGCGCCAGCAGCCACAGATGTTCGCCCTGGCCCTCCGGCATCACCACCGGGATCTCCTCGACACGGAAGTCCTCAGCGCTGTTGCGAATGACCGCCGTGGCCTCCGGGCGGCCCTGCGCCCAGGCCGCCTCGACAGGGGCAGGCATGTTCATCCGCGCAACTGCAGCAGCACCACCGCGTGTGCGGCGATACCTTCGCCCCGCCCCAGATAACCCAGTCCTTCTGTGGTCGTCGCCTTGACGTTGACACGCCGCGGATCGATGCGCAGATCAGCTGCGATGCATTGCCGCATCGCCTCGCGATGCGGGGCGATTTTCGGCGTCTGGCAGATCAGTGTCAGATCCACATTGACGGCCTGGAGGTCGAGTTCGCCCACGCGTTCGACCACCTCGCGCAGCAGCGCCCGGCTGTCGGCACCGGCGTAGGCCGGGTCGGTATCGGGAAACAGCTGACCGATGTCACCCAGACCTGCCGCACCCAGCAGCGCATCGCACAGCGCGTGGAGTGCCACGTCACCATCTGAATGCGCCAGCAGGCTGCGGTCATGGGCGATGCGCACACCGCCGATCACGACCGCACTGGTACCGGCATCGGCGTCGCCCTGCGCCGCTGCAAATGCATGCACGTCGAAACCGTGGCCGACGCGATAGCTCATGACAACACCCCTGGGCTTGTGAGCAGCCGTTCCGCCAGCGCAAGGTCCCCGGGCAAGGTCACCTTCAGATTCATTGCCGAGCCCTCGATCAGCAGCGGCTGGTGACCCAGGCGTTCGACGGCCTGGGACTCGTCGGTCACGGCGATGCCCTGGGCATCGGCACGCTCCATGGCATCGCGAAGCAGCCCGAGCGGAAACACCTGTGGCGTGAGGGCGTGCCACAGGCCCGCCCGGCTGACCGTGGATTCGACACGCGCAGGCCGCTCTGCCACCTGGCGCTTCAGCGTATCGGCGACCGGGCGTGCGAGCAGTCCGCCGCCCGGATGGCCGGCCACCGCCGCCATGAGGCGCACGAGATCGCCACGCGGCACGCACGGGCGCGCGCCATCATGCACCATCACCCAGTCGTCATCGTCGGCCAGCGCACTGAGCACGCGCAGTCCGTTGAGTACCGAATGCATGCGTTGCTCGCCGCCGGGTGCCTGATGCACATCCACGCCCACGGGCACGCAGCGCCGCCACTGCCGATCGTCGGCGGCGGTGACGATCACCATGCCGGCCAGGCCCGGTGTGGCTGCCAGTGCGTTGAGCGTATGCCACAGCAGTGGCCGACCTGCCAGCGGCAGATACTGCTTGGGCTGCTCGCCACCCACGCGCGTGCCACTGCCGGCGGCGGGCACCAGAGCCCACACAGGGACCTGCGCGGCCGCGGACTCAGACATGCTCTGCGGGCCCTTCAGCGGGCGCGTTCGGCGCGTTCAGCCGCGCCGGTGGGGACGACCTGGAAGAAGGTCTCGTCTTCGCGTACCAGCCCGAGGTCGGCGCGCGCGCGCTCCTCTGCCGCCTCGAGCCCGTCGCGCAGATTGCGCACCTCGGCCTCCAGCGCATCGTTGCGCAGTCCCAGTTCGGCGTTCTCCTCGCGCTGCGACTCGACGGCGGCCTGCAGACGGTGGGCCTCACGCAGACCCTGGTCGGACAGCCACAGGCGCGCCTGCGTGGCGGCAAGCGCGATCACCAGCACCAGGATCACGAGCCGCATGTGAGCCTAGCCTGCCCGCGCCCGGCTCAGCGGTACCGGGAAGGCGCCGGTGCCGGCATAGCCTGCGGCATCGCCAAGCGCCTCCTCGATGCGCAGCAGCTGGTTGTACTTGCTGGTGCGATCCGAACGACACAGCGAGCCGGTCTTGATCTGCGTGGCGCGTGTAGCCACGGCGATGTCGGCGATGGTCGCATCCGACGTCTCGCCCGAGCGGTGCGACACCACGGCGGAGTACCCGGCATCCACCGCCATGTCGATCGCCGCGAGTGTTTCGGTGAGCGTACCGATCTGGTTGGGCTTGATCAGGATGCTGTTGCCGATGCTCTCGTCGATGCCGCGTTTGAGAATCGCCGTGTTGGTGACGAACAGATCATCACCGACCAGCTGCACCCGCGAGCCCAGGCGTTGCGACAGCAGCTTCCAGCCCGCCCAGTCGCCTTCGGCCATGCCGTCTTCGATGCTGATGATGGGGTACTTGTCGACCCAGGTCGCCAGCATGTTGGTCCACACTTCGGCCGAGAGCGTCAGGCCTTCGGCTTCCAGGTGGTACTTGCCGTCTTTGTAGAACTCGCTGGCCGCGCAGTCCAGGCCCAGGGCGATCTGTTCGCCCGGTGTGTAGCCGGCGTTGGCAATGGCTTCCAGAATCATCTGGATGGCTGCTTCGTGGTTGGCCACGTTGGGGGCGAAGCCGCCTTCATCACCTACCGCAACGCTCATGCCTTTGTCGTGGATGATTTTCTTGAGCGCGTGGAACACCTCGGCACCCCAGCGCACGGCTTCGCGAAAGCTCGGTGCGCCCACCGGAATGATCATCAGTTCTTGCAGGTCGAGGTTGTTGTTGGCGTGCGCGCCGCCGTTGACCACGTTCATCATGGGCACCGGCATCTGCCCCGCGCTCATGCCGCCGAAGTAGCGGTACAGCGGCAGCCCAGCCTCTTCAGCGGCGGCCCGCGCCACGGCCATGGACACCGCCAGCATGGCGTTGGCACCCAGGCGACCCTTGTTCTCGGTGCCGTCGAGGTCGATCAGCGTCTTGTCCAGAAACGCCTGCTCGGACGCATCCAGGCCCAGCACGGACTCGCTGATCTCGGTGTTGATGTGCTCCACCGCTTTGAGCACGCCCTTGCCCAGGTAACGGCTCTGGTCGCCGTCGCGCAGCTCGATGGCCTCGCGAGAACCGGTGGATGCGCCCGATGGCACGGCCGCGCGGCCCATCACCCCGCTCTCCAGCAACACGTCGCACTCGACGGTGGGGTTGCCTCGGCTGTCGAGAATTTCGCGGCCGACGATGTCAACGATTGCGCTCATGTTTTCCTTTCGGTGATGTGTTTCAGATGACGGGGGCGCCTACGCCCTCCACCAGGACGAGGTTGAAAAAATCGGTGGCGCCTTCGCGCTTGGCGCGGGCCTGGCGGTACTGCTCGCTGTCGTAGAAGGCCTTGGCCTGTTCGAAGCTGGGGAAGCGCAACATGGCCAGCCGTGCCGGTTGCCAGTCGCCTTCCAGGGTTTCGAAGCGTCCGCCGCGCACCAGGTACTCACCGCCAAAGGCCGCCACGGCAGCCGGTGCGTCGGCCATGTACTGCTTGTACTGCTCCATGTCG
>CAYLNP010000201.1:0-4908 GCA_964384925.1 uncultured Woeseiaceae bacterium
GATCTCCTTGATCTCGGCGATCGACAGATGCGCCGTCTCGGCGATCTTGGCGAGCTTCTTCTGGCGACGCACGATCTCCTCGCGCAGCTTGCCCAGCTGCGACGAGTGCTTGCGCTTGGCGCGGATGTGCTTGTCCACCCACTCCAGATTGGTTTCGTTCTTCGGAAAGCTGTTGATGAAGTCCTTGCGCGGCATGCCGGCATCGCGCACGCAGATCGACATCACCTCGCGCTCCAGCGCGCGGATCAGACCCACGGTCTCGCGCAGCTCGAAGACCATCAGGTCGAACAGCTTGGGGGCGAGCTTGAACTCCATGAATACCGCGGTCACACCCTGGCGGGCCTTCTTGGTCGTGGCATGGCGCACACCGTGCTTGTCCAGCGCGGCCAGCAGCTTCTTCAGCTCGCCGGCGAGTGCGACCATGCGCGTTTCGGTCTCGACGGGGTCGGCGCCGGTGTCGACAGGGTCGGCGTTGTCGTCGTCGCTGTCGTCATCGTCGTCATCGTCGTCCGAACCGGCCTTGGCCTTGCCGGACTTGCCGCCCGCGTCCTTCTTGGGCGTGTTGTCGTCGTCGCTGCGCACGGTGGGTGCGGCGATCTCGTCGGGGGCATTCGGGTCGATGATGGCCGAGACGATGTCCTGCAGCCGGGTCTCACCGCTGCGCACGCCCTCGTAGGCGCCAAGCAGAATGCTGATCGTGCCGGGGTAGTGCGACAGTGCGATGCGCACCTGGTCGAGGCCTTCCTCGATACGCTTGGCGATGCGGATCTCGCCTTCGCGGGTGAGCAGTTCCACCGAGCCCATCTCGCGCATGTACATGCGCACCGGATCGGTGGTGCGGCCGAATTCGCTGTCGACCGTCGCCAGCGCCGCGGCGGCTTCATCGGCGGCGTCGTCGTCGCTTGAAACGGCGTTGTCGGAGAGCAGCAGCTCTTCGGCATCCGGCGCCTTTTCGTGCACCGTGATGCCCATATCGTTGATCATGTTGACGATGTCTTCGATCTGTTCGGGATCGACGATATCGTTGGGCAGATGGTCGTTGACCTCGGCATAGGTCAGGTAGCCCTGCTCTTTGCCCTTGGCAATGAGGAGCTTGAGTTCGGACTGACGCGCGTCGGGCAACTGTGTGCGTTGATCAGACAAGGTGGAGATCCTCCCGGGAGGAGCGGGCAAACCCGCAATTATAGGCTTTGATCAGTCGGGATTCCAGAAGTTCGCCGCTGCGTCAGCGCTGCGGTCGGGTGGCCAGCAGGCGGCGGAATTCGTGTTTTTCGGCGTCTGTCAGGGCGCTGCCTTTCTCACGCAGGTCGTCCACCCGGGCGCGACGTGCCTCGGCCTCCAGGCGCAGCATGATGTCCGTGTACTCCGGTCCGGCCGCCGCTTCGTCGACCAGCAGCTCGGTGTCGAGCAGCCGGCCCAGGTGGCGGCCTTGCGGGTGTTCACGCCAGTGCTCCAGCAGCATGGCCGAATTCATCTTCGGACGGGCGCGGACGTCCTCGACGATGGCGCGCAGCAGGTCGGCGCCCGGCCGCTCCAGCCCGGCCAGAAAGGCCGGATCGGGCCCCTGCAGTGCGAGCTGCGGATAGTGCAGCAGCCGCAGCAGCGCCTGGCGCACCAGCGTGATGCGCCCGCTGCGCGCCGGGCCGCGGGCCCGGCGACGTGCCGGCGGCTCCGGCGTCCTCGTGGCCGAGCCCTCCGGCTGCAGCAGCGCCCCCAGCCGCGCGGCACCCAGCCCGACCGACTCGGCCAGCCGCTCCAGCAGCAGTTCCCGATAAACGCCCGGGGCGACCCTCGCCAGCAGCGGGCGTGCCAGCGCGGCGAGCCGCGCGCGTCCGTCGACGCTGCGCATGTCGATGTCGCGCGACAGGCGCTCGACCAGGAAATCCGACAGCGGCACCGCCTCGGCCAGACGCGCCTCGAAGGCCGTGGCGCCCTCGCGCGCGACCAGTGAGTCGGGATCCTCGCCTTCGGGCAGGAACAGAAAGGTGATCTGGCGACCCTCACGCGCCTCGGGCAGTGCGTTTTCCAGCGCCCGCCACGCCGCGGCGCGGCCCGCACGATCGCCGTCGAAACAGAACACCAGCGCGTCGGTGACGCGAAATGCGCGCGCGACCTGTTCGGCGGTAGTCGCCGTGCCCAGCGTGGCCACGGCATAGGCGATGCCGTGGCGGGCCAGACCGATGACATCCATGTAGCCTTCCACGACCAGCAGCCGCGGAATCTCCCGCAACGCCTGACGGACTTCATAGAGCCCGTAGAGTTCGCGCCCTTTGTGGAATACCGGCGTTTCCGGGGAATTCAGGTATTTCGGCTCGCCATCGCCGAGCACGCGACCGCCGAAGCCGACCATGCGGCCGCGCAGATCGCGGATCGGAAACATGATGCGATCGCGAAAGCGGTCATAGCGTCGCTGCCGTTCGTTCTCGGTGAGCAGGCCGACGAGCAGCAGGTCGGCGTCCAGTTCCGGCGTGCCCCCCATGCGCGTCATCACCGTGTCCCACGCATCGGGGGCATAGCCCAGGTGATAGCGTGCAGCCGTCGGGCCGTCGATACCGCGGCGCTTGAGATATTCCACGGCGTTGGGCGCGCTCTTGAGCAGTTCGCGGTAGAGCTGGGCGGCCTGGGCCAGCAGGTCGTGATGGGAGCGCTGCTGGCGAGCCGCCGGGGAGTCCTCGCGCGGCACGCTCATGCCGACCAGTGAGGCGAGTTCCTCGACCGCCTCGACAAAGGGCAGGCGGTCATGTTCCATCAGAAAGCCCAGCGCCGTGCCGTGCGCACCGCAGCCGAAGCAGTGGTAGAAGCCCTTGTCAGGGCTGAGCGTGAAAGAGGGTGTCTTTTCTGTGTGAAACGGACACAGCGCCTTGTACTCGCGGCCGGCCTTCTTCAGCTGCACCCGTGAGCCGAGCACCTCGATGATGTCGACCCGTGCGAGCAGTTCGTCGATGAAGTCCTGGGGGATGCGTCCGCTCATACCGGCTGCCCGAAACGCAACGCGCGAGTGTAACCCGGAATCAGCTGGTCAGGCGTTCCTTGACGCGCTGGCTGACCACGGACATGTCTGCGCGCCCGGCAGCCGCTTCGCGCAGCTGCGCCATGACCTGGCCCATGTCGCGCATGGAACTCGCACCCGTGCGCTCGATGGCCGAGTCGATCAGCGCGGTGAGTTCGGCGTCCGAGAGCGGCGCGGGCAGGTAGCCTGTGATCAGCTCGATCTCGGCGAGTTCCTTGTCGGCGAGATCCTGCCGGTTGCCGGCGGTGTACTGGCTCACCGACTCGCGACGCTGCTTGATCATCTTTTCGAGCACGCTCAAGACCTGCGCCTCGTCGAGCTCGATGCGCTCGTCGACCTCGCGCTGCTTGATGGCCGCGAGCGTCATGCGCAGCACGCTCACACGCACCTTGTCGCCGGCGCGCAGCGCGGTCTTGACGTCGTCGTTGAGCCGGGATTTGAGACTCATGGGCGCACGAAGCGTGCCGGCCTGGGTCTGGTTTTCAGTACAGGCGGGTGCGGCGACCCTGCTCGCGCGAAAGGCGCTTCAGGTGCCGCTTGACGGCAGCCGCCTTCTTGCGCTTGCGCTCCTGGGTGGGCTTTTCGTAGAACTCGCGACGGCGCAGTTCGGTGAGCACGCCGGCTTTCTCGCAGGCGCGTTTGAATCGCCGCAGGGCGGCATCGAAATGCTCGCTTTCTTTGACGCGAACGCTTGGCATCTTGACCTCAACTCCTAAGCCCGGACCAGGGCCCAAAAACAAAACCACCCCGCCGACCGTCGTGACCACGGCCTGTCCAAGGGGGCGACAAAGGCGCAAAAGTCTACTGCCTCCGGGCTACAATTGCAAAATCCCTTGGCCTGCCGGATGGAACCTTCGCATGCGTGTGCTGGGTATCGAGACCAGTTGTGACGAGACCGGCGTGGCGGTCTGCGAGCGTGCGCCCGACGGGCGGGTCCGGCTGCTGGCCCATCAGCTGTTCAGCCAGGTTGACCTGCATGCGGCCTACGGCGGGGTGGTGCCGGAGCTTGCCTCGCGCGACCACGTCCGGCGCCTGGTGCCGCTGATCCGCGCCACGCTCGGTGAGGCCGACGCCTCGCCGGGCGCCATCGACGCGGTGGCCTACACCGCCGGGCCCGGGCTCATGGGCGCGCTGATGGTGGGCGCTGGGCTTGCCGCAGGCCTGGCCTATGCCTGGCGGCTGCCCGCCGTGCCGGTGCACCACATGGAGGGGCATCTGCTGGCGCCCATGCTCGAGGACGATCCCCCGGAGATGCCCTTCCTGGCGCTGCTGGTCTCGGGCGGGCACAGCATGCTGGTGCAGGTCGAGGGCATCGGGCGTTACACCACGCTGGGCGATACGCTGGATGACGCCGCCGGCGAGGCCTTCGACAAGACCGCCACACTGCTGGGGCTGGCCTACCCGGGCGGGCCGCGGCTGGCGGCGCTGGCCGAGCAGGGGGATGCCACGCGCTACCGGTTTCCGCGACCGATGATCGATCGTCCGGGGCTGGATTTCAGCTTCTCCGGGCTCAAGACCGCTGTGATGCTGGCCGTGCGCGACGCCACCGGCGCCGACGGCGTGCTCGCACCGCAGCGTGCCGCAGACATTGCCGCGAGCTTCCAGGCCGCCGTGGTCGATACGCTGGCGGCGCGCACGCTCAAGGCGCTGGCGCAGACCGGGCTTGCCCGCCTTGTGGTCGCAGGGGGCGTGGGTGCCAATCTCGAACTGCGCGCGCGCCTGGCCGCGGAGGTCGCCAAGCGGGGTGGCGCGGTCTATTATCCGCGTCCGGCGTTCTGCACCGACAACGGTGCGATGATCGCACTCGCCGGGGTCTGTCGCCTCAGCGGCGCGTCAGCCGGACTGCCACGGATCCTGGCCCGTCCGCGCTGGAAGCTCGACGAGCTTGTACCGCCCGC
>CAYLNP010000202.1:0-4904 GCA_964384925.1 uncultured Woeseiaceae bacterium
GCAGCTGGTGAAAAAGGATCTTCCTCTCTCGCTGTATGACGGGCTTGTGCCCATCGGGGTGGATGCCGCCTACGCGATTCTGCTGTCCTACGTGAGTCCGCCTGCCGGGATCAACAATATGACCAATTTCTCGGATGCGCGTGTTGATGCCTTGTTCGCAGAAGCGCTGGTCGAGGCCGACGATGAGCAGCGAGCGTCTCTGCTCGGGCAGGCGCAGCAGATCCTCTTTGACAGGCTGGCGTCGATTCCGCTTGTCGAGTACAAGACCCGTTGGGCATTTCAGCCGGGACTGCAGGGCCTGACCTTGCATCCGACGCGATCGGTGCCCTGGTTTCCGCTGGCGATGGGCGTGGATGAATCCGGAAGCGCCGAGGTCGCACGCTGATCATGTATCGCTACGTACTCCAGCGCCTGCTCATCGCCGTGCTTCAGCTTCTGGCGTTGGCGGTACTGGTATTTTTCATCATCCGCCTGATGCCCGCCGATCCGGTGGCACGACTGGTCGGACTCAATGCAAGCCCCGAAGCCTACGCCCAGTCGCAGCAGATGCTCGGCCTGGACCGGCCGCTGGCGTTGCAGTTCACGGACTTCATGGGCATCACGCGGGGTCAGGCCGAGGGCGGCCTTCTGCAGGGCAACCTTGGAGATTCCTGGGAATCAAACGAACCGGTTGGCGCCGAACTCGCGCGCAGCCTGCCCGTCACGCTGGAGATCGTTTCCTTGGCACTGCTGGTGTCTTTGCTGATCGCGATTCCGGTAGGTATGTACGCGGCGGCAAAACCCGGCGGAGTCGTAGATCGCAGTGCCTATGTCTGGGGCATGTTTGCCGGTTCTCAGCCGGACTACTGGTGGGGATTGCTGTTCATTCTGGTGTTTGCATTCACGCTGGGCCTGGCCCCGGCGCCACTCGGGCGCTACGACCCGTTGCTGTTGCCGCCCGATCCGGTCACCGGACTGATTATCATCGACAGTGTACTGCGTGGGCGCTGGGACGTGCTGATAAGTGCGTTCGGCTATCTGGCACTGCCCGTGCTGACGATGGTGTTCACGGTCTCCGGTGCCATCATAAAGATGGTCCGCCAGAACACCGTCAGAGCCCTGGCCTCCGATTACGTACTGTTCGCGCGAGCCTGCGGGCTCCCAGAGAGCACCGTTGCCCGCTACGCTCTGCGCACTGCCCTGACGCCGACGCTGACGCTGGTCGCAGTGTTTTTCAGTGTCCTGCTCTCTGCAGCTGTCACCGTCGAGCGAGTCTTCTCCCTCAACGGCGTGGGCCAGTACTCCGTGCGGGCAATACTCAACTTTGATTACCCGGCCATTCAGGGCGCCGTGCTGGCCGTAGCCTTCGTGTCGCTGCTTGTGTATCTGCTGGTCGACATTGCCCACGCGGTGCTTGATCCGCGCAGCCGCAGCCGATGAGCATCGATCGCAGGTCTCAGCAGCCGCCGGTGTCCGCCGTGGCTGACGTGCTGCGCCCCGCCGCGGGGCCGCGGCGCGCCGGGCGTGTGCTGTTGTATTTCGGCGTGGCCGTGGCGTTCACCGTGGTGTTTCTTGCCATCGCCGGACCCTCGCTTGCGCCTTACGATCCGCGGGAGGCAACCGACAATATCGGTGTGCCGCCGCCGCCGCTGACGGCATGGCCCGGGCTGCTGATCGGGACTTTCACCGGCACTCTGGAGCAGCCGCCTCACTGGTTCGGTACGGATTTCTACGGACTCGATGTGTTCTCGCGTGTGATTGCGGCACCGCGTACGGATGTGACGATTGCCCTTGGCGGGGCGCTGCTGTCGTTGCTGCTGGGTACGTCGCTTGGTCTGATCGCCGGGTTTTTCCGCAACTGGGCCACGGCGTTGATGCTGCGAATCTCCGATGTACTGCAGTCGTTTCCAGTATTCATTACAGCGATGGTACTGGTCGCGCTGGCCGGACGTCAGACCGGCAATATCATCCTGGCGCTATGTCTGGTGTACACACCGATTTTTCTGCGCTTGACCCGGGCCGAGGCAATGACGCAATCCTTACGTGGCTATGTGGAGGCCGCGCGGGCCTCTGGTGCCGGCTCCTGGTATATCGCCTGGCGCCATGTGCTGCCGAACTCGATGGTGCCCGCCCTGATCCAGCTCTCAGTGACGATCGGCTTCGCCATCATTCTTACTGCGGGACTGAGCTTCGTCGGCGCGGGTGTGCAACCGCCGACACCGGAATGGGGCCTGATGATCGCGCAGGGCGCCGGTGATCTGAACTACGGATGGTGGTGGACCTCGGTATTTCCCGGGCTTGCGATCAGCATTACGGTGTTTGGTTTTGCTGTGCTTGGGCATGCACTCGAGGATCGCTTTCGATGAGCGGGAATGCGGCCGACACCCAGGCCTGTCTGCTGGAGGCTCAGGGGGTGTCGGTGGCGTACGCGGGAATACCCGCAGTCAGCGATTTTTCGCTGCGTGTAGGCGCTGGTGAGTTCATAGGCCTCATGGGGCAGCCAGGCTGTGGCAAGTCCACAGCGGTGCTTGCGTTGCTCGGCCTCACGCGTAGTACGGCCCGCATCACCGGAGGCCGCGTCCTCTTCCAAGGCACGGACCTTCTGCAGCTGTCAGCAGCACAGTTGTCCGGAATACGCGGAGCGCGCATTGGGCTTGTGACGCAGTCGCCGCGCGCCGCACTGCATCCGATGCTGACAGTGGGTGCGCAGCTCAGCAAGGTCTACCGCGCGCACGCCAGCGTCAGCGCTCGGGCGGCTCGGGCGCATGCGCTCGAGATGTTGCGGCTGGTTGGTATCCATGAACCTGAGCGCAGGCTCGGTGCCTACGCGCATGAACTCTCGACGGGCATGGCCCAGCGCGTCGTCATCGCCATGGCGCTCGTCAGTCAACCCGATCTCCTGGTTGCCGATGAACCGACGTCGGGCCTGGATGTGACCATACAGGCGCAGGTACTGGACCGTCTGTGGGACGCGGCAGGGCAGCTGGGATCCGCCGTCCTGCTCGTGACGCAGGACCTGGGCATCGTCGCCAATTACTGCAACCGTGTGGCCATCATGCATGGCGGCACGATCGTCGAGGATCGTCTCGTGCGGGAATTCTTCGAGCAGCCTCGGCATGAGTACAGTCGCAGCATCCTCAACCTGCAGGCAACCGACGCCGGGAATCACGACGCCCCGCGCCAGGGCAAGGAGCAGCGCAGGGCGCTTGACCGCGCAGCGCTCCTGCAGGTCCGTGGCCTGCGCAAGGAATTTCCGGTGCCGGGCCATCGACAGCCGATTGCCGCCGTGGATGATGTGGATTTCGATCTCCTGCCGGGTGAGTGCGTCGGCCTGGTGGGCGAAAGCGGCTCGGGCAAGACCACGATTGGTCGCTGCGTGCTGCGCCTTGAGGAACCCACTGCCGGCGAGATCCACTTTTCCGGACAGCCGGTGCATGCGCTGGCGTCGGCGACGCTGCGGCCCCTGCGCGAGCGTATGCAGATCGCTTTTCAGGATCCGCTGGATTCCATGGACCCGCGGTGGACACTTGAGCAGGTCGTCCGCCAGCCGCTGGACCTGCTGACGCCGCTGTCCGAGATGCAGAAGGAGCAGCGTATCGTCGAGATGATGCAGGCCACCGGACTGTCACCGGCGCTGCGAAAGCAGCTGCCGCGCGGTCTTTCGGCCGGCGTACAGCAGCGCATCGCCGTCGCGCGGGCCATGATGACGCGGCCGGATTTCGTTGTCCTGGATGAGCCGACCTCTGCGTTGACACCGGAGACCACGGTTGAACTTCTGGATCTGCTCAAGCGCCTGCAACGCCAATTCGGGCCGGCGTACCTGTTCATTTCGCACGACCTAACGACCATCCGGCATGTCTGTGATCGGGTGATCGTGCTGTACCTGGGCCAGGTGGTTGAGGAGGGCACCACGGCGCAGATTTTTGATACTCCGCGCCATCCCTATACCCAGGCGCTGATCGCCGCGCATCTTGCGCCGACCCCGGGGGATCGTCGGGTCGATCGTGCAGAAAGACCCTCTCTCAAGGGCGAGATTGCGGCGACACAAAAGGAGGGCGGGGGTTGTTATCTTGCGCCGCGATGTCCTGCGGTTGAGCCGAGGTGCCGGCTTGAGCGCCAAGCGCTGCTGCCCAGTGATGACGGACGCCAGCTGCGCTGCTGGCGTGCGCTTGAAGGCACGCTTTGATGCAAGCCGGCCGGGCATTGCCCGGCCGGCGCCATGACAGCGAGAATTATCGCCAGGCCTACCAGCGACCGCGGAACCCGAGCACCCAGGTCCGCGGATCTCCCGGATAGACCTGGATGAAGTTGATGCCGCGGAAGTCGAAGGACTGGGCGATATAGCGGTTATCGAAGCAGTTCTTGCACGAGGCAAATACTTCGTAGCGTCCCTGGTTGAATTCGTAGGCCAGCGTGGCGTTCCACAGCTCGACATTGCCAGACGCACCCTCGGGGCTGTTCTGGAGGTTGGTGAAGTGATTGTCGAGGTAGTTGTAGTCGACCGTCAGGCGTACATCGGCATCAGCCGAGACCGCACGCGTATAGGTGACCCCGGCCTTGAGCGTGATCTCCGGCAGGCGCTGTGGATCGTCACCCAGTGTGTCGGATTCTTCCTTGTATTTGCCCTTCTGCCAGCCCATCGCCGCAAAAACGTCGATGTCTTCGGTGGCGCGGATCGTGCCTTCGAACTCGACACCATAGAATTCCGCGTCGTTGGTCGAGACGATGAAGTTTCCGTCCTGTCCGGTCGCGGTGGCAAAGAAATCCTGGTAGTCGTAAAAGAACGCTGTGTAGTTCAGTCGGGCCCGGCCATCGAGTACCAGGGTACGCAGGCCGATTTCATAGGAATCAACGTACTCGGGATCAAAGACCACGAACTCGGCGGGGTTGTTCTTGCGGGCGGACCAGCCGCCGCTCTTGTAGCC
>CAYLNP010000203.1:0-4872 GCA_964384925.1 uncultured Woeseiaceae bacterium
CGCTGATGGAAGTGGTCGCCAATCCCGCAGCCTGGCTGCCTGCGACACTGGTGATCGGGCTGTGCCTGCTCTGCGTCATCGCTCTGGTCGCGTGGCTGCGCATTTCACGTCTGCAATCAAGTACCTGAGGGCAACGACGCGGTCCCGGGCGCTGCGGCGAGCACCTCGCGCACGAACGGCACGCTCAGGCGGCGCTGCGCTTCAAGGGCGGCCTGATCGAGCGTATCGAGCACGGCGAACAGGCTGGTCGCATCTCGCGGCATGCGGCGCATCAGCCACCGCCCGGTGTCTTCCGGCAACTCCAGTCCGAGTCGCTGCGCCCTTGCGATCAGCGCGCGCAACAGCGCCTCGTCGCCAAGTGCATGGACCCGATGCACGGCCGCGGCCGACAGCCGGGAGTTCAGGTCCGGTAACGCCGTGACCAGCGCCGACGGGGCGCTGTCGGTTGCGAACACCAGCCAGCCGCCGGCCTCGCGCAGGTCGTTGTACAGGGCGAAAAGCGCCAGGGCCCAGCTGCGCCGCGCGGTCACATGATCAAGATCGTCAATGCACACGACCTCGGAGGTGGCGTGGCCCTCCAGCACGCCGGGTCCGAAGGACATCAGTTCGGTCAGCGGCAGGTAGGTGGCCACCTCTCCGGCGTCACCCGCGGCTGCGCAGATCGCCTGCAGCAGATGCGTACGCCCACTGCCCGGGCTGCCCCACAGCCAGCAAGGCTGCGCGCCGCGCGGCGCGGCCGCCTGCGTAGCCAGCTCGGCGACGAGGTCTGCGTGCTCGCCCGCCTCGAAGCTTGCAAAGCTTGCGTGGTCGCGCAGCCGCACCGGCAACGCAAGCTGTGCGCCGGCATTCACGCCGGGGCCTTGCGCGACCAGCTGCGCCTCGACCACGTCAGGATGTAGTCGACACCGCTGACGATGCAGCCGGTCAGCACCAGTGCACCGAGCACGTCCAGCCCCAGGCGCGGCGGCCAGCCGAAGGGCTGGGCGGTGATCACCGCGAGCACGAAGGCAAGCTGCAGGGCGGTGTTCAGCTTGCTGACAATGGTCGGCTGCGCGGTCAGCGGTTCGACCAGCGCGTTATAGGCCAGACCGAAGGCACTGATCAGCACGTCGCGCAGGACCACCAGCGCCGTGAGCCAGGCAGGGACCAGTGCCAGCCAGGTCAGTGTTGCGAACAGGCTCACCAGCAGCAGTTTGTCGGCTGCGGGATCCAGCATGCTGCCCAGCCGCGACTGCCACCCGTAACGCTTGGCCAGAAAACCGTCGAGCCCGTCCGAGACGCCGGCCAGCACGATCAGCAGCAGTGTCACCTGCCACTGGCCATTCACCAGAAGGAGCACGATGGGCACCACCAGCAGCATGCGCAGCACGCAGATAAGGTTGGGCAGATGGCGCAGAGGCGTGGTCATGGCACCAGCGTGAAGGCTCCCGTCCCCGCCGAGGCATCGGATACCGGCGCAAGGGTCCGGCCGATGAGCAACGCGCGGCGTAACTGTTCGGCATCCGCGCGCGTGGCCACGCTCAGATGCAGGGTGTCGCCGTCGACGCGCTCGATGTCGACCGTGTCGATCAGCGAAAGGGTCTCCAGATGGCGCATCACTTTCGCGTAGTCGGCGAGACTGCCGATGCCGCCGATGCGCAGTGCCTGGCGGCCCGATTCTCCCGCCACCGGTGCCAGCGCGCGCGCCAGCGCGTCGGCGGCGCCGTGAGGCCCGTCCACCAGATCGCCACGCCACCGTCGACGGTCCCCCTCGGCCAGCTGCAGCGTCCAGTCGATGACCAGACGCTCCCCCAGCGCCCTCGCACACCCGATCAGAATGCCATCGGCGCGATAGCGCCTTGCAGCAAGCTGCCAGGCAACGTCGCCTTGGGAGCGGCGAAGCGACTCGACCAGCTCATCGAGTGTCTCATCCCCCTCAAGGTCCGCCGTATCGCGACCCCGTGCCGAGTCGGCAGGTACGCCTCCACCGCCCGGCGCGGTCGACGAGAAGTCACTGCCGCAAAGGCGTTCAGGCGTCACGAGCGTGCGGTCTGCAGCGTCCATCCGCGGCAGCATCAGCGGCACGCCGCGTTGCCGGGCCACCTGGTCAAGCGCCTCGCGCAGCCCCTGCTGATCGAGCCTCTGCGGCGTCGGCGCGTCACCCGCATCCTGGGCTTCCGACGTACCTGGGTCGACTTCGGCGGGCGGGCCGGCAAGCACGAACGCCGGCTGCAGATCTTCGTCGATCGCAAGCCAGGTGAGCAGCAAAGGACGCTCCGCACCCCACTGCGGCAGTCCGGCCGCGCGAAGCTCGCGCCCCAGCAGGACCGAATCGAACATTGCCCACAGCCCCTGGCGGGTGTAGCTCCACTGCTGCACCATCGCGCGTGCGCGGCCGCGCATGGCGACGGCTTCCGGCTGCTCGGCTACATCCCGCCGCCCGGTGACCCGCTCGAGCACCTGATCCAGCGCCAGCCGGAACGCCTCATCCACGGACTGGGTATCGCGCAGCTGCAGCGGCACCTCGGCGGCGTACAGATCCTCCACCAACGCCGCTGTGGCTGGCGCCACGGGCAGCGCCATCATCATCAATGCGAGCATGCCGATACGAATGCGCATGGAAACTCCTGACATCGGGCCGGGGTGGACGCGGGCGCCGGGTTCCCCCCCGAGAGACGAATCACTATTATACCGACCGAAGTCACAGCCGCGGCCCTGGTCACTGCCAGGTGTGCCCTACAGACCTGGCCTGAGCATGAACAAACCCCCACTGACCTATCGCGACGCCGGCGTCGACATCGATGCCGGCGCCGACCTCGTCGAGCGCATCAAGCCTGCGGTCGCCAGGACCATGCGCCCGGAGGTGCTGACTGGACTGGGGGGGTTCGGCGGCCTGTTCGAGTTGCCGGTCGGGCGCTACCGACGCCCAGTGCTGGTGTCCGGCACCGACGGCGTCGGGACCAAGCTGCGCCTGGCACTGACACTGAACCGGCTCGATACCGTGGGCATCGATCTGGTAGCGATGTGTGTCAACGATGTCCTGGTGCTTGGCGCCGAGCCTCTGTTTTTCCTCGACTACTATGCCAGCGGCAAGCTCGACGTCGCGGCCGCCAGCGCGGTGATCGGCGGCATCGCTGCTGGCTGCGAGCAGGCCGGTTGCACGTTGATCGGCGGTGAGACCGCCGAGTTGCCCGGCATGTATGAAGGCGCAGATTTCGATCTGGCCGGCTTCTGCGTCGGTATCGTCGAGCGCGACCGGATCATCGACGGCAGCAGCATCACGGCGGGCAGCGTCGTGCTCGGTCTGGCCTCATCCGGCCCGCATTCCAACGGCTACTCACTGCTGCGCCACATCCTCGAACGCACCAGCGCAGACCAGCAGCGCCTCGACGATGGTCGCGACGTTGCCGAGGCCGCACTCACGCCTACCCGCATCTACGTGCGCTCGATCCTGAGTACGCTCGAGCGGGTGCCACTGCAGGGGCTGGCTCACATCACCGGCGGCGGGCTGCTCGACAATATTCCCCGTGTGCTTCCGGCCGGCCTGCAGGCGCGCATCGACACCGGGTCGTGGACGCAACCCGCCATCTTTCCCTGGCTGCGCGAACACGGCGGGTTGAGCCGCGAGGAGATGTTCCGCACCTTCAACTGTGGCATCGGCATGGCCGTCATCGTCGCCGAGGCCGACGCGCAGGCGGCCATCGCCAGCCTGGGTGATGGCGGTGAGCAGGTCCATCGCATCGGCGTGATCGAGGCCGGCGATGCGGGAGTGGTTCTGACACCGTGAGTCTGGCCATCGCCGTGCCGAGGCTGGCGGTGCTGGCCTCCGGCGAGGGTACCAATCTGCAGGCGCTGCTCGATGCCAGAGATCGCGGCGATCTGCCCGGCGAGATCGGTATGGTGATCAGCGACCGCGCCGCGGCAGGCGCACTCGCGCGCGCCACTGCGGCTGGCGTGCCGGCGATGCACCTGTCTCCCCGGGACCATGCCCGTCGCGGCGACTACGATGCGCTGCTCGCGCGCACACTGCAGGAGCACGGCGTCACCCTGGTGGTACTCGCCGGATTCATGCGCATCCTCAGTGACGAGATGGTACAGACCTTTGCGGGGCGCATGCTCAATATCCACCCTTCCCTGCTGCCCCTGCACCGGGGCCTGCATACGCATCGGCGTGTGCTCGCGGCGCGAGAGCGGATGCATGGCGCCACAGTGCACTTCGTCGTCCCGGCGCTGGATGCCGGGCCGGTGGTGCTGCGGTATTCCTGCGCCGTACAGCCGTGGGACACCGAAGCGAGTCTGTCGGCGCGGGTGCGCCGGGGCGAACACCTGATCTATCCGATCGCGGTGAAGTGGTTCTGTCAGGGCCGCCTGCGCTGCGTCGATGGGCGTGTCGTACTTGACGGGCACCCGCTGCGAAGCGCGCCGGTCCTCACGCGTGACGGCGCATCGGCCCTTGCCCTGCCCGACTGAGCCTGCGCGCGGTCAGGTCTGAGGCAGCGTCACGCCACGCTGGCCCTGATACTTGCCGCCGCGATCCGCATAGCTGGTTTCGCATTCCTCGTCGGATTGCAGGAACAGCATCTGTGCGACGCCTTCGTGGGCGTAGATCTTCGCCGGCAACGGCGTGGTATTGGAGAACTCGAGCGTCACATGTCCTTCCCACTCCGGTTCCAGCGGCGTGACATTGACGATGATCCCACAGCGCGCGTACGTCGATTTTCCCAGACAGATCGTCAGCACGCTGCGCGGAATGCGGAAATATTCGACGGTGCGCGCGAGCGCAAAGGAGTTGGGCGGGATGATGCAGACATCCGCCTTGAGGTCGACAAAACTGTTGCTGTCGAAGGCCTTGGGATCGACCACCGCAGAATTGATGTTGGTGAAGATCTTGAA
>CAYLNP010000204.1:0-4829 GCA_964384925.1 uncultured Woeseiaceae bacterium
CTTGGAGCTTCCAATGTGGTGGATGTTGTTCTAGCTTCCGAAGATTTTATTTTTCAAGAAGTTGTTGTAACAGGGACAGGAGTGGCAACAGACCGGCGCAGAACGGCAATATCTGTGGAAACTGTGAAATCCGGTGACTTGAATCCAGTTTCAAGTGGAAATATTGACCTTGCTTTGCAAGGGAAAATTCCAGGGGCAATGATTCAATCAATATCAGGACAACCTGGTCAGCAGGCTAATATAATCCTCAGAGGTATTAATTCTTTGGGTAGTTCAAATCCAATGATCCTTATAGACGGTGTTCAAATTTCTACAGATAATGTATCAAATGGATCTGATAGAAACTTGTCATCAAGACTAGCGGATATTGATTTTAGCAATGTTGACCGAGTAGAGGTCGTTCAAGGAGCAGCAGCAGCAACAATCTATGGTGCTCAAGGAGCAAATGGAGTTATCCAGATTTTCACTAAGAGAGGAAAAAAGGGTGCTCCACGTATCACACTTAATAATGTTTATGGGGTTTCGAGTCCTATTTTAGGTGACTATGCACCTGCAAACAAACATGCCTTTCAGATGGATGCCCAGGGTCGAATATTATCTGGGGTAGACCAACCTTTAGAAAGAAATAACTTTGGTATATGGGGGTCTCCATTATTGAATACGGGTAATGATGTAGTAACGGATGGAGAATTCAATGTTCCTATCTCTAACCTAGTTGAAGATGTATTCCGTTCGAGTGTTGCTAATGCAAGAACAAGTTTAAATATTTCAGGTGGTGCTGATAAGCTGGATTACTCCATTACTGGTACATTCAATCATCAGGAAAGTGCCATTATTGGAAGGAACAATCGTATTAATTTGAGTACGAATATTGGTATGGAGTTAGCGCCAAAACTTACGGCTCGTGTTGGATTGACCTATATCAACGGAGATAACACAACAGGTACAATTACAGGTACAAATAGTGTGTTTTCACCTTTGGGCGCAGCTGTTACCTCCTACCCATATTTAGGTTTTACGGAACGAGTTAATGGAAATTTTGTGGCGAATCCAGGAGGTGACAACAGTGTAAATCCGCTATACACCTATGAAAATAGAATAATCGACATACAACTAAATCGTATTTTACCCAATTTTAACTTAAACTACAAGCCTTTTAAATTCCTTGAATTGGATTATAAGTTGGGTGTAGACTATTATCGTGATGATTTTACGCAGTATATACCCAATCAAACTGCTATTTTAGCAGGATCTAACCAAGCAGGAATTGATCCTATTACTGGTCGTATAACAATAGACCAAAGAAAAGGTAGCTTATTGAATCAAGTAGTTTCATCAATTTGGTCATTTGGGTCAGACAATGGTTTATTGTCCAATACCCTTGTCAATTTTGATTATCGAAGAAGTTCTTTTAACCGAGTAACTGCAAGGGGAACTGGGTTGCCATTTTATACTCCAATCAACTTAAGCGCGGCTTCAGAACAATTTGTAGATGAATTTTTTGAAGAATTCGTCACCTATGGATTTCTCGTTAATGAAAAATTGGAATATCAAGGTAAAATTGGAGTCTCTGCGGGTGTAAGGGTAGACTGGTCATCCGCATTTGGAGAAGGGTCAGATCCCTTTGTCTTTCCGCGGGCTGACATCTACACTCGTTTGTCTGAATTTAGTTTCTGGTCAGGATTAAAACCTACATTCCCAGAATTTAAATTACGTGCAGCATATGGGCAAGCAGGTATTCAACCCAATGCTTTTGATCGAATAGTAACACTAAGCGCTGGACAACTGGGAACTGGAGGGTTTCTTGCACCTCAAAATACCCTGCGAAATCCTAGCTTAGGCGTTCAAGTTTCCAAAGAGACAGAATTTGGAGTAGATTTAGGATTCAATGCAAACCGTGGCAAGAGTTTCCTTCCCTACATAGGTTTAGGATTCACAGTTTGGTCCAGAGAGTCTGAAGATGTTATTCGGAGTATTGGTGTAGCCCCGTCTACAGGAGCATCTGAAATCATAACAAATGCAATATCACTAAGCTCAAATGGTATTCAGCTTGCCTTACGTAAAGAAATGTGGAATTCCAAAGATTTTTCTTGGCAATGGACTACAAACTTTTCAACGCAAAAGACTATTTTGGATAAAATTAGCAATGGTGTTGATATTCCTATCGATGACAATTTTCTTCTAGCTCCTGGAACTGAGCTTGGAACTTTCCGTGGCAGAAAAGTCCTTACTTCTATTCAAGAGAAAAATAGTGCTGGAGAATTTATTATACCGGAAGATCAATGGGGTAATTATGTCATCGTTCCAGAGTCTGGCTACGTAGTTAATAAAAACACTAAAGCACCGGTATTAACCAGTGAGGTTTTAGAAATTGGACAAGGTATGCCTGATTTTACAATGAATTTTATTCATGATTTCAGGATTAAAAAGAACCTTCGAGTGGGCTTTCAGTTAGATTGGGTGCAAGGTTTTGATATCTATAATCAAACAAAACAATGGGCTTTTCGTGATAACAACCATATTGATGTAACCCAACCAATAACCGTGGACGGTGTCAGTGGAGCCTATCTGAATTATTACAGAACTTTGTATGCCACCAACAACTCCAATTCCTCATTTGTTGAAGATGGGTCTTTTTTGAGATTAAGAAATGTTACGTTGGCTTATGATTTCAGTCCTTTCATTTCAAACAAATCAATTCGGACTCTTGAAATTAGTGTGACTGGTTTCAATTTGTTGACATTTACAAAGTATTCTGGATTCGATCCAGAAGCTGCTGCCGATCTTAATGATCCAACTAGAATTGGTTTAGATCAATATGCATTTCCAAACTCAAGAGGAGTTCAATTTGGATTGAATCTTGGATTTTAATTACTGAATAACTAAAAATAAAAATCATGATAAACAATAAATTTTTTATATTCTTTCTTAGTTTGCTTATACTAGCAAGCTGTAGTAAGGATTTAGACGTTCAAAACCCTAATGAACCAACACTAGATGTTCTCAGTGGTGAGGAAGGTATTACACGACTGATGTTGGGAATGTATAGTGTGGAAGACGCAGGTTATGTTTGGATCGCACAGGCTCATCATGAGTGTATGGGTGATGCCCTTTATATTCCTTGGGGTAATTTTGGTTGGAGATGGTCAAATCAACCAACTTCAATAACGCTTGATGATGGGACGGTTGTAACCCCACCTCAGGGAGGCCCCCAAGGTGATATGTTGGTGTCTTTTAATTCAAGAGCCCAAGGGGATAATAATGCTTTCAATTGGGAATGGTCCTATATGTATCGATACATTAATGTGGCTAATTTACTTTTAGAAAAAGTAAATGAAACTGAGTTTGATACTAATGCTGATCAGAAAAAAGCAACGGTCATTGCTTTTGCCAATTACTGGAAGGCATTTGCATACAGTAGGTTGGGTAGTTTGTATAGTGCTGCTATTTTAACAGATGTAGCTGGCGCCTCAAATGATAACTTTGTTGACAATTTAACGGTTATTACTCGAGCCAATGAATACGCTGATTTGGCAATAGCTGAGTTTCAAAAGATTACAAATTCTAGTGTCTATGAAGACATGATGAAGAATGCTATTGTTAGTTTTATGAGAGTTGAGGGCGTGCCTACTACAAATGAGATGATAAGTGATTTAAATACTCTCAAAGCTAGAAACCTTTTAGTCAATACCAAATTGAAAGACATGACTATGGGTGATTGGGATCAAATTCTTACCTTAACTGGAAATGGTTTGCAAGAGAATGATAATTATCTTAAATGGCGCACTGCCGATGAGAATTCACAATTTGCTACTGCTTGGAATCCATATCGGATTATGGTTGGATGGCATTTTATAAGTCCAAGGTTAATACAGGATTTTAGGCCTGGAGATCAACGATTTACGAGGAATTTTGTGTTAAAGCCAATTGTTGCTAATCAAGCTGGTCGTGGTATACAGTATGGTGGTAACTATAACTTTGTTGCGGTTGAGAGTGGTGGAGATTACGGAACTACAATGGCAGGGTTAACTTCACTTCCAGTATCAACATCTTGGGAAGAGAATTTACTTATGCGTGCAGAGGCTCTTATTATGACAGGTCAGATTGATATGGGTTTAGAACTTATCGATTTGGTAAGGACTTCACAAAATAGTGGCTTAGCTCCTATAGCTAATACTGGTTTAGATCAAGATCAAGCATATGAGGAATTACGCAGTGAGCGCCGGATAGGTTTACTTTTGAGAGGCCTTCCTTTCTATGATGCACGCAGATGGGGGGTAACTGAACCAGTATCAATGGGTGGAGGAAGAACGGGATCTCATGTTTTTGATGCTTCTGGTGTCCTCAATACTAATGCAACTTTTAACTATAATTATTTGAATTATTGGGGAGTACCTGAGAATGAACTTGATTTCAATCCTCCTTCCGTTAATTCAGTTGATGTAAATCCTAAATAGAAGTTAGTTTTCTATTTTTACATGAGGGCGATCAGTTGTAAAACTGGTCGCCCTTATTTTGGTGTGCCGTGCGTGGCTACCAAATAGGTAGTGTAAGTCCACTGTGGGGGTATTCAATCGCCAACCACTAGCCAAGAGTAAGGGTGTCCTTCGTGAGGGGTAATCTGAAGGAAGCTGGCGTCAAAACGCTGCCTTGAGGAACACAGCCTGTCCCGCATGGCGGGAAACCACATCAGGCATATCCGATGGGATGAGGCTGCCAAACAAGCCAAAGTCAATAGATTACAAGGACATCAGAGTGTAAATGAGGCGGGGAGATGGAGTGAAAGTGGGTTGCCTTACCACGGGAGATCTCATGGACGTGTGGAAACG
>CAYLNP010000205.1:0-4821 GCA_964384925.1 uncultured Woeseiaceae bacterium
AGACCCTGTTCAGGGGCTGTGATTCTGGCTTATCGGCGCGCCGGTCTCCAGCGTCGGGGCTGGAATCGTCGCGCGCGCGCGATGAAGCTGCGGATCTGACCCGCATCGCTACCCGGTTCATAGCGCAGCCGCTGGTAGTGACGCGCCAGGCGCGTCGCCTCGCCGGCCAGTTCCGGGCGTTCGCGGCCGACGCGCGCAGCGAATGCCACCGGCGTCTCGCCCACCCGCTGATGCAGGCCAAGCTTCGCGAGTTGTCCGCGCAAACGCTCCCAGGCCGCGACCAGGGGATCGCGCCGAGCGGGCAGCAGCCCGCGTCCGAGCAGCAGCGCAAGAATCAGCAGAACCGAGCCCAGACCCAGCGCGAGCAGTATCACCAGTGCGCGCGCATAGTCGCCTTCCAGTCCGAGACGCTCCAGCAGACGACGCTGGCTGTCATCGTCGTAACCGACCACGCGCGTGTTCCACAGCGTGTTGGCAGCATCCCAGACCAGCGCCGCCTGGCGACGCCAGCGCAGGCTGCCGGCACCTCGGCCTGCGCGGGCCTCACCTGCGCGCATCGCCCCCAGCAGTCCTTGGGAGACGCGAAAGGGCGCGACCGCCGCTACCGGATCGACGCGCTGCCAGCCTTCGAGGGGCAGCCAGACTTCGTTCCAGGCATGGGCATCGGACTGGCGCACCAGGTGATGACCGGTCAACGGGTTGTATTCGCCGCCCTGGTAGCCAAGCACGACGCGCGCCGGGATACCGGCGGCCCGCATGAGCATCGCGAACGCCGACGCGTAATGCTCGCAGAAACCCTCGCGGGTCTCGAACAGAAACTCATCGACCGGGTGCGTGCCCAGGGCAGGGGGCAGCAGCGTGTAGTAGAAGGGCTCGTCGCGGAAGCGCTGCAGCACTGCAGAGATCAGCTGGGCGTCGTCCATGCCCTCGGCGCGCAGCGACTGGGCCAGCGCACGGGCCCGGGGGTTGGGGCCTGCGGGCAACTGCAGATAGTGCTCGCGATCGCGTGCTGAAAGCGAGCGATCGGCGCGCGCCTGCAGATCCGAGGTCAGCGAAAGGCTGCGACGCTCGTTGACCGGGCGCACGCTGGCCAGGCGCAGGTCGGCACCCTGCACGATATCCTCGTGCGCGGCGCTCAGCGGGATATCGAGCGCAAACACCCAGTGTCGGCCATGCGGCTCCATGACCATCTCGTAGCCGACCTCGGTGCCGCTGGGTTCCAGGCGTTCAGCGCGCAGCGGCAGCTGTCCCCTGGGCTGCGAGCGCCGCCAGGTGCGGCCGGTGAAGTCGTCGAGCACGAGTGCGCGCCAGTAGAGCTGCGATGCATGCGGCGCGGTGCCCTCGAAGCGGGCCCGAAACGCGACTTCCTCTGACAGACCCAGTTCCGTGATGTCGCCCGGGCTCATCTCTTCGGACAGCCCGGAGGTGGCCGAGCTCTCGGACAGGCCGATGCCCCACAGCGGCCCCGGCAGGCGGGGGAAGAGCATGAACAGGATCACCATGACCGGCATGGCGCCAGCCAGCAGACGTCCGGACAGGGCCAGCACCTGTCTGGCGGGGAGCGGTGGCGCGGCGCGCGTGGCCTGCTGCAGGGCGGCCGTCGTCAGCCAGGCCACGGCCAGCAGATAGCCGCCCCAGATCAGACTCTGGTTATTGAGGAATCCAGCGAAGATCAGGAAGTAGGCGATCAGCAGCAAAACCACGAGATCGCGTGCACGGTGCGTCTCCAGCAGCTTCAGCGCCATCATGACGACCAGCAGCGCGCTGCCCGGATGCAGCCCGTTGACGGTCCGGTAGGTGGCGAGCACGCCGAGAAAACACAGGAAGGCCAGCAGGATACGCAGCCAGCCAGGAGGAACGCGCAAACCGTGGCTGCTGATCCCCAGGCGCCACAGCACGCACACACCGAGCAGCAGCGGCACCCAGCCCGGCAGATGGCCAAGATGCGGCAGCGTGGCCGCCGCCAGCACGCCGGTCACCCACAGCAGGCGACGCGTCCCGTCAGACTTCGCCATCGCTGTGCGCTCCGTCGAAATCCGCCAGCACCGTCAGCACACGCTCGAGGTGAGCCTGACCGGTGTCCGGGCCCTGCACGTGCCCCGGCAGGCGCAGCCCATAGGGGATGCCGGCGCGCTGGCTGTCGAGCGCCCAGCGACACAGCACCGACAGTCGTTGTTCAAGATCGCCCGGTGGTGTGTGCGCCAGCGCCAGCCAGCGCGGCGCGGCGCCATCACCGCTGAACTGCTTGATGCGCAGCTCGCTGTCGCGCGCATAGGCCTTCCAGGCGATCCGGCGCGGTGAATCGCCCCGATGGAATTCGCGCAGGCCGGAAAAGTCGTCTTCTCCGGCGCCGCCGATCGCACCGCTCTCGCCCACGCCCGACTCGCCTTCCGGGACCGGGGGTACCACTGTCGCAGGCGCTGGCCACACACAGCCGGCAAGCTTGAAATGCGCCCATGACCAGGCGCGGAACAGGTGGGCGGGGTGACGACTTTCGATTGTCACCGTCTGGAAGGCCAGCGTGCCGCGCACCTTTGCAGGCACGGCTACGCTGATCAACGCCTCGCCCCCCGCCGGGACATCTACGGCGGCCGAGCGATGGACGCCGAGTTGCAGCACGACTTCGAAACGATCGAGTCGGCTGGGATTGTACAGCCGGAATCTGAAGTACAGCGTCTCGCCGGCGAACGCAGGCTCAGCGCCAAGCGGGTGCAGGCGCAGGGTCAGAAGATTGCGGTGGGCGTGGTGCATCGTGACCATCCCCATACCGCCGAGCAGGAAGGTCAGCAGGTAGCCCATGGCATTGTCGTAGTTCATCGAGCCGAGCAGCATCGTGAACACCAGCAGCGCGAACACCAGGCCCTGGGCCGTGGGCAGGATGTACAGCCGGCGACGGTGCAGGCTTACAGGTGCGGTGTCCGGCCCATGCCTTCGCCGCACCCACTGGAGCAGGCGGCGGCGGCTGCGCGGCAGGGCACCGGCGGTGGTCACCCGACTCACGGCACCGGTACCGCCTCGAGCAGTGCCGCACCGATGTCGCTGCCAGCAAGCGAGCCGCGCGGGACCAGCCGGTGCGAGACCACTGCCGGCAATACCGCCTGCAGGTCATCGGGGTGCACGCCGGCGTGCCCGTGCAGCAGCGCCCAGGCCTGTGCGGCGCGCAGCAGCGCCAGGCCGCCGCGCGGTGAGAGCCCGGCCACGAAATCACGGCTTTCCCGTGTGTGAGCCAGCACGGCCTGGAGGTAGTCGAGCAGGGGCTCGGAGACATGCACGGCGGGTACGGCCGCCTGCATCGCCATCAGTGTGTCGATATCGATGAGCGGCTTCTGGCTGGCCAGCAGCGTGCGGCGGTCGACACCGGTCAGCAGTGCGCGCTCCTGCGCAGCATCCGGATAGCCCAGGTGTATCTGCATCAGGAAGCGGTCGAGCTGGGATTCCGGCAGAGCAAAGGTGCCGGCCTGCTCGCTGGGATTCCTGGTGGCGACGACGTAGAAAGGTGTCGGCAGCGGATGGCTGACGCCATCGGTGGTCACCTGCTGCTCTTCCATCGCCTCGAGCAGCGCGCTCTGGGTCTTGGGCGTGGCACGATTGATTTCATCCGCCAGGACCAGCTGCGCGAAGATGGGCCCTGGCTGGAACTCGAAGCGGCCGCGATCGCTGCGATACACGCTGACACCGAGGATGTCGGCGGGTAGCAGATCCGAGGTGAACTGTACGCGCTGGAACCCCAGTCCCAGCACCCTCGCCAGTGCGTGGGCCAATGTGGTCTTGCCTACGCCGGGGAGATCCTCGATGAGCAGGTGACCCTGGCCCAGCAGGCAGGCCACCGCCAGGCGCATCTCGCGACCCTTGCCGAGGATGATGGTATCCAGCGCGCCCAGTATCCGGCTGCAGGTCTGGGCATGGGAGCCGTCCGGGATGTCCGGCATGTCGGCTGCGGGGTGATCGGTGCGCGGTTGCAACATGGGACTCCTTGTCCGCCGCTCGAGGGTCGGTCACTGGCTGGGGGCCCATGTTCGCGCAAAACATCCGGCGCCACACGCCTGTGGGCGTGCAACTGTGATGGAGTTGGCAACTGCCGCGGTGCGATCAGCCGATTTCGCGTAGACGTGCGATCTGTTGCTCGAGTTCCCGAAGCAGCGTGCGCCACTCCTCGGTTCGTGCATGCTCCTTGGCGACGACATCCGGCGGGGCTTTGTCGCGAAAGCCCGGATTGGCCAGTTTCGCTACGCTGCGGGCCAGATCGGCGCTGACCTTGGCACGCTGGCGATCCAGCCGGGCGACTTCGGCGTCGACATCGATCAGGCCCGCCAGGGGCACATGCACCTTGGTCTGGCCGAGCACCGCCACCGCGGACCCTGCCGGCGGCGGGCTCGGCGGCTCGAGGATCTCGATGCGCTCCAGCCGGGCGATCTGCCGGAGTACGTCCGCGTTGCGGTCGATACGCTCGCGATCCTCGCTGTCGGCGTCCTCGATGACGACGCGCAGTGGCCGTGCGGGTGCGATATCCATCTCACCGCGGATCTGACGAATTCCCAGAATGAAGGACTGCAGCCAGGCCATCTCGCGTTCGGCTTCGGCGTCGCGACTGAAGTCACCGGAGTCTGGCAGCGCCTCGACCATGAGGCTCGAGGAGCGTTTGCCGGCGTAGGCCGCGAAGCGGCCGAACAGCGCCTCGGTGATGAACGGCATGATCGGATGCATGAGTCTGAGCAAAGCTTCGAATACGCTGACCAGTGTTGCCTGGGCGGCGATTCTCTCCGGCGATGCATCGGTCTTCTGCAACACGGGCTTGGCGAGCTCGAGGTACCAGTCGCACAG